>NZ_CP044231.1:2610175-2936447 GCF_008727755.1 Microbacterium caowuchunii
CTGGTGCAGCTTGTTCGGGAAGTAGTCCTCGAACGCCCGGCCGTTGACCGTGATGGTGCCCGAGCCCGGGATCAGACGCACGCGGGCGATGGCCTGCTTGCGGCGACCGACGGCTGCGCCGGGGACCGAGAGCACGGGGCGCTCGGCGGCGACGGCTACGTCGTCGAGGTCGGCCGGCGTCTCGGTGGAGTAGTTGGTGGTTTCTTCGATGTTCGCCACGGGAGTGTCCTTATCCTTTTCGGCGCTTACTGGGCGACCTGGTCGAAGGTGTAGACCTTGGGCTGCTGCGCCGCGTGCGGGTGCTCGCTGCCGGCGTAGACCTTCAGCTTCGTCAGCTGCTGGCGACCCAGGCTGTTCTTGGGGAGCATGCCGCGGACGGCCTTCTCCACGGCACGGACCGGGTTCTTCTCGAGAAGCTCCGAGTACGTCACCGACTTGAGGCCACCCGGGTAGCCCGAGTGACGGTAGGCCTTCTTCTGCTCGAGCTTCTGCCCGGTCAGAGCGACCTTGCCGGCGTTGACGACGACGACGAAGTCGCCGCTGTCGACGTGGTTGGCGAAGGTGGCCTTGTGCTTGCCGCGGAGGAGGACGGCCACGTGCGAGGCGAGACGTCCGAGGACGACGTCGGTCGCGTCGATGACCAGCCACTCGCGCTGGATCTCGCCAGCCTTGGGGGTGAAAGTGCGCGTCACAGTAGTGCTGCTTTCTTGATCGAACGGAGAGGTTCGTGAATCCCACTCCGGGGTGGTTGCGCCGGGGGATCCCGTCGCAAGACGCCAGTGGAGGGCTCACGTTCGCGGTCCGTGTCAGCAGGGACACGGCACCAAAGAGTCAGCTTAGCACGCTCACTCCTCATCCCCCATTCTCCCCGATCCCTCCCCGAGGCCGACCGGTGCCTGTGCACGCCGGTCCCGTCAAGGGCCCCGGGCCGGGTCCGGGCGGGCTTGTACGGTCGGGCCCGGGCGGGAAGAGAGGCGGAGCAGGATGCGCGTACGCGCAGTGAGCGGCGTGGTGCGCTCGGCGGGCGGCGACGTGGCGGACCTCGACCGGTTGGTGCTCGCGGCCAAGACCGCGGTCGCGGCGGCCATCGCCTGGTACCTGGCCCCGTGGGTGCCGTTCGCCGACGCGGACTACTCCTATTACGCACCGCTCGGCGTACTGGTGAGCACGTACTCGACACTGGCGGATTCCGCGCGCTCCGGCGCGCAGACCCTCCTCGGCCTCGCGATGGGCATCGCCCTGGGGTTCGGGGGCATCACCGTGGTCGCCCTCGGCGGCCCAGGGGTCGTCGCGGTGGGTCTCGTCGTCGGTGTCGGGGTGGCGCTCGGCGGCATCCGCGCGCTCGGGGCGGGGCGGGAGTGGATCGCCATGGCCGGCCTGTTCGTGCTACTGCTGGGCGGCCGCGACGCGGACGGATTCTCCTCGTCCTATCTCGTGACGATGGCCTTCGGCGTCGTGGTGGGGATCACCGTGAACCTGCTCGTCTTCCCGCCCCTGTACGTGCAGCGCGCGAGCGTCCGCCTCTCCGCGCTCCGGGACGAGGTGGCCGCTCGTATGTGCGAGATGGCGGATGCGGTCGCCGGCGGGTCGATCGACGCGGACGAGCTCCAGCAGGCGATGGAGGAGTTGTCCGCCACGGTGGGCCAGGTGGCCGTGGAGGTGCGCGAGGGCGACCGGAGCCGACGCGGGAACCCGCGCGGGCGCCGGCACCGCGAAGACCAGGATCGGAACACCCAGCGCATGCGCGCGCTCGAGCGGACCGCCTTCTTCGCGCGGGACCTCGCCGACGTGCTCATCGAGCAGACCGACCAGGCCGACCCCGCCGTGAGCGGGACCGTGCGCGAGCTGCTCGCCCGGGCCATCCGTGGCGCCGCCGAACTCGTCGCGACGCCGGTGGGGGCCGACGGTGGAGCGGAACGCCTGGATGCCGCCCACACCGCACTGTCGGAGTACCTGCACGCGCTCGACGAGCGTCCGGATGCGGCGCCGTCCGGAGTCGCCGAGGAGCTCACCGCCGCGCGCTGCATCCGCCGCATCATCGACGCCTCCCGGCCCTTCGTGTGATCCGAGGCGGCCTCACCCGGGCGGCGCGCCGACCCGCCGGTAGCCGCCGTCGGACGTGCGTTCCACGAGGCCCCGGTCGGCGAAGGCATCGAGCCAGCCGGCCATCGGCCACCGGCCCCAGCGCTCCGCGAACAGCGCGCCGTTGCGCAGGATGGCGTCCAGATGCCGCAGCGGCGGGTCCTCGACCTCGTGGTGCTGATGATGCGCACGAGCGGACCCCACCCACGCCATCCCCACACCGCGATCCCGGGCGGTGTGCCCGAAGTCGGTGTCCTCGCCGCCATAGCCGATGTACTCCTCGCAGAACCCGCCGATCCTCCGCCAGCTCTCCGCGGTGAGCGCGAACGACAGCGACCAGAACAGGTCGGGGTCATCGCCGAGGAGCACCTCCCCCGGCGCCGGTGCGGGACGCGCCGGATGCGGGGAGTCGGGCAGCTGATCGAGCGCGTACCCGGTCGCGGGGGGCGGCTCCAGGTAAGTGACCGGCCCGCACAGGAGCCTCGCCCCGACAGCGGGCATCGCCGCCGCGTCCGCATAGGCGCCCAGGAGCCCGGGCACCGGAAGGCAGTCCACGTCGAGGAAGACGAGCACGTCCGCGCCGCGGGCGAGCGCCGCCTCCGCCCCGGCGTTCCGCGCCCGCGCGAGCGGGAGCTCCGGCGCCGCTCCGGGAAGCTCCACGACGTGCACCCCGGACGGGTCGGCGCGGGCCAGCTCGGCCAGCTCGGAGTCGCCCATCGTGACCAGGATGCGGTCGTCGGGTGCGCGCTCGGACCGCCGGACCGCGTCGCTCTGCCGCAGCCAGTGCGCATGCCTGCCCCGGGCGATCGTGATGAGCGCCACGCGACTCATGCCGGCAGCCGTCCGCCCGCGACATCCGCGATGATCTGCGCGGTCCGCGGGGCCGCCGCACCGTCCACCCATCCCGACCAGGTATCGCCGTCCAGCCCCGCCGCCCGCTCCAGGAGCGTCGCCCACGAACCCTCCGGCGGATCGTCCACGACGATCACCGGCCACCGCCCGCCGGCGAGGACGCGTGCGGTCGCGGACTGCTCCCCGTGCGGCCGCTGCTGAGGGACGACGATCGCGGGTCGCCGTGCCGCCGCGACATCCGCGATCGCGTTCTGACCGGCGTGGACGACGACGACGTCGGCGCTGCGCAGGAGGTCCCACGGGTCGTCCACCCACCGGCCGGAGCCGCCGCCGAGATGGCTGATCCGCCACCCCGGGGTCTTCTGCACCGCCGATCGCACGAGCTCGGCGGTGAACCCGTCGCCGCCCGCTCCGGTGAGGACGACCGCGTGCCGGTGCCCGGAGCCGCCGGCCGAGGGAACCGTCGCGGCGGAGGGGTCGTAGCGCGACAGCCCGCCCACGTGGTGCACCCGCCGCGCCGCCGATGCGGACAGCCCGGTCAGGCACTCCCCCGCCGCCGCCGGCCAGGTCGCGACGATCGCGTCGGAGATGTCGTAGCCGAGCCGGTGCGCCGCGTCCTCCCGTTCCCCGGGAAGCGCGAACGTGACCACCGGCACGCCGTGCAGGCGCGCGAGCAGAGCGATCTCGACCGACACGTCGACGACGAACACGGTCGGTGCCGTCCTGGCGATCCACCGGGCGACGGCCGCCATCCGATCGCGCAGCCCCGGCACCCCGGTCGGCACCCAGTGCAGCCGCCCGTACGCCGTCTGTCCGGTCACGGCCTCGGCCGTGTCGAGGGGGAGCACGACCCATTCCGCCGCCCACCCGTCCGGCCGCGGGAGGGACGAGAAGACCGTGACCGGCTCCGCCAGATGCGCGACCACGGCCTGCGCGCGCACGAGGTGCCCGCGACCGTGGTGATGGACGTAGTAGCCGATCACGCTGCGACGGGGGTGTCCACGAGGGCCCGGTACACCCGCTCGTACCCGTCGACCATGGCCGCGAGCGAGAGGTGCCGTTCCGCCAGCTCACGGACCCCGCTGCGCGGCAGCCGAACGGCCGCGCGCATGGCGTCGGCGAGCGCATCCGGATCGTCCGGCGTGCAGAGCCGGCCGCCCTCCTCGCCGACGAGCTCGACGAGTCCGCCGCGGGCGAACGCTGCCACCGGGGTTCCGCAGGCCATCGCCTCGGCCGCGACCAGCCCGTACGGCTCCTCCCAGCGCGGGGTGACCAGCGCCACGGCGGACCGGCCGACCAGGTGGATCAACTGCTCGCTGTCCAAGTGCCCGGCGTACCGGATCCCGTCGCCGAGGCGGGGGGCGATCTCCCGGCGGAAGTACTCCGGGTCGTGGAGGGGACCGGCCAGCACGAGCGGCGCGCCCGCGCGCCGGGCCGCTTCGATCGCGAGGTGCGGGCCCTTCTCCGGCACCATCCGACCGAACCAGACCGCGTCCGTCCCGCCCGGTCCCGGAAGCCACCGCTCCACATCGACGCCGTTGCGGATGACCGCGGGCGCCACGGTCTGCGCCCACTCCGCCGCGGTGGCGGAGCTGACCGCGACGAAGGCGGAGGCGCGGGCCGAGAGCCGTAGGGCGGATTCCAGCCACGGCGTCGGCGGGGTGTGCAGCGTCGTGACCATGGGCACGTCGAGGGCCGCCGCCATCGCGATCGGCAGGTGGTGGAGGCTGTTGTTGTGCACGAGGTCGAAGCGGTCGCGCCCCGTGCGCTGCAGGTCGAGCATCAGCGAGAGGTAGGCGTGGTGCTCCTGCATCCAGGCATCCGGCGGCGCTGCGACGTCGCGCCTCGCCGCCCCGGTGGGGACGTACGGGGCGACGTCCAGCGTCTGCACGTTCAGGGCGGGGTCCGAGCCGGGCGCCGCGTAGATCGACACGCGGTGCCCGCGCGCGAGGAGGGCACCGGCCAGCGTGTGCGTGTGTGCCTCGAGCCCTCCGGCGAACGGCTCGGCGACGGGGAACCTGCTGGAGGCGATCAGGCAGATCCGGAGACTCACATCAGACTCCGGTAGAGATGTGCGTGCGCGGACGCGACGAGCTGCCGCTCCCGGATGCGCTCCTCGCCCGGTGCCGGACGTGGCCGGCCCAGGGCGAGGGCCTGCCGCACCGCCGCGTGCAACGACGCGGCATCCACTCCGCCCTCGTGATTGCGGTACTCCAGGACCGGTCCCTGCTCGCGGTAGTACCCGCAGTCGGGCGCGATGACCGCGGTCCCCAGGTCGCGGCACGCTTCCAGCCACCCGGAATGCGTCCCGAACCGGTACGGCAGCACCGAGACGTCGAGGGACTCGAGGTACTCCCACAGCTCGTCGTCCGGGAGGAAGTCGTGCACGCGCAGGTCGATCCGGCCGCGACGCTCCTGCGCGCGGAGGTAGTCGGCGAGCGCCGGGTCGAACTTCGCGCCGCCGGGCTCCAGCACGTCACGATGACCGTTGACCTGCAGCACCCCACCGGGGATGTCCGCGACGGCGTCGGTGAGGACGCGGAGGACGGGGAGCGGGTTCATGCTGGGTCGCAGGCTCTTCACGTGCACCCCCACCCGGAACGGGCGGTCCGGGTGGACCGGCTCCGCCTCCCGGCGTGCGCGCGCGGCCCGCATCCGCTCGGTGTCCACGACGTGCGGATGCGGGAGGACGTGCGCGACCCGGCCCCACCGCCGTCGGATCTCCTCGGCCGCTCCCGGCGTGAGGGTGATCAGGGCGTCCGCGGCGGGGATCAGCACGTCCAGCTGGGCGTCGTGCGCCTCCCGGGTCTCGTGGTGCGGGTTGCGGAGGTCGTGCACCGTGTACACGAACGGGCGGCCTGCCTCCCGCAGCGCGGCGGCGAGCTCGGCCAGTTCCGCGGGGGTCCGGGCGTCGAAGCCGAACTGCAGGTGGAAGACGTCGAACTCGTCCGCGTGCTCGCGCACCCACTCCGGCTGCAGCATGACCGGCGGCCACCAGGTGGAGACGGTGGAACGGCGCGGGTCGTCCGGATCGGGGTCGGGCAACCGATCGATGCGGGGCAGCCCGCTGAGCGGGTGCACGGGGTCGAGGTGCCGCACGTACACGTGGGACGCGGGCACCGTGGCGACGCGGATGGTGCGGGCGGCAGGTTCCGCTCCGGGCCCGGCGGCGTCGACGGTCGCCAGCTGGTCGAGCGGCACAGGCGTCTCCTCTCTCCTGGTGGGATTGGAGAATCCTCCTCCGAGAGAGAACGGGCCCCGCGTCTCTTGACAGCGGCGGCGTGGCTCGGTAGGCGAGGGCCCGCGTCGCGCAGCGTCAGGAGAGGGCGCCCCCGCCGACACCCGTGAGGGTTCCGACCAGGGCGAGCAGCACGAACGTGGCGTTGAAGACGACGTGGGTGAGCACCGCGCCCCAGATGCGTCCGGTGAGCAGGACCAGCACCGAGCCGACCAGGCCGACCAGGCCGATCGTGGTCGCGGAGGGCCACGTGACGCCGAGCGAGCCGGTGAGTTCGTGCAGCAGCACGAAGAGCCCGGTGCTCACCAGCGCCGCGCCGAAGCCGGCGACGACGCGCTGGCGGGTCAGCCTGCGGAACGCGGTGTACAGCGCCACGAGGAGCAGCGCGTGGAAGAAGAACTCCTCGATCGCCGGGGCCACCACGACCGGCACGGCGAGGTCGGTGAACCACCAGTCCCCGGAGAGGCGTCCGTCCACCGTGGGGTATGCCGGCCAGGCGGCGCGACCGGATGCGGCCTGCTCGAGGCCGCCCGCCACGAACCGCAGAACCACTCCGAAGACGAGGCCGAAGAGCACGTCGGTGGCGCGGAAGCGCATGAGGCCGCGCGGCACGGAGCGGGCGAAGGCGAGCACGACGGGCACGATCATCGCCGCCCACAGGATGACGGTGGCGATCCATCCGCCGAGCGTCCCGCCGACGAGCTCCCGGACGATGGTCGCGACCAGCACACCCGCCCCGAGCGAGATCAGTGCCCAGCCCACCAGCATCCATCCCCAGGGCTGCGTGGACGTGCCGCCCTGCAGCCACATCCGGGGTGCTCGCGGCCGGCGTCGCCGGCGTCGCTCCCGCTCCTCGGCATCGTCGGGCACGGCGAGCGTGTCCGCCGCGTCGAGCGGTCCGGTCACGAGCGTGCCGGTCCCGCCGCCCGCGGCGAGCGCGGCGCCCACCCCTGCGCTGAACGGCTCGACGCCGGTGCGCTCGGCGACCCACTCGCCGGACTCCGACCGCGAGAAGCGCGACGAGCGCCCGGGCCCGTCGCCCGCCGCATCCGGCACGTCCCCGACGGGAGGCGTCTCGGAGGGGTGCTCGCCACGCCGATCGATAGACTCGCTCACGGCGCCCACGTTACCGGGCGGTGCGGGGCGGCTCCGCCCTCCGCCGTCTACGCCGACCACACCATCGCGACGAGGAAGCCCATGATCACCGTCCTCACGGTCTGCACCGGGAACATCTGCCGCTCGCCGTTCGCGGAGGTCATCCTGCAGGACGAGCTGGGTGCCCGCGGGGTCCGAGTCGCCAGCGCCGGCGTGCGCGCGCTGATCGACGACCCGATGACGCCCGAGGCACAGCAGCTGGCCCGCCAGTACGGGGTGCCGGAGGAGCTCATCTCCGGCCACCGGGCCCGCTGGCTGAACGAGTCCCATCTCGTCGAGCCCGATCTGATCCTCGCGATGACGCGCGAGCATCGGCGCGCCGTGGTGGAGCTCACCCCTGCCCAGGTGCGCCGCACGTTCACCGTCCGCGAACTCGCGCGCCTGGCGCAGCACGTGCCGGATGAGGAGGCGAGGCGGATCGCGGACGCCGCCGGCAGCGACCCGGCCGCGCGTCTGGCCGCCCTGCTGACGCACCTGACCGGGGTCCGCGGGGAACTCGATCCCCCCGCCGAGCCCGGCGAGGACGACGTCGTCGATCCCTACCGCCGCTCCTGGGCGGTGTACGAGCAGATGGCCGCTGAGATGATGCCGGCCCTCGGCGAGGTGGTCCGCATCCTGACTCTCGCGACGGACCCGCCCACTGCCCACTGAGCCTCCCCACCCGCAGTGGCCGCGTCAACCCCTGGCGCCCGGGGAGGGGGCCGTCCGCACAATGGGGGCATGAGCGAGATCACCGCGCATCACGGACTGTTGAAGAACGTCGAACTCCACGCCGACGACACGGGCGGTCCGGGGCGGCCCGTGGTCCTCATCCACGGCTGGCCGCTCTCCGGCGAATCCTGGTCGGAGCAGGCTCCGCCGCTCGCCGGGGCCGGCTACCGCGTCGTCACCTACGACCGGCGCGGCTTCGGGCGCAGCAGCAAACCGCGCACCGGGTACGACTACGACACCTTCGCGGATGATCTCGCCGCGGTGCTCGCGGAGCTGGATCTCCGGGACGTGACCCTGGTCGGCTTCTCGATGGGCGGAGGCGAGGTCGCCCGTTACCTCTCCCGGCACGGGAGCGACCGCATCCGCAGCGTCGTCTTCGCCGCCGCCGTCACGCCGTATCTGCGCCACAGCGACGACAACCCCGAGGGCCCGCTCACGGATGAGGCGGCCGCCGCCATGGAGAAGGCCCTCCGTACCGACGAGGAGGGGTTCTACGACCAGTTCACGCGGGACTTCTTCTCGGCGGACGGCGTGCTGAAGGTCACCGAGGAGCAGCGCCGGCAGGCGCTCGCCATGACCGGCGACGCGGATCACCACGCCGCTCTGGCGGCCATGCACGCCTGGGGCACGACGGACTTCCGGCAGGACCTCGCCCGCATCGACGTGCCCGTGCTCGTGCTGCACGGCGACAGCGACGGGATCGTACCGCTCGAGGGATCGGGGGCTCGCACGCACCGCGCCATCGCGGGCAGCGAGCTGGCGGTCATCCCGGGAGGTCCGCACGGGCTCAACGTGAGCCATGCGGACGCGTTCAACGAGATCCTGCTGAGCTTCCTCGCCCGGTGACCGGCTGTGTCGTGCCCGGCCTCAGGTGGCCTGCGGGAGGCGGACGGCGTCCGCCTCGGCCTCCAGCGACACACTCAGACCGCCGGTCGAGCTCGCGCTGACGGCCAGCTCCTGCAGCCAGCGCGGATCCAGAACCTCCGGCTCCGCGTCGTCGAAGACGATGCGCAGCGGAATCGCCGGGTGCAGCCAGAGCGTGCTCCGTCCCGCGGGCGCGTCAGTCGTGTGCCTCCAGGAGAGAGTGAAGCTCTCGCCACGACGCAGTTTCGTGGCGATCACGACCTTGACGTGTGCGAGCAGACGGTCGGGCATCTCGATCGGCTCGGGGTCGGATCCGTAGTACAAACTGCCCATCGCGCAGACCTTCCGTCAGCGATCCCGGTGGGGATCGTTCTCTTCTCGGCCCTGATGTGGGCCTGTCGCCAGGTTAGTTCATGGTTTAACATTTCGATAGTGAACTTCCTAGTTCTCATCCATTCCTCATCTGCGCTCGGCAGCCGCGCTCGCAGCGAGGGACGACGAAGGGCACCATGACCAGCGCCGCACATCCCATCGACAGCGCACAGGCACCCACGGAGGGCGACCCGGACCGACCCGAGCGCGTGGCTCGGCTGGTCGAGCAGCTCCGCCTCGTCGACGCCCAGCTGGTGCGCCAGCGCAGCTCCCCCTCCGGTTTCAGCGACGCGGACCGCGCCGTCATCCGGCTGATCCTGGAGGAGACGGCACGTGGCTCGGAGATCACGCCGTCGTTCATCGCCGCACGGCTCCACCTGACACCCCCGGCGGTGACCGCCATCGTCGATCGCCTCAGCCGCGCCGGCATCGCGACGGTTTCCCCTCACCCGACGGACCGCCGCAAGAAGCTCGTCACCCCCATGGACGACAGCATCCACGCCGACCACGTCGATCCGCTCACCTCGCGACTGCGCGCTCTCGCCGCCCGCCTGTCCCCGGAGGATTCCGCCGTCATCGCCGACTTCCTGCAGGACGTGCTCACCGCCATCAGTGCACGCTGATCAACTCTCCGCACCGGCAGGAAAAGGTAGCTAGACGAGCTAGCTAATTAGGGCTAGCTTGTCCCTGACACCGACCATCCCCCCGGAGAGCGAGATCGACATGGGAAACCTCTACTACGGCAACACCGCCGACCCGATCCTCATCCCCGATCCCGTCCTCGCCCACCTCAAAGTCGTCGCGGCCACCAAGCTCCGCCGCGGCGAGAGCTTCACGGTGTCCTGGGCGCACTCCCCCGCCGGCGGCGCCGGGGGGCGCACCACGCTGTGGCTGCAGCCGGCGATCCCGCTGCGCTTCGTCTTCCAGACGAACGAGCCGGAGCAGTTGAACCCGGACCTGCTCAAGGAGATGGCGAACGAGGCCAATTCGTCGGCCGGACTCACGATCGATCTGGACGCGCGCATCCCCGCCGTCGTCGCCTCGCCCGCCCCGACCGGCCGCACCCCGCGGCCGCGGTTCGCGGCCTGACCTCGGCCTGCACCGGAGCCCGCGCTCACCGACCGCGCGGGAGGCGGCACGCCGCCCGCGCCCGAGACGGTCTCATCGGGCCCCGTCCCGCCCTGCACTCGGTCTGTACGGACCGCCCCTCGTCCGGCATCCCGCCGCCGACTCGCCCCCAGGCGGCGGGATGCCGGCCGCTCTGCCGCAGCGGCGCCGGGTTCACCGGGCTCTCCGGCGCCGTCAACCCCTTCCAGATCGATCGAGCAGGGCCGTAACGTCGCCGGTCAGGCGCGCATGCCCCGCACGCCCCATGGCAGAGAGGTGACGAGATGACGCACGACGAATCGACCCACAACACCCACGGCGACCCGGGCGCGGACGAGGAAGCGGACACCGCATCCGGGGGCGCCCCCGACGACTCCGGCAACCCGGATCTGCCCGACACCACGGACGATCAGGGCATGCCGGTCGACAACCCGTCCGGAGGCTGATCCCCGGCCGGTGGGGTGATCGCCCCGCACACGAGGAGGCCCCCGGAAGCGATGCGCTTCCGGGGGCCTGGTCGTGAGTGGACGGTTTACTTGAACGCGTCCTTGACGTTCTCTCCGGCCTTCTTGAGGCTGGCCCGGGTCTGTTCGCCCTGGCCCTCCGCCTCGAGGCGCTCGTTGTCCGTGGCTTTGCCGGTGGACTCCTTCGCCTTGCCGGACAGGTCTTCGGCAGCGTTCTTGATCTTGTCGTCGAGTCCCATAGAACCCCCTTCTTTAGCGATCAACGGGGCCGAAGCCCCCTGCGGTGCATTCACGTTACATCTCGACCTCGTTGCGCCCGGGGGGCTGGCGTTTCCGCCCCGATGGGGGTAGCCCCCCCTCCCCTGTCCCTCCCCTCCCCCGCCCCCCCCTTCTTTTCCCGCGAGACTGCATAGGCGGCACGAAACAGCGGCTGGTTACGTCCGTCTCGTGCTGTGCGTGCAGTCTCGCGGGGATGGATGGCGCGGGGGCGCGGGCGGGCGAGCGCGCCGCGCGGGCCGTGTCAAGGACCTGCGCGGATGCGGGACCTCCCGGCAGGCTCGACCAACGGGCCGGGCACGCCGATCGGTCGCGCCGAGAAGGGAGAGCGCATGACAACGGGTGACCTCGCCGGAACAGAGAGGCAGACCGCCCCACGTGCCGACCTGTCGACCCGCACCCTGTGGTCCGGCATCCTGTTCGGCGTCGGTCTCGTCGCGTTCCTGGACGAGGCGGTGTTCCACCAGATCCTGCACTGGCACCATTTCTACGACCGCGGCACGCCCGCACTCGGACTCGTCTCGGATGGCGTCTTCCACGCCGTCAGCTGGCTCGCGACGATCGGCGGCCTCTTCCTCCTCGCAGACCTGCGCCGCCGCGGACCGCTGCGGTGGCCGCGCTGGTGGGGCGGCGTACTGCTGGGCGCCGGCGCATTCCAGCTCTACGACGGCACCATCCAGCACAAGCTGCTCGGCATCCATCAGATCCGCTACGTGCCCGACCTGATCGTCTACGACGTGATCTGGAACGTCGTGGCCGCGGCTCTCGTGGTGGCCGGGATCGTGCTGACGGTCCGCACCCGGCGCGCGCCGGCGTCCGCGGGCTGACCCGTGCACGGTCACGACTCCTCCGCCGTCTCCGCCGAGGTATACCTGGCGACGCCGTTCGGCTTCGCGCTGCTCGCGTACGCGATCGGCGTGGGATTGCAGCGGCACCGCGGGCGGGCGTGGCCGTGGTGGCGCAGTGCGCTGTGGGTCGCGGGGATCGCCGCCGCTGCCTCCGGGTTCGTGGGTCCGCTCGCCGCAGCGTCCCACGGGGACTTCGTCGCCCACACCTGGGCGCACCTGCTGGTCGGGATGGTCGCGCCCGTCTTCCTCGTCCTCGCCGCGCCCGTCACGCTCGCGCTCCGGTCTCTTCCGCTCGTCCCCGCGCGACGGCTGTCCGGGATGCTGCGCAGCATCCCGGCCCGTATCCTCACGACACCGGCGGTCGCGGCGGTGCTGAACGTCGGCGGTCTCTGGGTGCTCTACACGACGCCGCTGTTCGAGGCGATGCAGCGGAGCGCGTGGGTGCACCTGTTCGTGATGACCCATCTCCTGCTGGCCGGGTACCTCTTCACGGTCTCCCTCGTCCCGGTGGACCCCGCCCCGCACCGGGCGGGCTACCCGATGCGCGCCGCGGTGCTCGTGCTGGTCCTCGCGGCGCACGGGATCCTCACGAAGGTGATCTACTCGGATCCACCCATGGGCGTGCGGGCGGCGGATGCCGAGGCCGGCGCGATGCTGATGTTCACG
Organism: Microbacterium caowuchunii; assembly: GCF_008727755.1. NCBI lineage: Bacteria > Bacillati > Actinomycetota > Actinomycetes > Micrococcales > Microbacteriaceae > Microbacterium > Microbacterium caowuchunii. The sequence goes on from NZ_CP044231.1 coordinate 2,622,811, forward strand.
GCCGGGGATCTCGTCGACGCGGTCATCGTCGCCGTCCTGTGCGCGCAGTGGTACCGCGAGGCCGGTCGCGCCCTCCGCCGCTCCGCGGCCCCGCGCCCCGCCTGACCCACCCGCCCCGCCCCTGCCCGACCGTCTGCCCCGCGCCGCGGCATCCCCTTCCCGCGAGACTGCATAGCCAGCACGAAACAGCGGCTGGTTACGTCCGTCTCGTGGTGTGCGTGCAGTCTCGCGGGAGAGAGAAGCCGCCCGACCCGCAGCCTCAGATCACGCGGTCGTTGCCGCCGTCCACGCTCAGGTGTGCTCCGGTCGTCGCGGGGAACGACTCGCAGAACGCCACCACGGCCTCGGCCACCGTGGCGCTGCGCACCTCCACCTGCAGCAGGTTGCGGGTGCGGTACTCCTCCACCGTGAGCCCGTAGTTCGCAGCGCGCGCGGCGAGCAGTTCGGGCGTCCAGATCGCGGTGTCGAACACCGCATCCGGCTCCACCTGGTTCACCCGGATGCCGTCACCCGCCCATTCCAGGGCGGCGACGCGCGCGAGCTGGGCCGCGGCGGTCTTGCTCGCGGAGTACGCGGCCACCCCGGGACCGGGGGCCACGACGTTCTTGGTCGAGACCAGCACGACGCGCCCGCCGCGGGGTGCGCGGCGCAGGAACGGGTGCACGGCGCGCAGCAGCCGCGCCGCCGCGGTCACGTTCACGCGGAACGCGCGGTCCCACACCTCGTCGTCGAGTTCGGCGATCGGCTGGCTGGGCGGGAAGATCCCGGCCGCGATCACGACCATGTCGATGCCGCCGAAGTCCCGCACCGCGAGATCCACGGCGGTGGCGAGGACGGCCGGGTCGCTCACGTCGCCCACGACGCCACGCCAGGCGTCCCCGGGGACGACCGTGCGCACCGCCTCGGAGAGGTCGATCCCGATCACGGCGGCGCCGTCGGCGGCGAGCTGCTCGGCCACGGCGCGGCCGATCCCGGATGCGGCGCCGGTCACGATCGCGACCTCGCCGGTCAGGGGCTTGCGCGTGCGTCCGGCGAGCTTCGCCTGCTCGAGCGACCAGTACTCGATGTCGAACGTGTCGCCCTCGTCGAGCGAGCGGTAGCCGCCGAGCCGGTCGGCGGCATCGATGACGTCCATGGTGTGCAGCGCGACGTCGCTGGTGACCCGCAGGGCGGACACCGACTCGCCGGCTACGAGGAAGCCGAGGTCGCGGTCGAACACGACCCGCGGCGCCGGGTCGAGCTCCGTGATCCCGGTCGCACTCCGCGACCGGTGCGCCGCGACGTACGCGCGGTACCGCTCGGCGTACGCGGCGACATCCGTCCCGACGAGCGGGGAGCGCTTCGTGTAGAGGACGTGCTCGGGGGTCGCGGTGCCGCGGCCGGTGACGGTCTCGAGGTCGTCGCGCCGGGCGAAGGCGAGACCGCGGGCGGATGCGGACTGGCGCACGAGCATCGGCCGCCCGGCGCAGGCGGACACGGCCGAACGCAGCTCCGCGATGGTCTCCGCATCACCGCAGCGTTGCACGCTCTCCCCCGGGTCGCCCCAGGCGGTCACCCCGGCCGCGTCCGCGGCGCGCGCGACGAGTTCGCGGTGGCGGGCGAGCGTCGCATCCGCGTCGTCCCCGAAGGTGAACAGGCCGTGGTTGCGCAGGACGACCGCGTCGACGCCGGTCACATCGGTCCCGGCGATGAGCCGGGCGAGCGGGAAGCCCGGCATGACGTAGGGCAGCACGAGCACGCCCTCGCCGAGGATGCCGGCGATGTCGGCATCCGGCACGTCGCGGTTGGTGAGCGACACGATCGCGTCGGCGTGCGAGTGCAGCACGACGCGTCCGGGCAGGTAGGCGTGCAGCAGGGCCTCGATGGATGCGGTGGGTGCGCCCGCGTCCAGGGAGGCCTGGCGCAGCTCATTAACCATCGTGGCATCGTCGAGGTGCTCGAGCTGCAGCAGCTCGTGCAGGCGGTCGCGGCGCAGCGGGGCGAACCCGGCGGCCTCGATCGTGCCGAGGTTCCAGCCGCTGCCCTTGACGAGGACCAGCTCGACAGTGGCGCCGGTCACGTCGGTGCCGGTCGTCTTGATGGAGGTGTTGCCGCCGCCGTGCAGGACGAAGGCGGGGTCGGCGCCGAGCGCGCGGCTGACCCGCACGATCTCGTCGACGGCGTTCCGGTGATCGGTCATGCGCAGGCCTCCCAGACTCCCCGCATCGCGGTGAGGACGCGGTCGAATGTCGCGGCCTGCGTGCGGTAGTCCGCCGCGGCCTCCCCCGGCGCGACCACCAGTCGCGGGTCGGGCTCGGTGTTCCAGGCGTCGGTGACCATGCCCACGCCGTGGGCGGCCAGCGACGAGACGCCGCGGGCGCCCAGCTCGGTGCCGAGCTGGCGGCGCATCGGATGCCCGACGATGTCGGCGAACATCTGCGCCCAGACGGGGTTCTTCGCTCCGCCGCCGGCGAGGGTCCAGGGGCCGTCCGAGACGGCGGCGCCGCTCGAGCGCACCTTCCCGAGCTGCACCCGGTGGTACTGGGTGATGCCCTCCGCCACCGCGCGGGCGACGTGCGCGTAACCGTGACTGTCCTTGATCCCGAGGAACGTGCCGGATGCCCCGAGGTGCTCGGGCGCGCCGTGGATGAAGGGCAGGAACAGCAGTCCGTCGGCGAGCGGCGGGGCGTCCTGGCCCGCCTCCAGCAGATCGCGCGGAGTGACCGGGATGGTGGCGCTCGCGCCGAGGAGACCGGCCGCCCACTCGATGCTGGCGGCGGATGTCGGGGCGACCTCCATCGCGAGCATGGCGTTCTCGTCCGGCAGCAGGGCGTTCAGCGTCACGCGCGGGGGCACGGTATCGGCGGGCACGACGACGCTGTTGATCGCCCAGGTGCCGACGATCACGGTGACGTCACCGAGGGCGGTGGCACCGGCCCCGAGGGCACTGGCGACGCAGTCCATGCAGCCGGCCGCGACCGGGGTCCCGGCCGGGACGCCGGTGCGCTCGGATGCGGCGGCCGTCACCGCGCCGACGATCTCGTCCGAGCCGCGGAGGGCGGGGAACAGCCGGGCGTCCTCCTGCGGGAGGCCGAGCAGATCGAGGACCGCGGGCTCGTAGGCGCGGGCGCTGAGGTTGACCAGGCCGCATCCGGATGCGTCGGAGTAGTCGGCGCTGGGCGCACCCGTGAGGCACACCGTGAGCCAGTCCTTGCAGGTGAGGGCCCACCGGGCCTTCGCCAGCGTCTCCGGCTCGTTGTCGTGCAGCCACCGCAGCAGCACACCGGGCTGCGCCGCCCACGGCATCGATCCGGTGAGCAGGCGCACCCGCTCGACGTGCGCGGGGTCGAGGGCGGCGACGACGCCCTCCGCGCGGCTGTCGGTCGAGGCGATCGCGGGGCGCACCGGACGCAGCTCGTCATCGACGAGGTAGAGCCCGTTGCCGTGGCCGGTCGCGGCGATCGCACCGATCGTCCACCCCTCGCGCAGGAGCTCCGCGGTGAGGTCGCGGAGCACGTCCGCGACCACGTCCCACAGGGCGTCCATGTCGATCTCCTGCCGCTCGCGCGACACCGCCACCCGGGGGTTCGGTGCGGAGACGGTGCGGATCTCGTCGCCGCGTTCGTCGAAAGCGGCGGCCTTGGCCGAGGTCAGCCCGACATCGATGCCGATGACACAGGTCTTCATGGTGCGTCGTCCTTCTTCCGCGCTCAGAGCATTCCGCTCGGAGCGGTCCCTGCTCGTAGCGCTCGCGGCATGAAGCGGCGAACCGAATCACGGTATCGCGCGAGTTCGGCATCCGCCTGCTCGGGGGTCCATCCGGCGTAGGTGACGAGCACCGCGGCCGCGCGCGGCGCGGCGGCGAGGCCCACGTCGCTGCCGAGGGCGATCACGGTGCGCCGCAGCAGGACGTCCTCGAGGGTGACGGCGCCCTCCTCGCGGACGGCGTGCAGCACCTCGGCGGCGATCGCGCCGGACTCCTCGTCGATGACCTCGGCGAGGGCGGGATCGGATGCGGCGAGCATCTCGATCGGCCGGGCGAGGGCGCCGTACACGTCGGCGAGACGGGCGGCGCTGCGCTCGGGCAGGGCGCTGCGGGCGATGAACTCGGCGCGGAAGCGGCCCACGGTCTCGGCGGGCGCCCCGGGGAACCGTGCCTCTCGGGTCGGCGAGGCCTCGCGCGGCATCCCGAGCGCCTTCTCGATCTTGCGCAGGGTCTGCTCGCCGAGCGCGCGGTGCGTCGTGTACTTGCCGCCGATGATCGTCATGAGCCCGGACGCATCGCCGTCGTGGACGATGATCTCGCTGTCTCGGCTGACCGAGGACGGGTCCTTCAGATCGGCGACGTAGGGCAGCGGGCGCACGCCGGAGTACGACCAGAGCACGTCCGCGGGAGCAAGCCCCGCCTCCGGGATGATCGTGTTCACCGAGTGCAGCAGGTAGGCGACCTCGTCCTCGTCGATCGCGATGTCCTCGATCGAGCCGTCATAGGGCAGATCGGTCGTGCCGATCATGAACCGGCCGTCCCACCAGGGCAGCACGAACATCGGCCGGCCGTCCTGGGGCGAATCGAAGAAGATGCAGGTGTCGGGGGCGCCCGGGAAGGAGTCCACGACGAGGTGGCTGCCCTTGGTGGGGCCGATCTTGCGGGCGTGGGGGCCGGCGAGGTCGAGGACGCTGTCCACCCACGGGCCGGCGGCGTTGACCACCACCGGGGCGCGGAGTTCCCGCTCCTCGCCCGTGACGCGGTCGCGGTAGACGACGCCCGCGACGCGGCCACCCTCGCGCAGCAGCGAGACGACGGGGGTGTGGGTCAGGATGGTGGCGCCGTGCCGGTCCGCGTCGATCGCGATCTCGGTCGCGAAGCGCTCGGTCACCGGCACGTGGGCGTCCTGGAAGAGACCGCCCCACTTGACGCCGGCCTTGGCGACGGAGGGCCAGTCGCGCTTGAGCCGGCCGGAGAACACGATGCGGTTCAGCGGCAGCTTCTTGCCGATGGCGAGCACGTCGTGCACGATCAGGCCGCACGACATCAGCCAGCCGGGGGTCTTGTTCCACCGGGCGAAGGGGATGAGCATGGGGTACGGCAGCACGAGGTGGGGCGCCGTGGTCAGCAGGATGTTCCGCTCCCGGATCGACTCGAAGACGAGCGGGATCTCCATCCGCGGCAGGTACTTGAGCCCGCCGTGGATGAGGCGGGTCGAGATCGCCGAGGTGCGGGCGGCGATGTCGTCGCGGTCGATCATGACGACGTGAAGGCCACGGGCGGCGGCTTCACGCGTGATGGCGAGGCCGTTGATGCCGGCGCCGATGACGACGACATCCGCCGAACGCGGCGCACTGTAAGTGTTGAGACGGGGCATGTGCTGTGGTCCTTCACGCTTGCGGGCGCCCCGTCCGGGGCGCCCGCAAGACCGGTTCAGTGGGAGAGGGACTGGAAGAGCTCGTAGGCCTCGGCGGGGGTGAGCCCGTCGTGCACGACGCCGCGGATGGCGGAGAGCATGGCCGCGGGGTGCTCGGACTGGAACACGTTCCGGCCCATGTCGACGCCGGCCGCGCCCTCCTGGATGGCCTGGTAGGAGATGCGCAGGGCCTCCTTCTCCTCGACCTTCTTGCCACCGGCGATGACGATCGGCACGGGGCAGGAGCTGGTGACCGTCTCGAAGCCGTCCTCGACGTAGTATGTCTTCACGAACGCGGCGCCGAGCTCGGCGCTGATGCGGGTCGCGAGGCGGAAGTAGCGCGCGTCGCGCACCATGTCGCGGCCGACCGCGGTCACCGCGAGCACCGGGATGCCGGTGCGCTGACCCTGGTCGACGAGCGTGGTGAGGTTCTTGACCGACTTGGTCTCGTTGTCACCGCCGATGAACACCTGCACCGCGAGGGCGGCCGCATCCAGGCGCACGGCGTCGTCGATCGAGACCGCGATCTCCTCGTCCGAGAGCTCCTTGAGGACGCTGGGGCCGCCGGAGGCGCGCAGCACGATGCCCTTGCCGTTCTCGGCCGGGATGGTGGTGCGCAGGGCACCGCGGGTGCACATGAGCGCGTCGGCCTGCGGGACCAGCGGCAGGATGGACCGCTCGAGGTTCTCGAGACCCGAGGTGGGGCCCTGGAAGTAACCGTGGTCGAAGGCCAGCATGAGGGTCTTGCCGTCGGCCGGGTCGAACACGCGCGACAGACGCGCGCGCATGCCCCAGTCCTGGCCCGACTGCCCCTTCAGGTGGAAACCGGCGGAGGGAGCGCTGGCCCCCGAGAAGTCGGTTCCGTCGCGGAGGTCGTCGAGGTCAGCCATGAAGGGACTCCTTCTTTTCTGTGGTGGTGGGGACCGCCCGGGACGAGCCCGGGGAGAGTGAGGCGCGCAGGCGCCGGATGGTGGCCCGGCCCGTGCCGGTGGAGGCCGAGGCGATGATCACGACGAGGACGACGAGCACGCCCTTGAGCACGTTCTGCGCACCGACGGACCAGCCGACGAGGTTCAGCAGACCGGAGAGGAGCACGAAGAAGAGCGCACCGGTCCACGCGCCCGCGGGTACCGGGCGTCCGCCGGAGATGAGCGTCCCGCCGATGACGACGACCGCGATGGAGTCGAGCATGTACGACGTGCCGAGCACGGTGCTGGGCGAGATGAACGCGGCCAGCAGGCCCCCGACGAGACCGGCGAACCCGGCGCTGAGCAGGTAGGCGGTGGCGGTGACGCCGGCCACCTTGATGCCGGCCCGCTCGGCGGCGCGGTCGCTCTGACCGACGGCGATGATCGAGAGTCCGAGCCGGGTGTGCTTCAGCACGAACCAGATCACGACGGTGACGAGGACGACCAGCAGGGCGATCGCCGGGATGCCGAGCACCTTCGCGTTGACGAAGGAGCGCAGGGCCGGGTCGGCCGAGCCGCGGGCCGCATCCGCCAGCAGCAGGGTGGCGCTGGTGACGATGAGGCTCGTGGCGAGGGTGGCGATGATCGGCGGCACGCGCAGGAGCAGGATGGCGGCGACGCTGATGAGCCCCGCGGCGACACCTGCGCCCGCGGCGGCGAGGAGCCCCGCCACGGGACCCGCCGTGGCACCCACGGCGACCGAGATGTACGACGTCATCGAGATGATCGTGCCGACCGAGACGTCGATGTTGCCGGGTCCGAGGGTGATCACGATCATCTGCCCGAGCGCCACGAGCACGAGGAACGGGGCGAGCGAGAGCGCCTGGGTGAGCGGGTCGAGCGGGGCGCCGGGGCGCACCGAGATGATGACGGCCCAGACGGCGAGCACGCCGATGAGCGACCAGCCCCAGGCGGGCCAGACGAAACCGCGGCGGGCGCGGGTGGCGCTGTTGTCGAGGGCGTTCATCGGGCGAACCTCTCCGTGATGATGCGTCCGGCCAGCACGGCGATGACGATGACGCCCTGCGCCGCCGACTGCAGGCTGGAAGGAAGGTTGATGAGGCTGAGGAGCACCGTGATGAGCCCCAGGGTGACCGCGCCGAGCGTGGCGCCGATGGGCAGGGCCCGGCCACCGGAGAAGGTGCCGCCGCCGAGGATCACCGCGGCGATCGTCATGAGCGTGTATTCGCTGGCGGCGTTGATGTCGCCGGACCAGGTCTGCGAGGCGAGCATGAGCCCCGCGAGGATCATGAAGACGGCGGCGATCACGTAGGCGGTGATGCGGGTGCCGGCCAGCGACACCCCGGCCTTCTCGAGCGTGGGGGCCTGCGAGCCGAGTGCCCGCATCCGGGTGCCCATGCGGGCACGGCGGGTGACGTACCAGCCGAGCAGCGTCGCGGCGATGATGAAGATGACCGGCGCCGGGAACCAGGTCGGACGCCAGGTGGAGATGACCGACAGCCAGTCCGGGGTCGCCCCGCCCGGGGTGGGCCGGATCTGCAGGCCGATGCCGAGCCAGACGAACGACATCCCGAGGGTCAGGATGATGGAGGGCACTCCGCGGCGCTGCACCACGTAGGCGATGACGGCGTAGATCGCGACGATCCCGACGATCGTGCCGAGCGCGAGCAGCGGCGCGTCGATGAAGAGGGTGGCGGCGATGACGGTGACGAGGCCGACGAGGTAGCCGACGCTCAGGTCGATGTCGCCGACGCTCATGATGATCATCTGCGCCTGGGCCGCCAGCACGAGCGGCACCGACGACATGAGCATGAGGGTGAGGCCGGGAACGCTCAGGATGCCGGGCTGCAGGGTCGCGGTGATCGCGAAGATCGCGACCAGGGCGACGAGCGAGAGCAGTGCCGGCGAGCCGTTCGAGGCGCTCGCGCGGGCCCGCTGCCCGGCGGTGGGATAAGAGACGGTGGCGGTGCTCATCGAGCGTCCTCCTCAGTGGGGGCGTCGCTGCCGAACGAGTCGGCGATGATGCGGTCTTCGGCGATCTCGTCGCCGGCGAGCTCCGAGACGATGCGGCCGGAGCGGAACACGTACACGCGGTCGCAGTGGGCCATCTCCCCGTTCTCGGTGGAGTACCAGACGACCGAGCGGCCGCGGGCGGCCTCGACGCGCATGAGCGCGTACAGCTCGTTCTTGGTGGCGACGTCGACGCCGCGGAACGGGTCGTCGAGCAGCACGAGGGAGGCATCCGTGGCAAACGCGCGCGCGACGAGCACCTTCTGCTGGTTACCGCCGGAGAGCGAGGTGATGGGGGCGCGGGCGCCGCCCTTGACGTTGAGGCGCTCCACCCACTGCGCGGCGAGGGCGCGCTTGGCCGCCGAGCGGATGACACCGCCGCGGGACAGCTGTCGGGATGCCGACACGGTCAGGTTCTCCGCGACGCTCCAGAGCGGGAAGATGCCGCTGGTCTGGCGGTCGCCGGGCACGTACGCGCGGCGCTTCGCGACGGTCACGCCGCGGCCACCGGCCCAGAGGCGGCGCAGCAGCGTGTCCTGGCCGTGTCCGGCGAGGCCGGCGAGTCCGATGATCTCGCCCGGCTGCACCGTGAAGGGCACGGAGCCCTCGTTCTCGATGCGCGCGACGAGCCCGTCGTTGCGGATGTCGACGGGGGCGCCGTCGGCGTTCGTGACGCGGCGGATGGTGGCGGTGTCGGCATGCACCTCGCCGCCCATGGTCGCCAGCAGCGCTTCCTCTGAGGTGGCGGATGCCGCGACGGTGTCGACGATGCGGCCGTCCTTCATCACGGCGATGCGGTCGGCGTTGGCGAGCACCTCCTGCATCCGGTGCGAGATGAGCACCATGCTCACGCCCGACGCGGTGAGGCGGCGCAGGTGCGTGTAGAGCTGACGCGTGGCGTCGACGCTGAGGGACTCGGTCGGCTCGTCGAGGATGAGCATGGCGAGGTTCGGCGTGCACAGGGCACGGGCGATCTCCACCATCTGACGCTGGGCCATGGTGAGGTTGCTCGTGCGGCGGACGATGCCGATGCCGTGGCCGGGGAACACCTCGTCGAGCGTCTCGGCGACGTGCTTCTCGGCGGTGCGGCGCCAGCCCCACCCGCGCGCGGAGCGGTCGGAGAGCGCGATGTTCTCCGCGACGGTGAGGTCGGGGCAGAGCGCGAGCTCCTGGTAGATCATGCGCACCCCGGCGTCGGCGGCGGCGCGCTGGTTCCACGCGTCGCCGCCGCGCCAGGTGACGCGCCCGGTGTCGGGCTGTTCGCGACCGGCGAGCACCCGCATCAGGGTGCTCTTACCGGCGCCGTTGTGGCCGACCAGTCCGAGGATCTCCCCCGCGGCGACGGTGACGTCGATTCCCGCGAGTGCCCTCGTGTTGCCGTACCGCTTGGACACGTCCGTCGCGGTCAGCACGACGTCGGTCGCTCGGGGGGTGGCAGAGTTCGAGCTCTGCGTCACGGATGTCATCGGGTGTTCTCCTTCGAACCGGTCGGCCGGGCGGTCAGGAGACCGCCGGAGCCTGCACCTTCTCGCCGTCGGCCAGCGCCTTGAGCGCGGCCTCGATGGATGCGTCGTCCCAGGCGATGGACGCGTACTCGTCCGCGTTCAGCTCGGCGACCCAGTAGTCGAGCTCGTCCTGGCTGATCTTCACGAGGGGCAGCACGACGTCGGCGGGGACCTCTTCACCGCGCTCCTTGGCGAGGGCGACGTAGAGGGCGGCGACGACCTGGCCCGGGTCGGTCAGCGCAGCGAACGAACCGTTCGAGATGCCGCTTTCCTTCCAGAAGCTGAGCGACTTGCCGTCGGTGTCGAAGACGACGACGGGGGCCTCACGGCCGGCGGACTCGAATGCCTGCACGACGCCCATGCCGCCGATGCAGCCGGGGACCGCGGCGACCTCGGGCAGCGAGCCCAGGATGCCGACGAGCTCCTTCTGCGCGGTGGCGGAGTCGCAGAAGCCGTTGACCTCGGCGACGACGTTCACGTCCGGGTAGTCCGCGAGGATCTCCAGCTGCCGGTTGTGGAAGGCCTCCTCCGGCTGCGAGCCGATGACGCCGCGGTTGATGACGATGTTGCCGGCGCCGCCGATGGCCTCGAGAGCGGGCTCGAGCGAGTCGGCACCCCACTGGCCGTACTCGTTACGGACGACCGTGCCGCAGCTGGTCTCCATCTCGGCGTCCAGGATGATCACGTTGATGCCCGCGGTGCAGGCCTCTTCGATGACCGGCTTGAGCGCGCTCGAGGAGGCCGGGATGACCATGAGCACGTCGGGGTTCTGCAGCATGAGGCTGCGGATCTGGGACGCCTGCTCGGTGGCGCTGTTCTCGCCCGGAGCGTTGACGACGGAGTACTCCGAGACGATGCCTTCGTCCTTGAGCTTCTCGGCCTCGGTCTCGAACTTGTCGATGAGGGTCAGGCGCCATCCGTTGACGAAGCCGTTGGACAGGGCGATCTTCAGCCCTTCCGGCTCGGTGCCGTCAGCGGTGCCGGCGTCGCTGCCACCGGCACAACCGGCGAGCAGCAGGACCGCGGCGGCGGCAGCGGTGACCGCGGTCGCCGTGCGGCGGATGTTCGGGAACTTCATTGTCATTGCCTCCTGGTTTCGCTTCGTCGCGAGGTGACGAGCGCTGTGCGTTCGGGCGCCAGGTCTGTCAACCTGTTACAACCAACCTGTCATGACGAGTTGGTTGTGACTAACATAGGGACCGGCGTCGGTGCTGTCAATTGCGCGTTGATACGCTCTGAGCACCGCGCGCGCCGGACCAAAGGAGGCCGTCCATGCCGACACCCGCGACGCACGTCGCTCTCGACCGCGAGGCGGACGCACCGCTGTGGCAGCAGCTGGCGCGTGTTCTCCGCGACGAGATCGAGGCGGGCCTTCTGCGCGCCGATCAGGCTCTCCCCTCGGAATCGGAGCTCATCGATCGCTACGGCGTCTCCCGCACGGTGGTGCGTGAGGCCCTCGCCGAACTCGTTCGCGCCGGTCTCATCTACAAGGTGCGTGCCCGCGGATCGTTCGTGTCCCCGCAGCGTCCGGATCTGAAGTTCATCGGGTCGATGACCGGTTCCTCGGACGACCTGTCCACGACCGGGCGGAGCGTCACGACCCGCGTGCTCGACTTCGAGCTGGGCACGGCGGATGCCGAGGATGCCGAGGCCCTCCGCATCCCCGAGGGGAGCCCCGTCGTGCGGCTCCGGCGCCTCCGGCACGTGGACGGCACGCCCTGGCTGCTGGTCGACACCGTGCTGCCGCACGACCGCTTCCCCACGCTCGGCCGCGCGAACCTCGAGAACCGCTCGCTGTACGAGCACCTGCGCCGGCACTTCGGGGTGGAGCCGAGCGGCGCGGACCGCTGGATCAGCGCGGTCGTGCCGACACCCGAGGATGCGGGGCTGCTGGAGCTGGGCCCCGGCCAGCCGGTGCTGTCGATCGAGTCGGTCGCCTGGGACTCCGACGGCGTGCCCTTCGAGCGCTACCACGCCCTGCACCGCAGCGACGAGTCCCGCTTCTACGTCGGCATCCGCTGACCCCCGCCCCCCTCTTTTCCGGTCGACTCGCCAAGAACTGCGGGTACAGCGGGGCCGGCATCCGCACTTCTTGGCGAGTCGACCGGTTCCTGCCCCCGCGTGGAGGCGACAGGCGAGCTCACCCCAGGGCTCCTCCGCACACCTTCCCTGCACGTCATACCGCCTGTGGCAGGATTAGGCGAGATACCCCCATATCCGAGAGGCGTCATGGAGCTCAGCGACTACATCCGTGTCCTGCGGAAGAACTGGCTCGTCATCGTCGTCGTGACGCTGGTGGGCCTGGGAGCCGCGGCGGCCTACTCGCTCACGCGCACCCCTCTCTATGAGGCGGAGAGCCGCGTGTTCGTCTCGACGCAGACGAGCGGATCCGTGCAGGAGCTGCAGCAGGGCTCGGCGTTCACGCAGCAGCGGGTGACGACGTACGTCAACCTCGTGACGACGCCGATCGTGATCAACCCCGTGCTCGACGAGCTCGACCTCGACATGACCGCGGGTGAGCTCGCGAAGCAGGTGTCCGCATCCGCGCCGCTGAACACGACGCTGATCGGCATCACGGTCACGGATCCCGACCCGGTGCTCGCCGCCGACATCGCGAACGCGCTGGGCGCGAGTCTCACGACCGCCGTCGAGGACATCGAGACGCCGGCCGGCCAGGAGCTCAGCCCGGTCAAGCTGACGCGCGTGCAGGACGCCCTGCCCACGAACGTGCCGGTCAGCCCGAACGTCCCGCTCAACCTCGCCCTCGGCACCCTGGTCGGTCTCGCGCTCGGCATCGGCTTCGCGGTGCTTCGCACGGTGCTCGACACGAAGGTGCGCAGCGCCCGCGACATCAACAACCTCACCGATCGTCCGATCCTCGGTGCGATCCCGTTCGACCCGAAGGCGCAGGAGCGTCCGCTCATCCTGCACGCCGACCCGCACAACCCGCGCTCCGAGGCGTTCCGCGCCCTCCGCACGAACCTGCAGTTCATCGAGATGGACGGCGGGCACAGCTTCGTCGTCACCTCCAGCATCCCGAGCGAGGGCAAGTCGACGACGACCGTGAACCTCGCGATCGCGCTGGCGGATGCGGGTAAGCGCGTCGCGCTCATCGACACCGACCTGCGCAAGCCCAAGGTGGCCGAGTACCTCGGCATCGAGGGCGGCGCGGGTCTCACCGACGTGCTGATCGGCCGGGCGAAGGTCGGCGATGTGATGCTCCCGTGGGGCAAGCGTCCGCTGTTCGTGCTGCCGGCGGGCAAGGTGCCGCCGAACCCGAGCGAGCTGCTCGGGTCGAAGCAGATGGCGCAGCTGCTCGAGGCCATCAGCCGCGACTTCGATGTCGTCCTGCTCGATGCTCCCCCGCTTCTTCCGGTGACGGATGCGGCGGTGCTCGCCCGCGTGACGAGCGGAGCGCTCGTGGTGGTCGCGGCCGGGCGCACGACGTCCGGCCAGTTCGAGGGCGCACTCACCGCGCTCGAGACCGTCGACGCGAAGGTCGCCGGCATCATCCTGGCCATGGTGCCCACCCGGGGTGCGGATGCGTACGGCTACGGCTATGGCTACGGTTACGGCGGGTACGGCGCCTACACCTCGGTGACAGCCGCTCCCCCGAAGCCCGCTCCCACAGCACGCAAGAAGCGTCGCGGCGGGGACGCTCACCCTCAGACTTCGCAGGACGTGCCCACCGCCGTTCCCTGATCGTCCGAGAGATGAGAGGGCAATGAGGCAACCTCGATTCCGCACCAGCACCCGGGTCAGATGGTGGTCCGGGGTGCTCGTCGCGGTGCTCGCGGTGGTGGTCATCGTTCTTGTCGTGCTGGCCTTCCAGCGCACCCGGGGCGGCGCGCCGGTCGAGCAGAGCCCCCGCCCCGTCCCGTCTTTCTCGCCGAGCCCGGATGAGACACCCTCCCCCACCGCGACCCCGACCGCGACCCCGACGCCGGTCGTGATCACCGCCCCGGGCGCCGAGGAGCGGTTCCTCTCCGCCGGCAGCGGCGCCCTGTGGCGGGCTACCGCGGGCGCGTGCGGCGGGACGGAGCCGCTGCTGGAGCGGTCGACGGATGAGGGGCGCACCTGGAACGACGTCACCCCTCGCTACCTCGGCATCGGCCAGATCCTGAGCCTGAACGCGTTCGCCGGCACCGAGGCGCAGCTCGTGGCCCTGATGGGTGCGGACTGCGAGGTGCAGGGTCTGCGCACGTTCACGCAGGGCCGCTTCTGGGAGCCGAACGCCGAAGTGCTCGCCGGGGCGACCTACCTTGTTCCGGATGGCGCGGAGGTCATCACCCCGTCCGGACGCGTCGAAGCCCCCTGCGACGCTCCCTGGGGGGTCCGCGCCGGGGGCGGCGCCACCGCGCTCGTGTGCGACGGCATCGCCTACACGCTGGTCGACGACGAGTGGGAGCAGGTGGCCGAGAACGCCCTGGCGGTAGCACTGCAGTCGGGCGCCGTCGTCACCGCCGCGGTCGCCCCAGGTTGCAATGGCATCACGATCTCCGGCGTGGCGAGCACCTGCGTGCAGGTCGAGAGCCCCTCCGCGCCCTCCGCCATCACAACCTCGGGTCCGAACACCCTGATCTGGGCCCTCGATACGTTGGAGACGGTCGCCACCCCCTAGGGTTCGCCCAGCGCAAAATGGGGGCGAAAGCCCCTTGTGATTTTCGGGAATGTAGTCCAAAAGGCCGACAGAGCCGAAGGTCCCGACCGCGCTACGATCGCTGCGGAACCTCAGTGCAACGACGTACTCTGCATCCGGCACACAGTCGTCACAAACGGTTGCTAGGTTTCCGATGTCAGCTGCTCGCTGGAGGTGGAGAGGGGAAACCACTGTGTCGACCGAAAGTCAGGTCGATGCGACAACGGAGTCGCTGACGCACACACAAACTTCGAAGAATCCCGCTCCCTCCTCCGCCGTGCAGGGACGGACGGACTGGCGGCGCAGCTACGCCCGGCGCCTGTGGATCACCGATCTCCTCGCGCTGATCTGGGTGGTCTACGGCACCCAGATCGCCTGGTTCGGGCTGGGCAACGCCCAACTCTCCATGCGTGAGGATGCCCGTCTGAGCGACGTGTCGTACTGGGCTTTCTCCACCGGCCTGATCATCGCCTGGATGGGTGCCCTCGCCTGGAGCGACTCCCGGAGCTACCGCGTCATCGGCACCGGTTTCGCGGAGTACGTGCGGATCGGCGAGTCGAGTTTCAGGCTCTTCGGCGCGATCGCCATCATCGCCTTCCTCACCCAGATCGACGTCGCCCGCGGGTTCCTGCTGATCAGTCTGCCGATGGGCATCCTGGTACTGCTGTTCACCCGTTGGCTGTGGCGCCAATGGCTCGTCGTGAAGCGTGAGTCAGGTGATTTCTCCGCTCGCGTGCTGCTCGTCGGTTCACTTGACTCGGTGACGCAGATCGCTCGCGAGCTCCGCCGCGTGCCGAGCGCGGGGTACCACGTCGTGGGCGCCTGCACCCCCACGGGCCAGATCGCCAGCACGATCCCGGGCACGGACATCCCCTGGATGGGTTCCGTGGATGCGGTCGAACGGGCCATGGAGCTGACCTCTGCCGACACCGTGGCAGTGACGAGCACGGACGAGCTGCCCCCGTCGAAGGTGAAGCAGATCTCTTGGAACCTGCAGGCCGGAAAACAGCACCTGGTGCTGGCGCCGAGCATCCTCGACATCGCCGGCCCCCGGCTGCACACGCGCCCCGTCGCCGGGCTGCCCCTCATCCACGTCGAGACCCCGCGATTCAGCAAGGGCCAACTGTTCCTCAAGCGCAGCATGGACCTGCTGTCGAGCACACTGGGCGTGATCGTGATCAGCCCGATCCTCATCGCCCTCGCAATCGCCGTGCGCCTCTCCTCCCCCGGCCCGGTGCTGTTCCGCCAGACGCGCATCGGCCGCGGCGGCCGTGAGTTCAAGATGTTGAAGTTCCGGTCAATGGTGGTCGATGCCGAAGATCTGCTGGAGGGCCTGCAGCAGAAGCGCGCCGAAGTCGGCGTCGATTCAGGCAACGAGGTGCTCTTCAAGATGAAGAACGATCCGCGGGTGACTCGCGTGGGTCGCGTAATGCGGAGATTCAGCCTGGATGAGTTGCCTCAGCTCTTCAACGTGATTGGCGGGTCGATGTCGTTGGTCGGCCCCCGCCCACCGCTACCCCGAGAAGTCGAACAGTATGCGGATCACGTACATCGCAGGTTTCTTGTGAAGCCCGGGGTTACGGGGCTATGGCAGGTGAGCGGGCGTTCTTCCCTCTCCTGGGAGGACACCGTTCGCCTCGACCTCTCGTATGTCGAGAACTGGAGCCTCATGGGAGACTTCGCAATCCTCTCGAAGACAGCGAAAGCAGCCTTAGCGCCAGGCCAGACTGCGTTTTGACATTTACTCAGCACCAGGAGCATTACACGGTGAGAAAATCCGTAGCCATCATCGGCACGCGAGGCTATCCGAGCTATTACGGCGGTTTCGAGACCGCGGTTCGCAAGCTAGCGCCCTACCTCGTTGACGCGGGCTGGGACGTGACCGTCTACGGGCGTGATGGCGCAACCAAAGACGACGATCCAGGACGGGACCTGCGCGTCAGAAGCATCATGACACGCGGCGTCGAATCGAAATCGATCAGCACGCTCTCCTATGGCTTCACAGCGTCACTGCATGCGTTTCGAATGAAACCAGACGTCGCATTGGTGATGAACGTCGCGAACGGCTATTTCCTCCCTCTCCTGAAGGTTCGAGGCGTTCGCACGCTCGTGAACGTGGACGGGATTGAATGGCACCGCGCCAAATGGGGCCCTCGCGCGAAGAAGGCATTCCGTGTCGGAGCCCGCCTGACGAAGTGGTTCGGTGATGAACTCGTTTACGATTCACACGAAATCGGACGTAGATGGAAAGACACGTTCGAGCGTCACGGTCATTTCATTCCGTACGGTGGTGACGTCCCTCCGGAGCTACCCGTCGAGCCGGGTTTCACCCATCGCGGGTATGTTCTCGTGGTCGCGCGGTTCGTCCCCGAGAACACCATTCCGGAGTTTCTCGACGCCGCCGAGGCTATCTCCCGCCATATTCCGGTCGTGATCGTCGGTTCCTCCGGATATGGAGGACCACTTGATGAGCAGGTGGCCGAGTTGTCCCGCCGACACGAGTCGATCACGTGGATGGGCCACATCAGCGACGACCAGCGGCTCCTCGCCTTGTGGCAGCACGCTGCCGTGTATTTCCACGGTCATAGTGTGGGCGGCACCAATCCGACGTTGGTGCAAGCTATGGCGACGGCCACTCCGATCGTGGCTCGGGATACCGCGTACAACCGCGAGGTCTTGGGCGGCGGCGGGCATTTCTGCGCGCCCAATCCGGCGGATATCGCGGAGGCCGTGGTGGCACTCGCGCGGGATGCGGACGCTCAGGAAGCGGCCTCGCAGCAGAATTTCGCGCGTTCCCGCGCGGTCTATACGTGGGAAGGCGTCTGCGCCAGCTATGAGCAGCAGCTGAGCGCCCTTGCAGAACGGAAAATGAAGTGACCGACTCTAGGCCTGGACTCATCGCATTTCCGATGCACGGGCAACACAAGCTCTCCAACGAGGGCTACCGTACCCGTGATGGTCATTTCATCGAATGGTTCGGCAAGAAGCTGCGCGGCAAGGGAGACGTGAGAGTCATCTCCCGCCCTGAGCCGCTGGTCCTTGCACCGTTGCGCCGGTACCCCTCCGCCAGCGTGGCACCGAATACGACCCCGATATCCACCCGCGTTTGGAAGCTGCCTTCCTCGAAGGATCGGCAGCGGTGGTGGGTTGATTCGCTGAAGTCGTATCATCGCCGGCTCCCCTCGGTGACAGCCCCGGTGATCACCTGGAACCCGTTCGTGTCGTTGTCGTCAGCGTGGCCGGAGGTCGTCCGGTCACGAATGCCGGTGGCGTTCGACCTTCTCGACGATTGGACAATTCACTATGCCTTCTCGGGTGTGCGCCGTGAGGTAACCGATGCATACCGGGCGCTCTTCGATCACGCTTCCGTCGTAACGGCGAATGCCGAGGGCACAGTCGAGCTGGCGAGACGTTTCGGGCGCGACGATGTCGTCTTTCTGCCGAACGGGTGCGACCCCGAACGATTCAGCCAGAACTCGAATGCTTCCGGGCCCCTGACCATCGGTTACGTGGGGAAGATCGGGAAGCGCCTGAATCTGGAACTTATCCTCGATGCGGCGGATGCCCTACCGCATATCAGTTTCACTTTCGCTGGTCCCGTGCTGGACCAGGAATACCGTCGGCCCATGGAAGCGCGGTCGAACATCACGATGCTTGGAGACGTCCACTACAACGACGTGCCGCAGCTCCTGACTAAGTTCGACCTGGGATGGGTACCCCATCGCGTCGGTGAGGGCGAGGTGGGTGGGGACGTCATCAAGACGTATGAGTACCGCGCCGCAGGTCTTCCTGTACTCACGACTCCAGTAACCGGCGCAGCGAGTCGCGGCCTAGACGCGATCACCGTCCTACCTGCGAGCGATCACGTCACCTGGCTCACTGCAATCGCGCAACGAGGGACTCAGCGAGTCACTCGTGTCGCATCTCCCCTACCTCCCGACGTTCGCTGGGACGGAAAGGCGGACTTCATTCTCGATCGCCTTGGCTTGGGGGCGCGCGCTTGAACGAGTCCCCCCGGGTCTTGTTAGTCGCGATCCCGCTCATGGCCCGGAGCGGCGTGTATAGAACGACTCACGACCTCGTGCGAGCGGCTCAGAGTGCTGGATTCAGCTGGAAGGCCCTCGTCGGAATGCGTCCCGGCGCCCCCGGCGCCCCTCTGATCACCCCGGGCGTACGCGAGTTCAGCTTTTCGGCCCGCGGGAACGCTGGAATACGGCATATTCGCGAGATTATCGGGGCCGCCCCTGAGGCAGCGGACGCCGATGTGGTGATCTCCTTGATTTCACAAAGCGACGTAGCTCTCGCGAAATCCGGAATTCGCGAAGGCAGAATCTGGATCGCTTGGGTCCGTGGACGACCTTGGCCCGCTGTCGGTGAACAAAGTCTCTTACGGCGAGCCATCCTACGTGTCGTTGAAACGGCGGCGTTACGTCAGGCGGACGACGTGTGGGCAACGACACCGGTGCTGGCCGGCGAGTTCGCGTCCGCAAGAGAGGCACACATTGTGCCAGCGGGAATCGCCCCCGTCCGTCGCATTGCCAACGGGCAAGACGGAAGCGGACCTTTGGTATGGGCTGGGCGCGTCGCCATTGATAAGCGCCCCGGATTGTTTGCAGATATCGTCGCCAAGACAGGCCACGCCGGTGTTGCGTTCGGAGACGGACCACTTCTGGGAACCTTGAAAAGCCGGAGCGTCCCAGGCCTTCGGTGGGAGGGGTGGACGGATTCCGACTCGCTCTGGGCTGATGCGTCCGTGTTCGTGGGGACCTCTACTCGGGAGGCTTTTGGCCGCAGCGCCGTTGAAGCTGCCGCCGCTGGGCTTCCCGTCGTGCTCGGGGCGCAGTATGGGGCGGCTCCGCTGCTTTTCACCGATCAGGGCATTCGGAGAGCATGCGTCGTCGACTCCGATGACCCGGCAGTTTGGGCACGCGCAGTCCGAACTCTGCTCGACGACGCAGATCTCCGCGAGGCTGTCTCTGAGCATGTCCACTCGAACGCGCAACAACTCACGATAGACGCCTCGGTGAGAAGAGCGATCTCGAGGGCGCAAGAACTGCGCCAGGAGCGGATTGAACGATGAGAACCAGCATTTTCGGTCGCGTCGCTCGACGAGCCTCCAAGGTTCGACGCGGTGCGGCCTCGCGCCTCATCGTGCCTATACTCGCAGCCCGTGGCCGCCGGACGAAACGATTCTTGACCGACCCATCCGGGACTACCGTTGTGTCGCTGACCAGCTACGGACAACGACTCAATACGGTTCATTTAACAATCGAATCGATCGGACGCGGCCGCACTCGCCCCCGTCGGCTCATACTGTGGACTGACCCCGGGGTGACGGACCATGATCTGCCCCCACAGCTGCTCAGGCTTCGCTCACGTGGGCTCGAGATACTCACGAGCCAGGGCCGATTCGGACCACACACGAAGTACTACCCCTACGTGACGAGCAACACTACCCACACCGACCCGCTGGTAACTGCCGACGATGACTCTTTGTACCCCAGATCATGGTTGGCCAAACTGGAATCGGCAGCATCATTATCCCCAGGGACAATTGTGTGCTACCGGGCACACCGTATCTCGATTGATGACCATGCGAATGTCGCGCCGTACAATTCGTGGGGTTCGGCCGATGGTAAATCAGCCTCAATTCTGAACTTCGCGACGGGAGTGTCGGGAGTCTACTACCCACCCACTTTCCTGAATCAGCTTCGCGTTGACGGTGAAGCCTTCCTGAAATCTTGTCCACAGGCTGACGACGTTTGGCTCCACTATCGGGCTGTCACGCATGGATGGCCCGTCCGCCAAATCAATCACCGCCCCCGCAAGTTTCCGGAGATCGCTTCCACTCAATTGGTTGCCTTGCACCGCACGAATACGGGTCAGAGCGCGAACGACCGACAGATTTCTGCCACGTACGACGCGAAGGCCCTCGCGACACTCAGCGCAGCGATCTCCGCACCTACTGCAGGCGAAAAATGAGCCGAAGTCGAGGGGATAGCTCGTCTTTCACAAGCGCGCTGAAAAACTTCTTCGGGAATGCTATTGCACCGCTCGCTGGACTTGCTAGCGCCCCAATCTTGGCGCACACGCTTGGTGCGCAGGGCCGCGGCGAGTTGGCAGGAGCAACCGCGCCATTTCTCCTGCTGGCCACCATTGCAGCTGTCGGAATCCCTGATGCTGTGACCTACTTTGTAGCCCGCCAGCCCGGACACAAACTCAGCGTCACCGTGCGGGCAATACTATTGGTTGGTGCTGCCGGCTTGGTAGCGACCATTGCCGCAGTGGTGACCGCTCCCCTACTGGCGGCAGGCGACGAGCAACTGCGCTCGCTGATCATATTGGCGTCGCTCGGGATTCTCCCAACTGTTGTTGTCGGCGTGCTCCGCGCAGTTGCAGCGGGGCTCGGTCTATGGACGCTGGTCGCGGTCGAACGGGCGACCGGCCCGCTACTCCGGTTGGCGCTCATCGCGATTTTAGCGATTGCTGGCGAACTCACCGTCCTCGCAGCGACTCTGTGCATTGCATATTCACCCATCGCCGCCGGCCTCGTCTACGCGCGGCTGCTCAAGCGAACTGCTCAACCTGCACCCTCCCCTCCCGGCCTAAAAGCGGTCGCAGGTTATGGGGCTCGTGCGTGGCTGGGCTCCATCGCTGGCGTGATTTTGATGCGGATCGATCAAGTTGCGATGGTGCCCTTGAGTTCCGCGCAGGAGCTCGGACTATATGTCGTCGCCGTGACGATTGCGGAACTGCCTCTAGTGGTCAATACCGCCATTCGGGAGGTGGTGTTTGCGGCGGATGCCAAGAAAGCATCGAATGCAGACCTGTCCCGCGCCGCGCGGCTGT
This sequence comes from Microbacterium caowuchunii, assembly GCF_008727755.1. NCBI lineage: Bacteria > Bacillati > Actinomycetota > Actinomycetes > Micrococcales > Microbacteriaceae > Microbacterium > Microbacterium caowuchunii. The sequence continues at coordinate 2,644,124 of NZ_CP044231.1, forward strand.
CGCTTCTGGTGTGTCTCTGCATTGGCGTCACACTCGGGACAACATGCTTCTGGTGGATTCCGATCGCGTTCGGGGACGACTTTGGGCCCGCGGCGCCGATCGCGATCATGCTCTTAGCCGCAGTTGTGGCTGGCATTCCGGGATCTGTCGCAGGTGCGGGCCTTAGCGCACGAGGGCATCCCCAGCTTCGAAGCTACTCGCTGGTCGTAGCGTGCGTTCTTAACGTTGCACTAGTCTTCTTCCTCGTTCCGCCTTTGGGGGCGATGGGCGCTGCTCTGGCGACACTCGTGGGCAACTTGGTATCAAGCAACATCAACATCCTCCAGCTCCGTGCTCGATACGGCATGTCTGTAAGTTCGTTCTATGTCATCAGGATCAGTGACGTGGTTTCTCTCGTCCGTCGGGTCCGGCGAATGATGCGCGGTCAGAAATAGCAGTCCTTGTTCGAAGCCCTTGCTCGTTAACCGTCCGACGAAACCTGAATTGCACTGTCGCGAGCAGGTGAGCCACTAGCAGTCACATAGACCCACCCTGGGTCGCCTTTATCTAAGAGGAGTTCTATGCACCTGTCTGTCATCGGATGCGGGTATCTCGGCGCGGTTCACGCTGCGGCGATGGCCTCGATCGGCCATGATGTGGTCGGTATCGACGTGGACGAGCGGAAGATCGCGTCGCTGTCGAAGGGGGAGGCGCCGTTTTTCGAGCCCGGGCTGCCGGAGATCCTGTCTGAGGGCATCGCGTCAGGGCGGCTGCGGTTCACGACCGATATGGCCGAGGCTGCCGGCGCGCAGGTGCACTTCGTCGGCGTGGGTACCCCGCAGGTCAAGGGTGGCTACGCCGCCGACCTCACCTACGTGGACGCCGCCATCGACGCTCTCCTGCCGTACCTCGCTGAGGGTGACATCGTCGCGGGAAAGTCGACTGTCCCGGTCGGCACCGCCGCAACCCTCGCCGAGCGGGTGGCTCCGACCGGGGCGACGCTGGTGTGGAACCCCGAGTTCCTCCGCGAAGGGTGGGCGGTGCAGGACACCATCGACCCGGACCGGCTCGTCGCCGGCGTCCCCGCAGGCCCGGCGGGCGAGCGGGCCGCGGAGATCCTCCGCAAGGTGTACCACCCGTCCGTGGGCAAGGGCACTCCGTTCCTGGTCACCGACTACGCCACCGCGGAACTGGTGAAGGTGTCCGCGAACGCGTTCCTGGCCACGAAGATCAGTTTCATCAACGCGATGGCTGAGATCGCGGAAGTCACGGGCGCGGACGTCACTCAGCTCGCCGACGCGATCGGCTACGACGACCGGATCGGCCGGAAGTTCCTCGGCGCCGGCATCGGTTTCGGCGGCGGTTGCCTGCCCAAGGACATCCGCGCGTTCTCCGCCCGCGCCGAAGAGCTCGGTCGCGGTGAATCCGTCGCGTTCCTGCGCGAAATTGACGAGATCAACATGCGCCGCCGCGACCGCGCCGTCGACCTCGTCGTCGAAGGCCTCAGCGGATCGGTGTTCAAAAAGAACATCACCGTCCTCGGCGCCGCGTTCAAACCCCACTCCGACGACATCCGCGATTCGCCGGCTCTCGACGTTGCCGTTCGCCTGCACGGCCTCGGCGCCTGGGTCACCATCACCGACCCGGCCGCAATCGAGAACGCCCGCCGCATCCACCCCCAGCTCAACTACGTCGACGACCGCGACGAAGCTCTCCGCGGCGCCGACGCCGTCATCGTCGTCACCGAATGGGACGAATACCGGCGCCAGCTCTCCCCGGAGCACGCCGCGACGCTGACCCAGGGGCGGATCGTGATCGACGGACGCAACTGCCTCGATGCCGCTGCCTGGCGTGAGGCTGGCTGGACCTATTACGGGATGGGTCGACCGTAGGCCTTCTACTAACCGCTATTCGGTGGTGTTCACCAGGATGGTCTCCTGGTGAACACGACCGTTTCATCGCTTCACGCCTGGTTAATGCTGATCCCGAAGTGACCGTCGACGCATATTGACGCCGCGCAGCGCGAAGGGCGCTCTGATCCCGGCACACGCCCAGCCACCGCCTATTCGCCGAATCGGCGCTGGTGCAGGGGCAGGGGCAGGGGCAGGTGCAGGTGAAAAGTTCTAGTCACGCCGCGAGGGCGGTGGCGTGTCCACGATGGGTGTCGGACTACGCCAGGGTCAGACGTCCAACGCCCGATCGTTGGCGGCGGCGGCGGCGGGTTCCCTCGATCCAGGTCACGATCGTGATCCCCTGCTCCTCGCGACTTGCTCAGGAGCGCCCGTTGAGTGCGTTCTCCTGCAGCGGAGCGAAGAACGACTCCGCGGCGTCGTTGTCGCCTGCGGCGCCGGCCCCGTCCAACCACCCGATCATCCGGTTATGGAGGAGCTCGCAGCGGAACTCCCAGGTGCGTAATGGGATCGTCGGCCTATCCGGACGCGAACACCGATGCGCGCCCAAGTGAACGCGCCGCTGAACGAAGCCCCGCCTTTGCGAGCAGGTAAGAGCATGAAACCCATGGGAGCGTTGGGTTGACTCGTCAGCTCGGCATGCGTGTCAAGCGCTAAGGGTTTTAGGCCGTGCGATGCCCTCTGAATCGGCCTGACTTCCGCGAGCATCGGTAGCGCACGCTCACGCATCTCCGGCGAGTACTTCCTGTTCACCGTGTTCCATCCTTGCTTGAAGAACGGAACGAAAGTCAGGCCGATTCACCTGACGGAATCGGGCTACCCGCTGGCCTTGAAACCGAGGTGCCCTGCCCGCAGGCGATCGACATCGGACAGCGGTACCAGGTGTATTTCCGCATGCGGTCCTCGAAGAGTGGCGGCGGTTTACGAGCGTTTCTGCATTGACGGTGCGCAGAGCTTCAACGGCAACGTTCCGCTCGGCTACAGCCGGAACGACGGGCCAGAGTTCCGCTTCGGGGTGTACTCGAATGACATGACGGGTCAGCGGCTGGTTGAGTTCAACCAGCCCGAGTTCGGTGCCGTGAACATTTGGTCGCGGATCACTGCCCCCTGATAGTGCCGACTCATGGGTCGCGCCGATAACTCTTGATGTTGGCGCGACCCATGAGGGTGGTAGCTGTCCTCGGCGCCGTGTACCCCATAGGCTCGTCGTTGAGGCGGGGGGGCGCGAGAGAGTCTTCCGGGGAGGACGCTCGGGGATGAGTCGAGGAGCAGGCGGTGTAGTTGGGGCAGCTGAGCGCGCGCGCAGTCGAGCGCTCGAGGAGAGTAAGCCCCGCCTAGCTATCTACCAGTGGGCCGCCTTTGGGATGATCCTCGCGATCTGGGCGCACTTCTGGGTTCCCTCGCTCATCAACGCGGTGCTTATCGGCCGCCAGTACGCGGGCCTGGGCGACGTCGTCGTGAGCCCGCTAGCGGGTCTCGCCGCTAAGGCACTCCAATACTTGTCAATTGGGCTGATTCTGGTCGCTGCGCTCGACGCAGCTGTGGCGCGCGCGAAAGTCGACCTCGGGCGCATCCTGCTTGCGATCGTCCCGTGGGCGTCCATCTACGTTGTGGACGTCTTCACGAACGGCGGCGTGCCATGGCAAGCCTGGATGTACCCGCCCGCGATGGCGATACTCAGCATTGCCAACCTCCCGGCCGAGCGGGTCTACACGCTGATCCGGAACATGACACTGTTCATCGCGGGCCTCAGCCTCATGCTTGCCCTGCTCCCGGGGCAACCCGGAATGATGCCGATGAGCTTCCACAGCGGCGGGGAGAAAGCGATTATCGGTTCGTCGATCCTCGCTGGCCCCTATGGGCACTCGAATCAACTTGGCCTCAACATGGCCCTGGGTCTGCCCTTCGTAGCGTGGACGACCCGTGGATTCGGGCGCGTGGGGGCAATTGGGCTTGTAGGCCTCGTGCTTCTCTGGTCGGCGTCGCGCACATCAATACTCGTTGCGGTCGCGGTGCTAATTATCACCCTGGTTACGCTGTGGGCCCACCGTGCGGCGAGTCGGGTCCTCGTCCTTTGGGCGGCGGTCGCAGCCTTTGTGGCGATGGTTGCGCTGCCTCTGATCAACGACGACCCGACAGCCTTCACGCAGCGCGGCATGATCTGGCAGCAAGGCCTAATCTCCTTCATGGAGTCGCCGCTGACTGGGACCGCCGCGAACGCCTTTATGGAGGCGTCTGATCTGTCCCTTCGGATCGGGGACATCATCAACACTGGTCACAACGTGTTCGTGACAGTTGCCACGATCGGTGGCCTCATCGGCATCGTCGGGTTCGTGGTCGCGCTCCTTACAATGCTCACATCAGGTGCACGCCGCTACGCGTACGATGCGGTCCCGTTGCTCGTGCTGATGACGATTCTGCTGTTGTCGGTAATCGAGGACCCTCTGCGCGCGTTGATCCTGGCGCCCGCGAGCGCGATCATCTGGCCGATCATATCGATCCTCTTCCGGCGCCCAGACCCCGTAGGACAGTTCTCGCCTGATGCCCTCTCGCGCCGCGCGACTCTCACCAAGACAGAGAAGGTCGGATTCACCCTGATCTGCCTCGTCGCGGGGGTGGCGCTCGCCGCGATGGCGATGCAGGGCTAAGATCCCCAAGCGCGAAAATCGCAGCGCCGAGTCGCCGCACCGTGGGCCTCAGGCTGGTAAATGTGTCGTTCGCGGGCCCCGAAAGTCGTCTTGCTTGGATGGATGCGCTACGTGGGGCGATGATCCTGCTCGTTGTCGTCTTCCACGCGGCAGGCCGAATCCAGCGCTATCAGCCCTACGCTCTCTTTTCGGCGGGAATGGATCTATTCAAGTCACCGGCAGGAAAGTCTGCCCGAAGTGTGGGGGCACTTGCGTCGGTGCCGGCTGGGGAGTGTTCATTTTGATGGTGACAACCTGCACCGGGCGCACTTTCGTCATACCCATCATGCTTCCCTCCGGCGTCGCGGCTCAAAACGGCGGCCGATCGGGACGTGAGCAGCGCAGGTCGGCGGTGATGCGGCACTTGTCCGACAGCGTTTTGGCAAGGCCGTAGGGCTAGAAGGACTCGCCGGATGGAAGACCGTCATCGATGTGCTTCTGTCGACTCGCGCAGTGAACTGTATCCCCAGGTAACGCCCGTGAACCTAACGTCCGGAGTGCTGAACATTTCCGTGCAGGCACGCGGGGCTGTCATGGTTGGTTGACGCTGGATGCGTGGCGCGGGAGCTTCCCGGCGTAGGGCAGCTTCCGCGCTGCTTTCGTAATGGGCTTCTCTATCCACAGGTAGATCAGCGCGCTACCAACGAGTGCAGCCATGATCGAGCCCAGCACGGAGAGCCAACCGACTCTCACCCCGATGATGGCAAGCACCGCGGGCACCAGCGGGGCGATCAGCGGGTGGAATAGATAGAGAGAGTACGAGGCGTCACCGAAGAACAGAACCGGGCGCGGGATGCTGTGACCGACCCAGCGTTCGGCCGCCACAGCGGCGAGGACAATCGCTGCGACAACCACGGTGCGGAACCACGCGTTGCGCGACCAGTCGCCATGGCCGATCACGGCCAGTGCGACTCCGACAGCCGCGAGCCCGGCAAGCATCTGCGGGATGTATCGCCGGAGGGTAGGGCTTGTGGCGACCTTTGCGATGGTCATCCCAATCACGAAGTACAGCACCACCTTGTCGAAGTAGAACGCCCAGATCGGCCAGACGCCGTCTCCGCGTATGAGGTGGCCTGCTGCGGCCAGCACCATAATTGCGCTGGCGAACATGTATGGGTTCGCGCGGACCAGAAGTCCTATCGCGAACACGGCATAGAAGAACATCTCGAAGGTGAGCGTCCACCCGACGCCAAGCACGGGTTCGCCCTTGCCCGCCTCGTTCAGCGTGGGCAGGAAGAGGTACGAAAACAGGACATGCTGAGGGTTCAACGCGCTGTTTATAGCGACACCGGGCAGGACTAGTAGGGTAGCCATCTTCGCCGTCGTGGCTATCCAGTACATCGGTACGATGCGGGTTACGCGGCGCATCGCGAAGTACTTCCAGCCGCCGCGGATTTTCTGGAACGGCGATGCGGTGATCATCATCACGAATCCCGAGATCACAAAAAAGATGTCGACGCCGACTGTGCCGCCCTTCCAGACGAAGAAGCTCGGGTCGAGCCTGTCTGCGACGTAGTAGGTCGAGTGAGTGATCACCACCAGCAGTGCTGCGACGAACCGCAGGGCCTGGATGCTGTCATACCGGTGCACGCTCGGTGCCGAATCAATCGGTTCCCCCGCCACCATCGGAGGGTAGCATTCGGCCGACGTTGCACCTTGTCGGGCGTGGGTCCAGAACTACCCAAACCCTCAGCAGTCCCCAGTTACCTTGGGGCGCAATGACCATGGCTTGGGGCGATAGGTTGAGCACCACCATGGTGGTTAACCCTTAGTTCGGCGCAGGCCAGCATCACGGGCGGGGGAAGTTGAACGGAGAAACCCGCGCTGTGCTCGATCAGCAGCGAGCGACCCGTCGAGAATTCTCAGCCGTTACTCAAGCAGGTCACGGCGGACACGGTCGTGCGTGGCGCGTCGTTCCCGGAGCTTTGAAGGCGGCGGGCTCTCCACCTCGGCCCGGCAACGGCGGGTGTACGAACTCGGCGCGGTCCCTCCCGACCTCCGTCACGAGGGCGAACTTGGGCGCTTTCTGCGGCCTGAGCCCACCAAAGGAGGGGTGCGATGGCGTCGATAATGCCGGCGCGTCGGTGGGGTCGGCCGCTTCCTCCGGCCCTGGAGGTCCCGACGCGAGGGGACCGAGTGCCGGCCAGCCGCGGGGGGACAGTGCAGGCTACGCGCCGATGCCTGTGAGCGGGAGCATCCCGGTGTCCGGCGCCTCGGCCGGGGGTGCCATGAAGCGGGCGGGCCGCCCTGCGCGTCGCCCGGTGCGCTCACTGCGGGATCTACGGACGATGCTGGCAGACCGCGAGTTCGCGTCGATGCAGGACTTCGCCGTCGCTGCGGTGTTGGAGGCGGGGTATCCCGTCTCGGCGATTGCGCGTCTGTTCCGTGTGCCGTCCTGGCGCTTGGAAGAGTGGCTCCAGGCGGCCATCGCCGATCTCGACCATCCCGCCGCCCCCGCCGCTCGGCGCGACGAGGCTCCGGGGACGCGTGCGGCGCGGTAGCGACGCGCGCTCCGTCTTGTCCTCCACAGGTGGCGTGTTTACGACTTATCCACGGGTTTGAAACATCCCCTGATCTGGGGCTTCATCGGGCCGGGGAATGTCGGTGGCCCTGGCCAGAATGGGGGTATGACGACATCGAGGCTCCCCTTCGGCACGAGCGACGCTGACGCCGCCGTGCTGGCCGGGTTGGTGTCGACATCGCGGCAGGTGTTGGCGCAGAAGAACGCCGGTGATGCGGGCGAGGTCCGGTTCCTCGCCGACGCGGGAGCGTTCGCGCTGCGCCAAGCCGGGAAGAACTCCGTGCAGGCGAAGGAGATGGCGTTACGGTCCGTCGCGGCGGAGATCGCGGCGGCGTGGAACGACTCCGACCGGTCCGTGCTCTCCCGGATGAACCGGGCGATGACCCTCATCGACCACTACCCCGACACGTTCACCGCGTACGAGCAGGGCCGGATCCTCCGCCGGCACGTGGATCTGGTCGTGGAATGCGGCGCCCCGTTGGATGCGGAGGCGCGCGGGTTGTTGGATGCGGCCGCGGTCGTGCAGTGCGAACAGAACTCCCCCAACCGGGCGAGACCCCTGCTGCAGATGCTCGCGGAATCCCTGCAGCCCCGCACGCTCACCGATCGGCACCAGGACGCGAGGGAACACCGCCGCGTCCGCGTGCTGCCGCTCGAAGACGGGATGGCGGAACTGATCGTCACGCTCCCGGCCACGCTGGCACACGCGATCCTGGACCGGCTCACCCGGCAGGCCACCGCGGTGAAGGACGTCCGGGAACGCGCACGGGTGGCGGTCACGGCGCAGGAGGGTCTGCTCGGGGTGGATGACGAGCCGTCACCCGCGGAGGTCCTCGCGTCGGATGAGCGGACCACCGATCAGATCCGTGCCGACCTGCTCGCCGACATGCTCCTCACCACCACCCCCGGAACCGACCCGCACCTCGATGGTGACGGAGCGGGCGGACTCGGCGCGATCCGGGCAGTCGTGCAGGTCACCGTCCCCGTCCTCACCCTCCTCGGCGCGGGCGACGAACCGGCCGACCTCGCCGGAATGTCCCCCGTCGACGGGGCCACCGCCCGGAAACTCGCCGGGAACAGCGCGGGGCTGGACCGGATCCTGACCCATCCGATCACCGGGGCCGTGCTCGCCACCGACCGGTACCAGCCCATCGCCGACCTGAAACGATTCCTGCGCGGCAGAGACCACCGCTGCCGATTCCCCGGCTGCCGCATGCCCGCCATCCGCTCCGACGTCGACCACACCCGGGATTATGCCCACGGCGGACCCACCGACGCCGGCAACCTCGCCCACCTCTGCCGCGGACACCACACCCTCAAACACGCCACACCCTGGCGGGTCAGGCAACTGGCCGCCGGGATCCTGGAATGGACCTCCCCCGCCGGACACACCTACACCGACCACCCACCCGGACCCGCACTCCCCGGCGCCACCGCGGCATCCCTCGTCGGCACAGGCACCGGCAGACCGTCGGTCACCTTCACCCCCGACGGAGAACCACCACCCTTCTGAGCAGTCAGGCGGCCCGCCGCACTTCTGAACACCGCATCACGTCGGGCTTCCTGTCTCATTGGTTGGTACGCAGGCCCGCCTGCGCTCGCCGCAGCCAATACACTCACAATCACGAACGCCCGCCTCCGCCCCGAAGCGGAGAATGGCGGGGCACCTGTGGGGGACGACTACCGATGCGCACGAACTCGGCTGTGGACACCGGCGAACTCATCGTGAGGGAGCGACTACTCCGGCGATTCTGGGACGCAGAGGAAAACCTCACCCCCTTCGTGCTGCTCGTCTCTCCCGCCGGCTCCGGAAAGAGCACCCTGGCAGCTCAACTGATCGACTCGCCCTCGGTGGTCGGCACCCGCGTATACGTGACACATGCATCTGCGCGGCCCGACCGCTCGCTCTGGCGCACGCTCGCCGACGCCCTCGCGCAGAGGGAGGCCGCGCCACCGGTCCTCCACGAAGCAGACGCCCGCGAGCACGTGCGCCAGTTCGTCGGCGCGATGACGGAACCGACACTGCTCGTGATCGACGACTACCATCACGTCAGCAGCGTCGAGAACGACCGCGCCCTCCTGGAACTGAGTGGAACCAGCCCTCATCTCCGCCTCTGCGTGCTCGCGCGATCCGTGCACATCCTCGACGGCCCGCTCTACCGGCACCGTGTCCGCGTCATCACCCGGGAAGACCTCGCCTTCACGCCCGCTGAAGCGCGCGACCTCGCCGCACAGTGGGGCGTCGACGTTTCACCGGCCCTGACCGACGCGCTCGCTCAGGCCGGCGGATGGGCCATCGCCGTCACCGCCCTCCTCCGCTCCGCGCAGTCATCCGAGAGCTCCCCCGATCTGCGCGAGGGGAATGACGACCCGAGCCCACGACATTCGTCCACCCCCCACCCCGCGCTCCAGCGCCTCGCCGTCGACATCCTCGACGTCCTCGGCCAGCTCGACCCCGCCGCCCGGGGGCTCGTGCTCGCCGCATCCCTCGTCGACGGGCTCACCCTGAAGCACGCAGAAGAGGTCCTCGGAAGGCCGGCGGTCGCAACGCTGATGCACGTGAGAACGCTGCGAGAACTCGGGGTGATCACCGCGGTCGGGTCCACGCCCACCGAGACCTTCCATGTGCACCCGGCCGTGCGTGCCACCGTCGCCGCACAAGCCACCCGCGAAATCAGCTCGTCGAAGCGGCGGGCACTGGTGCTCCGCGCGACCCGGGACAGAGAACGCGGCACACCGCTCGACGCCTTCCGGGCATATCTTCGCTTCTCGTACCTGCCTGAGGCCGAGCGGGTCCTCGCAGCCAACTTCACCCTGATCACCGACCACCGTGCCACCTGCCTGGCCGCGCTCGATCCCCTGACGGACGACGATCTGTCCACGCACCCCACTCTTGCGGCAGCGCGGTTCTTCCTCGAGTTCGAACTCGCCACCGTCTCACCCAAACGCCTGTGGCACACATCACAGTTGTCCTACCGTGGCGCGCAGCGCCGACTCGAGATGAACCCGGACCCGGACGACCCGCTGTACCTCGCGCACCGCGCGCAGGTCATGGTGGGCGAGCGCGTGCGGGGCGACGCCCCCGCCGCCCTCGCCATCGCGAAAGAGATCGAGGCCCGGCTGAGCTCTCCCGCGGGACTCGTGGACGGCGATCCCGACGACGTTCCCTCCCACGGCCCGTACACCGACCCGGCCCTCCTCGCCGAGATCGCCTTCACCGCCTTCATGGGCGGAGACGCCGGCCTTGCCCGCCGCGCATGGCAGAAGCTGGCCACCCTGGTGGAACTCAGTCCCGGCTCTGAAGCGTCCGCATCCCGTGCCGGGATGACCCGCAGCACGGTGCGGCACGGCCCCTGGCTGCACGTGGCACTGAGCGGACTCGCTCTGGTCGAATCGAACGAAGGGGACTTCAGACAAGGCGCGGAGCTCCTCGCCCGATCCGATGACATACGTGAGGCACACGGTCCGGGCCCGGCCCTCGGATGGGTGAACGCAGAGGTCGTCCGCGCTCACCACGCCTATGAGTTCCGGCGACCTGACCTGCTCGCGCAGGCGGTCGCACGCATCTCCCCCTGGTACGACCGGATCGAGCAATGGCCGATGGTGATCATGGCCGAGGCCGAGAGCGTGCGTTACCAGCGCGGACCGGACTGGGCCCTGCCTCATCTGCGCGCGGCGGTGACTCAGGTCGAACGCGAGCGGCACGGCGTGGGCGTGTGGGGCGGTTACCTCGCCCTGTACCAGGCGATGCTCAACACGACGTCGGGGAACTTCGCGACGTCGAAGAGCATGATCGATTCCCTTCCGGCGAAGAACTCGTTCGTGCAGATCGAGCAGGCACGCCTCGCGCTGTTCCGTAGCGACGACGTGCGGGCGCTGCTGACCATCCAACGTCTGGGAACGGCCGCCCTGAACCTGCGGCAGCGGATCGATGCCCTGCTGATCGGAGCGGTGGCGGCATGGGGATGCGGACGCACCCAGGAGGCGTTCGTGTCGCTCCGCGATGCCGGTGAGCTCATCGAGCGGTGCGAGTTGTCGATGATGCTGCGGTCCGTCCCCTTCGACCCGCTCGTCGAGATCGCGGCGGCCGCGCGCGACGCCGGCGTCTGCGATATCACCACCCTGATCGACAGCGTCCCCGAGGCGGCGCGCTGCGTGCGGCGCGAAAGCCTCACGCACATGGAGCAACGTGCGCTCGAGTCGATGGCCACCCACCCCGCGCTGGCGGATGCGGCGCTCGCCCTCGACATCGCCCCTGCGACCGTGAAGCGCCACCGGCTGGCCGTGTATCGCAAGCTCCGGGTCGGTAGCCGCGAGGAGGCGATCTTGCAGGCCACGCGGATGGGGCTGCTGCCCGGCCACGGCAACTCGGGCTGAGCAGCGTCGCTCGGTCGGCGCGGGTGGGATCGCCACGACGACGGGCCCGGCTGTCATCGTTCCCCCCGTCGTGAAACGAGCCGCGCGTCGGCATAGCCCTGTCGCCAGACGTACCCGGTCACCACCGTCATCCCCGCGATGAGGTACACACTCCACCACGGGAATCCCGGGATGGTCGGGTCGCTCCCCACCGCCACGACATCCTCCGGCGGGGTGGGCAGCACCCGCTCCCCGGTGACGACGATGCGGTGCGAGTTGATCCCGAGCGGTGTGCAGGTCACGAGGGTGACGAGGTCCCGCCCGGGTTCAGCGCGCAGCGTGCCGGTGTCGGCGGGGTCGATGACCTCCTTCGTGCGCACCTCGTAAGTCAGCACCTCACCGAACACCTCCACGGTGAACCGATCGCCCACGTCCACGCCATCGAGGTCGGTGAACATGGTCGCGTTCGCGAGGCCGCGGTGAGCAGTGAGCACCGCGTGGGTCCCGCTTCCACCGACGGGCAGGTGCGAGCCCTCGAGGTGGCCCACGCCTTTCAACAGCACCTCATCGCTGGTGCCGTGGTAGATCGGCAGGTCGACGTCGATCTGCGGGATCCGCACCCGCGCCATCAGTCCCGCATCCGACGCCGTGAGCGTCCGGGAGTACTCCAGTGCGTCGTCGCTCGAGGTCCCGTCACCGACCGGGACGTTCGCGTTCGAGCCGAGCACGACGCCGGCGCTCAGGGCATCGTTGTAGGCATGCGCAGCGGCGAGCTGCTCCTCGGCAGTCGGGGTGACCCGTTCGAGGGAGCGCTCATAGTTGCGGAGGATCTGCGACTGGTTGTATTGCGACCACCAGGACGCGGTCATGGGATACAGACCCGCCCCGAGACCGGCGAGCGCGAAGAGCGCGACCGTGAGGGTCAGCACGCTCGGCCGCCACCGCCGGCCTCGCCCGCGCGAGCGGCGCGAGCGAGACCGACGCGTCTCGAGTTCTACGGTCACCGGATCAGGCCCGCATCCGTCGACGCTGGAGGATGAGCGCGGTGATCGCCATGATGCCGAACCCGCCGGTCAGTGCCCAGAACATCGACGTGCCCATGCCACCCGTCAGCGGCAGCGTCGGCCCTTCCACCGGGATGTTCACGATGTCGCCGTAGTCGACGTTCGACACGACCCGGATGTCGATCGGCTGGATCTGCTGGTACCCGGCGGGCGCTCGCGTCTCGGCGAGCTGGTAGGTCCCGATCGGCAGGTCCCGCACATGGAAACCGCCCTGGGCGGGATCCCTGTCGGCACCGGTGCAGTCCGCATCCGACTCGGCGACGCAGTCGGTCACGACGATCTGCGACGACGGCACGAGCGCGGGCGTTGCCGCATCGTCGTACCGGGTCAGCGTCCACTCGGATCCGGCGAGCGCCGCCGCGGGTGTCTGGCCGTCGACCTTGTTCCAGGTGAGCGTGCCGACCAGCGGATGCGTTGTGCAGAGCCGGGTCGTCGGGTCGCACGTGCTGGGCGGGGTCTCGCCGCGCGTCACAAGGAAGTTGCCGAGCACCCCGTTCGTGTCGTCGGGGAGGGGATCGTTCACGCGCATCGCATAGTGCACGGTGGCGGTGGCCCCGGGCGCGAGCGTTCCGGTGATGGACATCTCCGTGGCTCCTGACACGACCGCGAGCGGCGTCTCGGCGACGACCGGCCCCTCCAGGTCGGCGTCATCCGCCACGTCGGCGAATCGGTCGACCTGATCGACCTGCACCGGAACACGGCCCGGGTTGTGGAAGGTGAGCTCGTACGAGACGAGGTCACCGGCGGTCACAGAGGTTCCCGATACCGGAATCGAGCTCTTCGCCCTTTCGAGCACCGGAGGGTACGGGTCGGCTGCGGTCGTGGACGAGTTGTTCGCCTCGTTCGGGTCGTGCTCGTTGCCTTCGATGTGGGCCGTGTTGATGACCTGACTCCCGGGAGCGGTGATCTCGGTCATTACCTTCGCCGACATCTGCACTTCCGTGGTCTCATTCACCTCCAGCGCACCGAGCACGCATGTCAGGGCGCGGCCCACGACCGTGCACCCCTCGGTCGTCGACGCGACCTCGCCCAGTCCTTCCGGCACGGTGTCGGTGAGGACGCTGCCACTGGACACGTGTTCCGGCCCGTGGTTGGTGACGGTCATGGTGTAGTTCAGCGTGTCGCCCACCGCGTATTGCGCGGGGCCGTCCTTGACGATTCCGAGGTCGACGTCACCACCCGGCGCGCTCGTGCCGTCGTTGTTGCTCGTCGGGGGACCCGTCAACTGGGCGGCGAGGGTGAAGGAGATGTTCCCCCCGCCGGTGGAATCCATGTCGACCAGGAAGACCGCGCCGGTCTTGTTGTCCGAGAAACCGAGGCGTCCGTTGCCGAGCGTCCAAGCCGCACCGAACTGGCGCCCGTCCGTGTTCGGGATCGGATTGGGGAACGACGTCACCACGAACGTGCCCGCCGGCTGTTCCGTGATCACGAAGATGTGCGTGGGCGACGCACCGACGAGGCTTCCGCGGGTGCCCAGGAAGTCTCTGCCGCCCACCCAGGTGAAGTCGGCGACGCCCTCTATTCTCTGGCTGTTCGCGGTGAACGTGATCTTGGTCGCCGTCTTCTGCGCGACGTCGACCGCCCACATGGTCTTGTTGTGGTTCGAGTTGTTGTAATCGCGGACGTACAGCAGATGACTGTTGCCGCCTGGACCCGGAATGCCGCCGAAGGCGCCCTGTGTGTAGGTATTCACGTTGCCGCCCGTCGACGGCTCCGGGGCGGGCAGGCCAGCGATCCTGCCGAGGTCGACGGTCACTCCGTCCTGACCGATCTTCACCAGGTTGTTCGTGCCGTTCGCATCCTCGTTCGCCCGGATGCCGTAGATGAATCCGTCGTTGGTGTTGAAGCCGATGGCGTTGTAGCCGATGCCGTCGGCGGTGCCGAGGTCGGTCAGCGCGAGGTTGCCGTTCTGCTGCTGGCCGCCGAGCAGGGTGGTCGGAATGTGCTGCCCGATGAACACCTGCGGGTACAGCGGGTTGAACGCCACCGGAGGCGCCGCCTCGTCCGCGGCCTGCGCAGCGGGGGCGGCGACGGTTGCGGGTACGGCCACACCGAGGAGCGCGACGCCGAAGAGGAGCACCGCGCGCGCCGCACGGGGCAGCCTTCTCACGCGTCGTGACATGGGTGTGGGGTGTGGCACGGGACCGACCTCTGGTTTTCGCATGATCTGTGACAAAGGGTGCATACCGTGGGGACGCATTCGGAGATGCGCCCCCACGGTGTGCGGATGGTGCTAGCTGTTCGCCCGGGCGCGGCGGCGGTTCACCAGCACGAGGCCGACGGCGATCGCAGCGGCAGCGCCACCGGCGTAGAGCAGGATGAGCTGGCCGTTGGCACCGGTGAGCGGAAGGTCAGGGCCATCGACCGGGGTGTTGACGAGGTCCAGGTTGAGGACAGCAGGTGTCGCCCCGGCGGTGACGGTGACACCGGTGAAGGCGGCGGCGCCGGTCGGAAGCAGGTAACCGGTGGGGGCCGCGATCTCCTTCACCACGTAGCAGCGCTCGACCGCGTCCACCGAGGGGTTCACGGAGTCGCTGACGAACAGACCCGGGATGGCGACCACACCGGACGCGTTCGACGTGAACGTCGACGCGGTGCCCACCGTGATGGGCCCTGTTGCGACATCCGCTACGGCCGCCGTGCAGTCCGCCGCGTACGGCGTCACGGCGTTGTAGACCTCGAACCTGGCGCCCTCCAGGAGCCCGGTCGTACCGGTCGTACCGGCCGCGCGCTTCAGCAGTTCGACGCTGCCCCAGTTGACGGTGACCTCATTCGACTCCACCGTCTCGTCACCGGAGAACTCCGCCGTGTTGTGGATCACGCCATCCGCTCCGAGGGAGACGACCTTCGTGGTGAAGACGATCTCGATCGTCTTGCCGGCCTGGACGTTCCGCGGTTCCGCGTTGAGCCATTCGAGGCCTGCGGGAGTGAAGGCGACGGTGACCTTGGTCTTGCCGGAGACGATGGCAGCCGACACGGTGTAGTACGTGGTGTCGAGCGCCGTTCCATCGAGCTCCACCGACAGCACGCCGGTGTCGACCGGCTTCAGCCGCGCGTCGAACGCGTCCGAGATGGCGAACTGGGTCCAGTCGCCGACCTTGCGCGGAATCTGCTGCGTCACGGGGAAGTTCTGGATCGAACCCAGTCCGTTGGTGCGGTCCAGGGTGCTCACGGTCTTGACGGGAGCGCCGGTCTCGCCGTTCTTCGGGTAGGCGTGCACGTCGTACACCCAGCCACCCTCGTGCGGCATCGGCACCGCCAGGATGAACGGCTGCGACATCTCGGTGATGCGCTCCGGGGCCGAGGTCTCGCACACCTGGTAGAAGCCGATCGGGAGGCTCGTGGTCGAGACGCCGTCCGCGCCGGTGGCGGGCATCGGGATGCCGGTGCCCAGGCTGTACCCGGAGGGCGCGGCACACGCGGAGTTCGGCTGGATCGCCCGGAGCCCCTCCCAGGTCGCCGGTGCGGTCATATCGAGCGCCGCGCCGCCGCTCTGCGTGAGCGGGTAGACCGTGAAGATGACGTCCTCGACCGGGTGGGTGAAGGTTCCGGGCTCGGGGGCTTCACTGATGTCGCCGATGGCGCCGGGGGCGGCCTGGTGCAGGTACTTGTGCACCGTGAGCGAGCCGGTCTCCGTGAAGTCGATGTTGCCGTACTCGGCCGGGGCGGCGAACGCCGCGGACGAACCACCGGCGATGGCGAGCGTGCTGAGCGCGACCACGCCGAGCGCGGCGAGGACGCGCGAGGATGTGTGTTTTTTCATCGTGAGTGATGCTCCATTCGGGTGGATGCGGTGCGCACCCCAGCGGTAGTGAATCCAGCGGCACATCAGGGAGCGGGATCGCTGTGTCGGGTATGTGCGCGCCGGTAGTGAGGTCATTCAAAGGGCCTCGCTCCGGAGCCGACGAATCATCTACACCCGGTTCTGCACCATGGATGGCGCACCAGCACAGCCGGAATGACCCGGGAATCTCGCGCCGAAGGTCGCGCCGGCGGGGGCCGCGGGCGTGCCCACCATGACCTCTCCGTTCCCACACGGTCGCGGCGCAGAGGACGCGGCAAGACCGATCACGAGAGAGCCACTGCGCGTGCCGCCAGACATCTCGCCAGGATCACCGCCGACAACGTCGGCCGGATCCCCGCGCCCGGCCGCGGCGATTCGCGGACTTCGCCGCCCCCGGGCACACCGTCTGCTGCCTCGCTCCGAGCGTCGGGCACGACATGATCTCGGACGAGTGGGCCTGTCTACCGGGGCTGGTTGAGCCGATTCGACGAGAGGGCTTCGCCGGAGCGATGAACTAGGGGGCCGAGACGCTCGCCCGGGAGACGCCCGCGGGCGTCGCCTCCGGCCTGCGGGTGGACTCGCTCACCAGCATCCGCGCGTCGCCGGGTGCCAGAGGCGACACCGCATCGTCACATCGTCATCGACAGCAGCTGCGCGGTCCGCACCACGCTCGGCGCGATGGCGTCCGCGTCGAAGTCCTCGAGCGACACGAGGGCGACCGCCAGAGTCGATCCGGTGGCGGACGCCGACGGGACCGCCGCCGCGACGGCGAACCGGACGGGCGCCACCGTCCCCTGGGCCACCGCATAGCCCTTCTTCCGCGCGTCACGCACCGCCTCCGAGTCGCCCTCCGCCGGGGGCCGTGACGCCTCGATCGCGATCCTCGTCGCCAGTGGACCCATCGGGTGCCGGAAACCGGGCGGCGTGAAGACGTGCTCGGCGTTGGTGCTCGGCGTGACGGAGACGACGGTGGTGAGGACGTCGCCGTCCGCCGAGACGAGCGTCGCGGTGATCTCCGCCTCATTCGCCAGGTCGCGCAGCATCTGCTCCATCCCCGCCGGGAACTGCGCGGAGTACGCGCGGGCGAGCTGAATCGTGCCCACCCCCAGCCGGTACCGCTTCTGGTCATCTCGGCTCACCAGACGGTGGCGGATCAGCGCCTCGAGGATCCGATAGAGGGGAGCGCGCTGCGTGTTGAGCCGGCGCGTCAGATCGGTGATTCCGATTCCCGCCGGGCTCTCGGCCAGGAGGTGAAGGACCTCCCCCGCCCGGGCAACCGTCGTGGAGAACGGTTGACCTGCTTCAGTGTCAGGCAAGTATCTACTTTCGTCGCAGGTTCGGAACAGAGCAGTCTGATCATGCCATCAGAGAATGGCCCTCGGTGCGGCACGTGTGCGCCGCACCGAGGGATTGACCGCTCGCGTCATCCGCCGAAGAACGTGATGACCTCCTGAACGTAGGGGCCGTAACCCGTGATCGCCTCTTCGTCCGAAAGCGTCTTGATCTTGTCGATCTCCTCGAGCGCGGGAAGGCCGCCAGGGCCGGCCATCCCGGGCATCGTGGGATACCACCCTGCCTCAGCGAGCGTCTCCTGGCCTTCGACGCTCGTGAGCCAGTTGATCCACAGCTTTCCGGCGTTCGGATGCGGTGCGTTCTCGATGAGACAGTTCCCGCTCTTCGTCCACATGTTCCCGCCGCCCTCGGCGAACGGGAAGACGAACTCGATGGGAGCGCCTTGCGCGACCGTCTCCATGAAGTACGGGTAGTACGCCAGAGCCCCGATGGGATAGGTGCCCTGCGCGACTTCCTGCAGGACGAGCGCGTCCTTGGCGACAAGGGTGACGTTCTGTTTGATCCCCTCGCGGATACCCGCGTACTTCTCGGCATTCTCTTCAGGGGTCATCATCATCGCGAAGGTGAAGGCGGCGGCGCCACCGCCCGCGGGGCTCACCATGACGACCTTCCCCTCCCACTCCGGGGACACCAGCTCCTGCCAGCTCTTCGGGGCGTCCTCGGGATCGATCATGTCCGTGTTCACGACGAGCCCGAAAACGGAGACGTAGGGGAAGAACGCGCGGGATTCGGGACCGACCCACTCCGCCGGGATGTCCATGATCGGATCCATCTGCTGGCACCATTTGTCGAGCGCCATCGCGACGATCGGGGTGCGGCCGTCCGACGCGACATCGGCCACATAGTTGCCGGTCTGCTTCTCCTGCTCGAGCTTGGCGATGCGCTCAGCGGTCTGCAGCTGCTGGTACGTGATCTCGATCCCCGGGAAGCGTTCCTGGAACGCGTCGATGAGGGCTCGAGCGGGCGGGGGACCATAGGCGATCACCTGATTCTCGCCCGCATCCATCGCGGCGGCGTAGAGCTCTGCGAACTCTGCTTCCTCCGCGTCCGAACCGAGCGCACCGCCGTAGCCTCCTTCTTCGGCCGCCGCGCCGGGTTGCGTGGGGTCTGCCGACCCCGCGCAACTCCCCAGCAGGGCCATGGGAACAACGAGCGCAGCTGCCATCAGCCACCGTTGGCTCCTAGACATGCACGACACTTCCTTTCGATAGGGTTGCTCTTTCGATGCGGGTGAGTCGGAGCCTGTTGAGCACACGAGCCCCTCCCGCTAGCACCGCCCAGGCCACGGCGCCGACCACGACGACCGTGAGCATGAGCAGTAGGAATATGGCGGCCGCCTCCGGCGCGTAACCCTGCCGGTAGGAGTCGTACGCCTGCACGGCGACCGTCTGCATGCTGGGCGAGGACAGCAGTACGGGAAGACTGAGATTGCCGGCGATACCGACTCCGGCGATGAACCACCCGGCCAGGAAACTCGGGAGGACGAGCGGGACCACGACGGTGAAGAAGGTGACGATCTTCGAGGCGCCGGAGATCCGGGCCGACTCCTGCAGCTCATTCGCGATCTGCAGGACACCGCCCTCGATGGCGCGTGTGGCGACCGGGGTGACCACCACGATGAAGCCGAACAGCAGCATCACCGGGGTGCCGATCAGGTTCCGGAGCCCCGGGATGGGCAGGTAGGCCGTGATGAGGGCGAGCCCCACGAGCACTCCGGGGATGGCCACCGGTGCCCAGCTCACCGCGGCGGTGGCCGAGCGCAGGAACCGCCCGGACTGAGCGGAGAGGTGACTCATGATGAGGGCGACCGCCGCCGCGATGAACCCGCCCACGGCCGCGAGCGCGAGCGTGAAGGCGATGAGGGAACCGGTCCGAGGGTTCGAGAGCAGCTTGTCGTAGTGCGCGGTGGTGAATCCCAGCGTCATACCGAACATCGGCTGGAACGAACCGAGGATCATCTGGACCAGCGGGATCACACCCGCCCAGCACACGACAGCGAGGAAGACCGCCAGGAACAACCACTGGATTCGCCCATAGCTCTTCGGGTCGGGCCGGAACCCCTTTCCGGTGATGGTCGAGAACTTCCGGCCGCCCAGTACCCGCGACCGCAACAGCACCAGTGCCAGCACGAGCGCCATGAGGATCAGGGAGAGAGTGCTGGCTCCGGCATAGTTGGGCACGGACTCCTGCGCCGTCAGCGTCGTGTACACCGCGGTCGAGAAGACGTTGATGTCCGACTGGATCCCGAACAGGAGCGGGAGCTCGAAGGCGCTGAACCCGTACGACGTCATCAGGACGAAGACGCCGAACATCGTGGGACGCAGCAGCGGCAGGGTCACGGTGAAGAACGCACTCCCCCGGCTGGCGCCGTTCATCCGCGCCGCGTCGTCCAGGGCCGCATCCATCCGCGCCATCGGCCCCACCATGAACAGGTAGCCGACGGGCACGACGAAGCCGATGACGACGAACAGCATCGTGGGCCACCCCGACCCGAGCGGGGATCCGGTGATGCCGAACACCTCGCGCAGGAAGATGTTGACCGGCGCCGCGTTGCCGTTGACGACCAGATACCACCCGAGGCCGTAGAAGAGCGACGGGATCACCAGGATCACCGCCATCACCGGTGTCATCCAGCGCCGCAGCGGGGTGGTCGTGCGCACCGCCACCCAGGCGAGGAACGTGCCGATCGCCAGTGCTCCGAGGCTGGAGGCCGCAGAGAGGATCACCGAGTTCAGCGATACCCGCCAGGTGCTCTCCTTGCCGAGCGTCTCCAGGAACGGAGTGATGCTCCAGGCGCCCTGTCCGGCGAGGTTGCCGACGCGGAACGCGGCCATCGCCATCATGATGGGCGGCCACAGGAAGAGGACGAACAGGATGACCAGCGCCACGCCCAGGAGCACCTTGCCGAACAGGCGCTCCCCGCGCCACTCGGCGGGCAGCCGCCTCACACTGCCACCTCGACCATCTCGGGCGCCGGCGCGACGGCACCGTCGGACCCCCGACCGGTGGGGATCACCGAGCACAGCTCTGCATCGACGTGCAGCCACACGTCCGCCCCCGCCTCACGCCGCAGGCTCTGCCGGCGATAGTCGCGCTCCGATTCAGCCACGCGGAGAGTCGCCGTCCCCGTCAGGATCCGGAACTCGTTCCGTGAACCGAGGAAGTCCACCCGCTCGACCGTGCCCGGAAGCCGCAGCCCCGTCCCGCGGGGAGCCTCGCCCGAGACGATCTCCGCGTTCGCGGAGCGGAAGGCGAGGACGACCTCCTCGCCGGGTCCGGCCGCTCCGGTCAGCGTTTCCTTCGGGAGGCTGACATCCACGCCGGCCTCGTCCAGGTGCACGGTGATCGCGTCGGCGTACGATGCGCTCACCGAACCCTTGAGCAGGTTCTCGAAGCCCACGAATTTCGCGACGAACTCGTTCGTCGGTTTCGCGAAGATCTCCGCCGGTGTGCCGGTCTGCTCCAGCAGCCCCGACTGCATCACGATGATCCGATCCGAGAGGTGCATCGCCTCCTCGAGGTCGTGCGTCACGTAGATCGAGGTGGTGCCGTTGTCCCGGTGCATGCGCAGGATCTCGTCGCGCACCTGCCGGCGCAACGAGGGATCGAGGTTGGAGAGCGGCTCGTCGTACAGGATGAGTTCGGGGCGGCTGACGAGGGCACGGGCGAGCGCCACGCGTTGCTGCTGCCCCCCGGACAGCGACGTCGCCGGCCGCGTCGCGAGGTGGTCCAGTCCGACCGTCTGGAGGATCTCCTGCGCGCGCCGCAGCGCTTCAGGCTTGGCCACCTTTCGCCGCCGCAACGGGTACAAGATCGTCTCCAGCACAGTCAGATGGGGCCAGAGCGCGTAGCTCTGGAACACCATGCCCGTGCGCCGGCGCTCGGGTTGTACGTCAATGCGCTCTGCACTGTCGTACACGAGGTGGTCACCGATGCTGATCCGACCGGACGACGGCGTTTCCAGACCTGCGAGACATCGAAGCGTCGTGGTCTTACCGCAACCGCTCTCGCCGAGAAGGGTCACGAATTCACCGTCGGCGGCCGACAGATCTGCGCCGCGGATCGCGTGATAATCGCCGAACCGCTTCTCTAGGTTGCGCACGCTTACTGAAGACAAGGGAAACTCCATCGTTTGCGGTTGTCTTACCGCCCTCGTCTTCGAGGACGTCTTGCTATGAGGTCACCCCGAGAGCACCACGGGATGCTCGTCGAAAGCTGGAGGGTGACCGAGGGTGACGGGGCGGATGCGCCGATAGGACGCCGCACCACGCCCGACCCTCAGAAGGAACGCTCCGAACCCGAGCCCGCCTTGCGGTCGTGCTGAGGGTGCGGCCCGGGCACATACCCGATCTCCCGAATCTCAATCTCCGGTCCGTTCGGACTGTCCTTGGACATGATGTACTGCCCGACCCGGTCGAACGACGACTCCGCCATCAGCGCGTGGTTCGCCGCCGTGAGGATGTCGCGGTGGATGCGCTCGAGCCGCCGACCCCGGAATACCGCCGGCGCACCCGCCTGCTGAAAGATCATGTCGATGGCAGCGCGTGCCGTGTGCACTGCGTTGATATTGGCTGCGTGCAATTGAACTCGGAGTTCGTAGTCGATCGGCCACTGCTCTTCCGCCGATTCGTATGCCTTGCCGACCAGGTCCCAGAGATGGGCACGAGCCGCACGCACCATCGTGTCCGCCTTGCCCAGTGCGTACTGGTGCATCGCTTCCTTGCCCAGGCGGGCCTGGCGATACGAACCGCGCTTCGCTGACGTCTGGACGAGGCCGACGAACTCTTCTATGGCCCCCTTCGCCAGCCCAAGGGCGTGCGCGCCGTGCGCCGTCACATTGAACCAGTAGCGATACAGCGGCCGGTCGTACTCGCGTTCCCAGATCCCCGCCTCGTTCACCATCTCAGAGGGGACGAACAAATCGTTCACCTCGAAGTCACCGCTGCCGGTCCCCCTCAGCCCGTGACCATCCCAGGTGTCGTGCAGGGTCGCCTCGGATGCCGGGAAGAACGCGACGACGAACCACGGGAGTCCGTCGTGGGGGTGGATGACGGGCTCGTCGTTCTCGTCATACAGGACGGACCGGCCGGACAGCCAGTTCGCCTCGGGAGATCCGCTGGTGAACGGCCAGCGGCCGCTGATTCGGTATCCCCCAGGAACCCTCACGGCCTTCCCACCGGCTCGCCCCACGTTCGAGGCTGTGATCCACCGATCCTGCTCCAGCAGGTTGCGCATCACATCCGGCGCGAGAAACGTGGTTCCTGAGTGGAGCATGCACAGCCACCCCACCGACCCGTTGACCCGAGAGAGCTCTTCGACCGCGTCGAGCCACTCGAGGGGGTGTGACTCGATACCGCCCAGCTCATACGGCAGGAAGGCTCGGTAGATGCCGTTCTCGTAGAGGGCGTCGGTGATCTCCGCCGGAACACGGCGCTCGGTCTCGATCGTTTCCTCCGCCGCGCGAAGCATCGGCTCCATTTCGCGCGCGGCTTCCAACAGGGTGGGCCGGTCCACGCCCGGCACAGGCGGGCCCTGCGGCGTATCAACGGTGATGCTCATCCGCGTTCCTTTCGAGGGGCATTCCGGATCGAGAGGAGTCTCATTATGAGACCCGAAGAATACTTTTCGTACTATCGGTTCAGTTTGACCGCGTCGCACTCACTACGTCAAGAGACAAATATGAGTACATATTTGATACCTGTTGTGCACTTATTGATACAGGGGTAACGTCCTCGCCACCAGCAAAGACCGGCACCGAAACGAGGAACGTTATGAGCACGATCACCGACACCTCCGCGGCGCAGCCGCTCGCTATCGACGCGCACCGCGATTCGAGGGCGTTCCGCGACGCTCTCGGTCGGTACCCGACGGGCGTGGCCATCGTGGCGGCGACGACGTCACGCGGCCCGGTCGGGCTCGCGGTCAACTCGTTCGCCTCGGTCTCTCTAGACCCGCCGCTGATCTCGTTCTGCGCGATGCTCACCAGCGCGTCGTGGCTCGACATCCGCGAGATCGGCGGTTTCGCCGTCTCAGTGCTGCAGCTCCATCATGAGCCCGTCGCTCGCCGGTTCACGCAGCGCGGCATCGACCGGTTCGCCACCTCGACTTGGACATCGTCCCCATCCGGACACCCGGTCCTGGAGGATTCACTGAGCTGGTTCGATGCGACCGTCGAGACGGTAGCCGATGCCGGAGACCATGAAATGGTCATCGCAAGAGTACGCGCCTGCTCGCCGGCCGGGGACGGATCCCCGCTGGTGTTCTTCAGCGGGAGGTACGGCAACCTCGCCTGATCCACTCAGCTTTCCGCTCGGAGATACCGGAGATGCAGGTCGCCCCCGTCCCCGACCAAGATGTGCCCGAGCATCAACGGAAGTGCGGACGCGTCCCCCACCGACATGCGTGAACCCAGCCCACCGCAGAGGACCGGCGAGACGGTAAGACAGAGCTCGTCGATTTCCGCTGCGGCGGACATGCCGCCGAAGAATGTCGGGCCGCCTTCACACGAGACCTCATAGAAGCCCAGCCCCACCAGCACATCCCGCAAGTGGGCCGGGTCCACCCGATCGCCCCCGCATCTCTCGACCTGAGCAACCTTCTCCATCGCCCGAACCTCCGCCTCAGACGGTCGCATCGAAGTGACCACAATGGGACGAACCGGCGAGGAGGCGAGCATCGCCGGATCGAGCTCCAAACGTCCGGACACGATGACCAGGACCGGCTGTTCGCGCAAACCGTGCGCGACCCGCCACTTCACCTGCTCATCGTCGACGAGGGGCCCTTCGTACCCCTCAGCACGCACCGTTCCAGCGCCGACGAGGACCGCATCGGCGCGACAGCGCAGCGCCCGGAATACCAGGCGGTCCGATTCCGACGAGAGCGACCCGCTGCGCCCGTCCGGCCCGACTGCGGCTCCGTCCGCGGAGACAACGAAGTTGGCGCGGATCCACGGAGAGCGCCGCCCCGCTGGCGGCGCATGAAGCGCGGCGATCCCGGAGAGGTCGAGAGGCGGTGAGTCCCGTTCGTCGGCCCGTCGCACCACCATGTCAGTTCTGCCCGTTGTTGTGCCACACCCGAACAGGGGGACGCAGGCCCAGCATCGATTCCGTCATCCGCACGGCATCGACCGTCGCGGCTACGTCGTGGGCGCGAACGATGCGGGCCCCCGCCAGGACGCACGCCACCGCTGCCGCGATCGATCCGATGAGACGTTGACCTCGCTCCCTGTCGAGGGTCTCCCCGATGAAGTCCTTGTTGGAGAGGGCGACGAGAAGGGGATATCCCAGATCGACCAGCTCAGGCAGACGGCGGGTCAACTCCAACGAGTGAAGAGTGTTCTTGTTCAGGTCGTGGCCGGGGTCGATGACGAGACGATCCGGCGAGATACCCGCATCGCGGGCTACGCCGATCAGCGCGAACAGCCGTTCACGGACCGCATCCACGACATCGTCGTACCGAGGCCGAACGGGCTCTGACCTCGGCGGATGAAGGCTGTGGGTCAGGATGACCGCGGCACCGCCCCGCGCGATCACGCCCGGCATCTCCGGATCCCAGAACCCGCTGGTGTCATTGATGACCGCGGCACCCGCGCGGATCGCTTCAGCTGCCACGACGGCACGGTTCGTATCAACGGATACAACCACATCCGATTGCGACACCACGGCCTCGATGACCGGAAGAACCCGCTCGATTTCTTCGTCCACGGAAACTTCCGGGCCCCGTCCGAAGGGAACCCCGCCAACGTCGACCCAATCCGCGCCGTCTTCCACGGCCCGCAACGACGTTTCGATCGCCCGATGCAGCGCGAAATTGGCACCCTGATCGTGGAACGAGTCCGGAGTCCGGTTCACGATGGCCATGACGGCCACCTGACGACGGAAGTCGAATGCCTTGTTCCCGATCCGCCACACATCATCGTGGAAGAACGGGATCTCCATAGTGAAGCGCGGCGTTGCGCTCGCTAGGGCCACCGGCGTCGAATACTCCGAGTTGGTCATTCTCTTCCTTTCGTCAGGAGCTTCGGGAGCGCCACCTCGTCGTCATGCGGACCGGAAGCCCGCGCGCGATGGGAGACCGTGCGACCGGCTAGTCCCAGAGTCGGCGTGTGCATCTCGGCCGGCTCGTCGTTCCCGCTGATCGCGTTAGTCAGGTCGCACCCCGAAGCGCACGCCTGCCATCGCGGGACGGGCGATCACCAGGCTGGACGCGCCGCCCACCAACACGCCTCGGGCCTCACACCGCGTCATGAAGACGCTGGCTCCGGCCCGGGGCAGAACGGTCGCGACGTCGAGACCGCCGATCCCGGCCAGACGAAGGCGTCGTCCGCACCACCAGCGGACAGCGCGTTCCCGACGCCCGGAGCAAGGTGCTCGCACTCACCATCACAGATCCCCCTCGCAGACGTCCTCGTCACCTCCACGCTATCGACCAGCACGATATGTCACCAGCGAATTGATCTGATCCGCATCGTGCGCGAAACAAATACAGGGCGAAATTCCACGGCGACGCAGATTTGCCCCAGACATGACCGCCCCGGGGCCTTTCCCTCAATGTCGCTATGACGGAAGGACTGCGGAGCACAGGTCGAAGTCAGTGAATCAGCAGAATAAGTCGCGCATCCTCTCCTCCACAGGCAGCCGTTTCGCGACTTATCCACCACTTTTATTCAGCCCCTGATCTGGGGGTCTTGATGTCGGAGGCCCTCGTCAGAATGGGAACATGACAACGACGCTCCCCTTCGGCACCAGCGATGTCGACGCCGCTGCGATGGCGGGGCTCGTGTCCAGGTCGCACGGGCTGCGAGCGAACCGGAACGCAGCCGAAGCTGCCGAGATCCGGCTGCTCGCCGAGGCCGGAAGACTGGCGCTCCGGCAAGCGCGGGCGCGGTCCGCGAAGGCGCGCGAGATGGCTCTGCGCTCCATCGCCGCAGAGCTCGCGACCGCCGCCAACGACTCGGATCGGGCGGTGCGGGCGCAGATCGATCGGGCCATGACGTTCGTCGACGACTACCCGGCCACGTTCGCCGCATTCGAACAGGGCCGCATCCTGCGTAGGCACCTCGACGTGGTCCGCGATTGCGGAACCCCGCTCGACCCGGAGGCACGAGCGCTGTTCGATCAGACCGCGGCGGTGCGCTGCGAATCGGACTCCCCTAACCGCGCCCGCGCGGTGCTCGAGCGACTCGCCGAGAACCTCCAGCCGCGCACCACACCGAGCGCCACCAGCACGCCCGGCAGAGTCGCCGGGTGCAGGTCATCCCGCTCGGGGACGGGATGGCGGAACTCATCGCCACGCTCCCGGTCACACTCGCCCACGCCATCCATGACCGGCTCACCCGCCAGGCGAAAGCCGTGCGCGACATCCGGGAACGCGCGAAGGCCGCGGTCCCGCTGAAGGACGGTCTGCTCGACGTCGTCGACTCCGGCTGCGACGGGCCGACGCCGGACGACCCGGGTGCGGAACGAGAGCTGTCCCCCGCGGAGGTCATCGCGTCCGATGAGCGCACGTCCGATCAGATCCGGGCGGACCTGCTCGCCGACATGCTCCTGACCGGCACTCCCGACACCGACCCCGACGTCACGGGTGACGGTCCCGGCGAACTGGGCGCCATCCGCGCGGTCGTGCAGGTCACCGTTCCCGTGCTCACCCTCCTCGGGCGGGGAGAAGAGACCGCGGATCTGGCCGGAGCCGGACCGATCGACGCAGCCACCGCCCGGCGCCTCGCCGGCGGCTGCCCCGGACTCGACCGCATCCTCACCCATCCCATCACCGGCGCGGTCCTCACCACGGACCGCTATCAACCGACCACCGACCTCCGACGGTTCCTGCGAGCGCGGGACCACCGGTGCCGGTTCCCCGGATGCCGGATGCCGGCGATCCGCTGCGACGTGGACCACACGCACGACTACGCCTACGGTGGTGCGACCGAAGCGTGCAACCTCGAGCACCTCTGCCGCGGACACCACTCCCTGAAACACGCCACACCCTGGAAGGTCCGGCAGCTGGCGGACGGAGTCCTGGAATGGACCTCCCCGGTCGGCCACACCTACACCGACCATCCCCCGGGCGCCGCCATCCCGGGCGCGACAGCGGCATCCTTGACCGGACGACCACCGGTCACCTTCGTGCCCGACGGTGACCCACCGCCGTTCTGAGCACGGGCGCGGGCGCGGGCTCGTCCGGCGCCCGATTCTCATCTGGATGCCTTCGTTCCCGACACAGTGGCCATAGAGCCCCGGGAACCGAGATGGCGGATCCGGCGCGCACGGCGTCAGCACGGACGCGGAACTCTGCCTGGACAGCACGGGGGCCAACGGGCTTGGTGCTGACTGCCCGGAGGCGACCGCGTACGGTGCGCAGGCTACGCACACGACCCTCGGGTCACGGCCGAGCGCCGACGACCACCGCCCCGACGACACGAGGAGGATCCGCCGAAAGGCGGGCATGCTGCGCCGTCGCGCCCTCTTCTCGGCTGATCCTCCTCACCTCGTGATTCCCGCCATGCGGGACACGCGCGCAGCCCTCGCCAGCCGGTCCACACAGGGGCCATCCCGCATCATCATCCCGCTCGACCTCGCCGACCCCGATGCGCTCATCACCCGCGCCACCACGCACTCCCGCCCTGGAAGATCCGGCAACTCGCGGATGGAGAGCGACTTCGGCGATCGGACGACGCCGGTCGTCGACGCGCTCGTGGACGGCTTCTCCGACGGCACCCGATAGTCGCCGCTGTTCGCCGCGGTCTTCCTCGTTCTCGTGCTCATGAACGCCATCCGCGTCCGTGTGGTGGCTGGACGAGGGGCGGCGCCGGCGGCTCCCACTGACCCGCCCCTCCACTCGACTGCCCGCCGGCGCGGAACGAGAAGACACCGTGCAGCAGGAGCACTCCGCCTCATCTGACCCGTCCGGGCGTCCCTCGCAGTCCTGCGTGACACAATGCCGGTCATGGCGCGCACGGCTTCACCCCCACCTTCTACGCGCCGCCGTACGCCACCCGCCGCGGCGGCGCGCAAGGCGGCCAAGCCGTCGCCGCCGCGCCGCCGGCCGACCGCCGCCGAGCGCCGCGCCCGCGAAGCCCGCGCCCGCCGCATCCGCATCGCGCTGATCACCGCCATCAGCACCGTGTCGGCGATCACCCTCGTCCTCGTGGTCGGCGTCGCCCTGCTGCTCGGTTCGGCCGTCCGCGCCTTCGACGACGAACGCACGTGGGACATCAGCGACGAAGCCCCCGCGCTTCCCCCGGCCGCCGCCTACGACACCGAGCAGCTCGCGAACGCCGCCGTCATCATGCGCGCCGGCCGCGACCTGCTGCTCCCACCCCGCGATCAGGCCATCGCCGTCATGACCGCCATGGGCGAATCGTCCCTGCGGAACATCGACTACGGCGACTGGGAGACCAACGGCGTCACCAACCCCGACGGCTCCCCCACCTCATCCATCGGACTGTTCCAGCAGCAGGACTGGTGGGGCACCCGCGAACAACGCCTCGACCCGTACACCGCCGCCACGCTCTTCTACCAGCGCATGATCAAGATCCCCGCCGCGGAACGCGAGACCCTCGCCCCCACGGAGGTGGCGCACCGCACCCAGATCAACGCCGACCCCGACCACTACACCCGGTACTGGCCCGCCGCCGTCCGCATCGTGGAAGACCTCTCCGGCACCGACACCGGCCTCGCGCCCACCTCGGATCGCTGAAGCCTGACGGTCGTCCCGCCCGTTACCCCGACATGAGCAGCCTCTGGGTCAGCGGGCGCCCACAAGAGCTCGAAGAGGGCGCCATCATGCGAGCCCTCACCCTCGTCTCCGCCTGACCCGCTGGCGCCCCCGTCACGAGCGTCGCTGACGCCGTCACGAGCGTGGCGACGCCGCGCGTGCCCACTCCGCCCGCGGCGCTAGGCTCGCTCGCGACAGCACCCGCCCACGGGGGATGGAGAACGGATGCCGGAGAAGCCACGGGCCGTCGTCGCCGGAGCGAGCGGCTTCGTCGGCACCGCGGTCGTCGACGCGTTCACCGCCGACGGCTACGAGGTCGGCACGATCGGACGGACCGGCGCGGTCACCTGGGCCGACCCGGCGGCGATCGCCGCACTCGTCGACGGATCTTCCGTCCTGGTGAACATGGCCGGGAAGTCCGTCGACTGCCGGTACACCGACCGCAACCGCGACGAGATCCTCCGCTCCCGCGTCGACACGACACGCGCGCTCCGCCAGGCCGTCGCCGCGGCAGCCGAGCCGCCCGCCGTCTGGCTCAACGCCTCCACCGCCACGATCTACCGGCACGCGATGGACCGCCCGCAGACCGAGGCGGACGGCGAGCTCGGCGAGGGGTTCTCGGTCGACGTCGCACGCACCTGGGAGCAGGAGTTCTTCGCCGGCGACCTGCCGCGCACGAGGCGCGTCGCCCTGCGGATGGCGATCGTACTCGGGGACGGCCCCGCGACCGCCATGCTCCTGACCCTCGCCCGCCTCGGCCTCGGCGGACCGCAGATCGACGGATGGTGGTTCCCGCACCGCCGCTACCGCGGCATCGGCCCCGCCCCGAGCGGCACGGCGCGCTCCTCGTGGCACCGCACCCGCGGACGGCAGGAGTTCAGCTGGGTGCACCTGCAGGACGCGGTCGACGCCATCCGGTTCCTCCGCGACCGCGACGACATCGACGGGCCCGTGAACATCGCGAGCCCCCGGCCCACCGACAATCGGACCCTGATGCGCACGCTCCGCGACACCGTCGGCAGGAGGATCGGGCTCCCGGCGTTCCGATGGATGCTGGAGCCGGCCATGTGGGTGCTCCGCACCGAACCCGAGCTGATCCTCAAGAGCCGCTGGGTGCTGCCCGGCACCCTCACCGACGCCGGCTTCGCCTTCCGTCATCCCGAGCTGGCAGACGCCACGCGGGACATCGTCGGACGCTGAGCTCAGCTCTCACCGAGGAACGCGACGGCAGCCTCCCGGAAGGCTCGGGCGCCCGGCGCGTTGAAGTGGTGGCGCCCGGGGATCTCCACGAACCGGCCCTGCGGGCACGCTGCGGCGAGCGCTCGCGACCCCTCGATGATGGCGTCGAGGGTCCCGGTGGCGAAGAGGATCGGCTGCCCCGGCGCCGTCGCCGGATCCGGGTCCGCGGCGGAGGAGAACCGCATCCCCTCGGCGATCGCCAGCAGCGCCCGCAGGTCGTTGCCCGGCACCCGTTCGATGAGCGACACGTAATTCTGGGTCACCCGGTCCTCGACGGGCGTGCCGTGCTCCACGAATGCGCGCGCCTGGTCCAGGTCGAGCCGGCTCAGCGGCACGCCATCCGGCACCCCGCCGAGCACGGTGCGCAGGATGCGGTCCGGCAGGTCCTTCGTGACCTCCCAGCCGACCCGGGCCCCCAGCGAGTAGCCGACGTACGACGCCTCGTCGACGAGGTAGGTGTCCAGCACCACCTCGACGTCGGCCACCAGCCGGCGCACGTCGTAGTCGCGCGCGTCGTGCGGCTTGTCGCTCAGCCCGTGACCGCGCTGATCGATTGCGAGCACGCGGTATCCCGCCCGCAGCAGATCCCGCACCCAGCCCGTGTTCACCCAGTTGTCGCGTGTGCTCGAAGCGAATCCGTGCACGAGCACGACCGTCGGATCGGCCTCGTCGCCCCACGTGTACGTCGCTATCCGGACGTTCCCGCCGGAGATGACGAACTGCGGATCGGGGACCTCGGTGAGAGCGGGAAGCGAAGACGTCACCGCCCCATCATGCCCGCTGCAGGGAGAACCGGTGCGAGACGAGGACATCCCGTCGAGACGAGGACCCTGGCCACGGGTTCGTCCTCCAGCGGGCGGGACCTCCTCAGCTCGGGACAGCCGTCGGCTACTCAGATGTGCTGCACGGCCGGCATCCGTCCCCGCCGTACGTACCGCCCCGGGTGGTGCGCCTCGTCCTCGAGCTCCTCGACCAGGTCGAGGGTGCGTGAGAGGGCATCCTGCATGGCGTCGATCGCCGTCACCAGCATCGCCGGGTCCTGAGTGCGCTTGGTCTCTTCGACGATTCCGTAAACGAGACTGAGCTCGCGACGAATGGGGTAGATCCTGGCGTCCATGCCCTCAAGTCTGTCCAGGGCCGCGGAGGTCTGCAGCCCGGACACACCGTGAATAATCGCGGGCGACGGGCTTCGGACGAACCGCGACCGTGCCCTGGACGATGATGTGTGTCACACACTATCGTGTGACACATGAGCGACACTGAGGCTTTGGACACGCACCTGCAGGAGTTGCGGCGCGGCACGATCGTCCTGGCGTGCCTGCGCCTGCTCGTGCGACCCGGGTACGGGTACGGCCTGCTCGAACAGCTCGGTGCACACGGCTTCCCCACCGATGCGAACACCCTGTATCCCCTGCTGCGCCGGCTCGAGAAGCAGGGGCATCTCACCAGCGAGTGGAACACCGACGAGGCGCGTCCGCGCAAGTTCTACCGCACAAGCGCAGCGGGCCTGGCCCTCGCGAGCGCCCTCACCGACGAATTCCGCGCGATCGCGACGGCGATCGACAACCTTCCGCAGGAGTGATGACATGACCGGAAAGAGCAGCCTCACCGAGCGCTACGTCGCAGCGGCGACCCGCACCATCGCGCCGAGGCAACGCGACGACATCGCCGCCGAGCTCCGGGCCTCGATCGACGATCAGATCGGCGCGCTCGTGGAGACGGGGGCCTCGGCGGACGTGGCGGAGCGAACCGTGCTCACCGAGCTCGGCGACCCCGACCGGCTCGCCGCGGACTACCGGGAGAGCCCGACGTGGCTCATCGGGCCGTCCGTCTACTTCGAGTGGCGGAAGCTGCTGAAGCTGCTGATGTGGATCGTGGTCCCGGTGGCTGCATTCGGCGTTGCACTGGGGCAGACGCTCGCAGGCGCGACGATCGGCGAGGTGATCGGGTCGACGGTGGTCGCGATGATCGGAGTGATCGTGCACCTCGGCTTCTGGGTGACGCTCGTCTTCGCCATCCTCGAACACAGCGGAGCCCAGGATGCCGTGGCCCAGACTCCGTGGACCCCGGAGCGGCTCCCCGAGCCGTCGGGCACCGTATTCGCGGACACGGTGGCGTCACTGGTCCTGCTCGCGCTCGGCGCCGGGGCGGTGATCTGGGACCGATTGATCGGCTTCGCGCCGAGCCATTATCCGGGGCTCTCGATCCTCGACCCGGATCTGTGGCCGTGGTGGATCGCCGGGCTGTTCGTCGTCATGGCCGCGGGGGCCGTCCTCGCGATCGTGAACCTGCGCGTGGGCGGATGGACCGTGCCCACCGCGACGGCGAACGCGCTGATGCAGGTACTCCTGGCGGTTGCCGCGATCTGGCTGCTCACCCAGGACCGCCTGATCAACCCTGACCTCTGGCCGACCCTCATCACCGACGGGTATGCGGGCGAGGTGGCCTCGGTCATGGACACGATCACCGGCTTCGTGATCGCCGGGGTCGCGATCTGGTCGATCATCGACGGGTTCCTCAAGGCCCGGCGCCGATAGCCCCGCGAGCCGGCGCGGGCGGAGTCGAGCCCGCGCAGGCGGAGGGGATACGCCCGGCGGAGGACCGGATGCGGCACCCGCATCCTCCGCCGGCGTCATCTCCTCCGCCCAACAGGGAGGGAGGTCGGTCCCTCCTCCGCTCAACGGGGAAGTCGATCCCTGCACAGCAGTGAGGGAGGTATATCCCTCAGCTAGCGCGGATCAGTGCGCTCAGCGCGGGACGTCGCCGCGCCATCCCTCGGTACCCGCCGCGGGCACCTCCTCGATGAGCTTCTTGAAGTTCTCGAGGTCCTTCTTGATGGCGTGGTCGTCGACACCCACGAGCGCCCCGACCTTCTCCAGGAGCCCCGTCGGCTCCCAGTCGAGCTGCACGGTCACGCGCGTCTCGGTGTCGCTGATCTTGTGGAACGTCACGACGCCGGCGTGGTTCTCCTCACCGCCGATGCTGTTCCAGGCGATCCGCTCCTCGGGGTGCTGCTCCGTGATCTCGGCGTCGAACTCGCGCTCGGCGCCTCCGATCTTCACCTTCCAGTGCGTGTGAGTGTCGTCGGTCTGCGTGATCGACTCCACGAAGCTCATGAAGCGCGGGAACTGTTCGAACAGCGTCCACTGGTTGTACACCGCGGCGATCGGGGCCTTCACGTCCACGGTCTCGATGATGCGTGCCATAGCTCTGGCTTTCCCTTCGATGTCCGGTCGGATGCGGACCCCGCATCCGTGCCCCTAGTACACGCGACCGGACCCCCGGTCCCCGGGGCGTTGCGCAACGGCGGACGAGAGCGTAAGAGAGCGCGCTACGCCCGGGTCGCCTCCTCGAGCAGCTCCAGCACGTGCCGGTAGGACTCACCGGTCGCCCGCGTCATGCCGATCTCGCAGGTGCGGTTGCAGGACGCGTGCGCCTGTGCGCCGAGGGCGGCGACCTCCGCCGCCTCCCGCGCGGTGGCCGACGCGGTCAGCTCCGGATGCAGCATCCCCCGGTCCCCGGCGAAGCCGCAGCAGCTCCAGTCCGTGGGCACATCGACGGTGACCGCAGCGGCCTCGGCGATCGCCACGAGGTCCGGGTCGAGGCCCATCTGCCGCGACGAGCACGTCGGATGCAGCACGAGCGACGCGACCGGAGCGGTCACCGACAACCGCGGCAGCAGCTCCCGCCGGGCGAAGGCCACGGCGTCCTCCACCCGCACCCCCTCGGCACGAAGCATCCGCTCGAAACCCTCGCTGCAACTGGCGGCGTCGCTGATGACCGGCAGCTCGCCGCCACGTGACGCCTCCCGCACGCGCTCGACCACGCGGCGCGACATGACGTCGTACCCGCCGGCGTAGCCCTTCGACGACCAGGGCGTCCCGCAGCACATCGACTCGACGCCCTCCGGCACGACCACCGCGACACCGGCGCGTTCGAGCAGTCGCCGGAAGGCGAACGCCACGCCGTCGCCGCCGTCAGCCGCGCCGAACATGCTGTTCACGCAGGCGGGGACGTATACGGCGATCGGGTCTCCCTCGCCCCCGCCGACGACTCCCGTCGCTCCGCGGCGGGCCGCCCCGCCACCGGGGAGGTCCGCGCTGTACCTCGGCACCGTGTCCTCGCCCAGCACCGCGCGGGCCGCGGCCGTCGCACCGGTGACGAGCGGCGCCGGTACCGCCTTGGCCGCCGACAGCGCCACCGCCCCGGCACGGGTGGCGGCGCCCCATCCGGATGCCGCCGCCTTCCAGCCCGCTGCCAGCACCGGGTTCGCGTCCTCACGGCGCAGTCGCTTCACCAGCGACCCCGTGTTGATCAGCACCGGGCACGCCGTCTGGCACATCCCGTCGACCGCACAGGTCTGCACGCCGGCGTAGTCGTAGTCGTGCTCCAGCTGCGCCACCGCCGAGACGTCGCCGGACTGTCGCGCCCGCTCGATGCCACGGCGCACGACGATGCGCTGTCGAGGCGTCAACGTCAGATCCCGGCTCGGACAGACCGGCTCGCAGTAGCCGCACTCGACGCAGCGGTCGACCTCCTCCTCGACCGGCGGAGCCAGCTTGATGCTGCGGATGTGCGCATCGGGGTCGTCGTCGATCACGACGCCCGGATTCAGCACGCGCGCCGGATCGCACAGCCGCTTGATCTCGCACATCACGTCGTACAGCTCGTCGCCGTACTGACGACGCACGTACGGCGCCATCGCCCGCCCGGTCCCGTGCTCCGCCTTGAGGTTCCCCCCGGCCGCGAGCACGAGATCGACCATGTCCTCGGTGAAGCCGAGATAGCGGCCGAGGGCCGACTCGCCCTCGAAGCGGTCCGTGAGCATGAAGTGGATGTTGCCGTCCTTGGCGTGACCGAAGATCACGCTGTCCGCGTAGCCGTACCGGTCGAACAGCTCCTGCAGCCCCTCGCATGCTTCGGCGAGCGCCGGGACGGGAACCGCCACGTCCTCCAGCAGCGCCGTCGTCCCGCTCGGACGCGCGCCCGCCACCGACGCGTACAGCCCTTTGCGGAAGGACCACGCCGCTGTCCGTGCGGCGGCGTCCGTGGCCAGGGGTGCCGGCGTGCGCAGCGGAGCCTCGGTGAGCACGCGGGAACCCGCCGCGGACAGGGCCCGCAGCTCCTCGTCGGTGCGCGCGTGGTACTCGACCAGCAGTGCGGCGTGGTCCTCGACCTCGAACCCGAGGATCTGCGCCGGCGCACCCGGGAGGCGCTGCCCGACCCGGAGCGAGGTCGCGTCCATGAGTTCCAGCGTCGCCGCTCCGGTCGCGGTGAGACCGGGAAGAGCCACGGTGGCCGCGTGCAGCGACGGGAAGACGGCGAGCGCGGTCGTCACCTTCGGCGCGATCGGGACGGTGCGGAACGTGGCCTCCGCCACGAAGGCCAGCGTCCCCTCGGATCCGATCACGAGGTGCCGGAGCAGCTCGACGGGCGCGTCGAAGTCGAGGAAGGCGTTGACTCCGTAGCCCATCGTGTTCTTCAGCGCGAAGTGCTTCCGGATCACCTCGACCGAGTGCGGATCCTGCCGCACGCGGTCCCGGAGCCGCAGGAGCCCGGCGACCAGCTCCGGTTCCCGCGCACGCAGGTGCGCGTCCGCATCCGGGGCGGCCGTGTCCAGGATCGTGCCGGAGGGCAGCACCAGTACGGCGGACTCCAGCGTGCGGTACGTGTTCTGGTCCGTGCCGCACGCCATCCCGCTGGAGTTGTTGGCCACGACGCCGCCGATCGTGCACGCCGCCTCGCTGGCCGGGTCCGGCCCGAGCCGGAAGCCGTACGGGGCGAGACGCGCGTTCACCTGTCGCACCGTTGCGCCCGACTGCACGCGCACCCGCGCCCCGTCGGAGAGCACCTCGATGTCGCGGAATCGCTGCCGCACGTCGATCATCAGGCCGTCGCCGCTGCCCTGGCCGGACAGGCTCGTCCCCCCGGAGCGGAACGTGACCGGCATCCCTTCCCGCGCCGCCGCGCGGAGCAGTCCACCGACCTCCGCGGCATCCGCGGCGACCACCACGGCCTGCGGCGTCAGCAGGAAGTGCGAGGCGTCGCCCGCGTAGGCGACGCGGTCGATGAGCCGGGTCTTGATGCGCGACGCCTCCGCCACCGCGGCGGCGATCGCGGGAGGGAGTTCGGTGTTCACCAGCCCTGCCACTCCGGCTTGAACCGCGCGACGTCGCGGTAATAGTCCGCGTGGCCGAGCCCGCTCGCGGCGTCCTCGTCGAGGATGACGGTGACGTGCGGATGCAGCTGCACGATGGACCCCGGGATGCTCGCCGAGAGCGGACCCTCGAGCGCCGCCGCGACCGCCTGCGCCTTCTGCGCCCCGAACGCGAGGAGCAGCAGGTGCCGCGCATCGCGGATGGTGCCGAGCCCCTGAGTGACGCAGTGCCGGGGCACGTCGTCGATCGAGTCGAAGAACCGGGCGTTGTCGCGCCGGGTCTGCTCCGTCAGCGTCTTCACCCGCGTGCGCGAGGCGAGCGACGAGCCCGGCTCGTTGAATCCCACATGACCGTCGCTGCCGATACCGAGGATCTGCAGCCCGACCCCGCCCGCTGCGGCGATCTCCGCCTCGTACCGCTCCCCCGCGTGGGGCAGCGACGCGGCGTCGGCCGGCGGCACGTGCACGTGCTGCGGATCGAGTCCGAGCGGCTCGACGATCTCCCGGCGGAGCACCTCGCGGTACGACTCCGGGTGCCCGGCGGGGAGGCCGACGTACTCGTCGAGGGCGAACGCACGCAGCCGCGACAGGTCCCGTCCGCCTCTCGTGCGCGCCAGTTCCCGGTAGAGCGGCTCCGGGGTGGACCCGGTCGCCACCCCGAGCACCGGCTCGGGGACGCCGTCGAGGTACTCCCACACGACCCGCGCTGCCAGCTCGCCCGCGGCGTCCCGATCAGCGACGATGAGGATCTCCGCCATCAGCCCTTCACCCCGCTCGAGGCGATCCCCTGCACGAACACGCGCTGGGAGATGAGGAACACGATGAGGGTGGGCAGCGACGCGATCAGCGCTCCGGCGATCACGACGTTCTGGTAGTCGAAGCTCATCGTGTACGACATGAGCCGGTTCAGCGTGAGCACCACCGGGTACATCGCCTCGGTGCGCAGGATCGTGAGCGGCCACAGGAAGTTGTTCCACGAGAACACGAACATGAACACCGCGAGCGTCACGACGGCAGGCTTGATCAGCGGCACCACGAACTGCCAGACGATGCGGAACTCGCTCGCCCCGTCCAGGCGCGCGGCCTCGATGAGCTCATCCGGGACGTCCATGATGAACTGCCGCATGAGGAAGATCCCGAACGCGTTCGCCAGCCAGGGCAGCAGCACCCCGATGTAGGAGTCCGACAGCCCCATCGAGTTCACCAGGTAGTACAGCGGCACGAGCGTGACGATGGGCGGCAGGAACATCGTCGCGACGATGCCCCAGAACATCAGGTTCTTCCCGCGGAACTGGTACTTCGCGAACACGTAGCCCGCGAGGATGCTGGTGATCAGCACCGAGATCGTGGCCCCGCCGGCGATGATGACGCTGTTCATCATGGACTGGGCGAACGGCACCTGGGTCAGCGCCGCGTTCACCTGGTCGAACGTCGGCGACGCCGGGAACCACGTCGGCGGGATCGTCACGAACTCGGCGGGCGTCTTGAACGCCGAGATCACCAGCCAGTACAGCGGGAACAACGGCACCACGGCCACGACCGCGAGCAGCAGGTACAGCAGCGCGCGCTGGGCGAGCGTGCGGGGATGGGTGCGGCGGCGGCTCATCGCTTCCTCGCCTTCGAGATGGCGTTCAGGACCACGCCGACCAGCACGATCAGCATGAACAGCGAGACGGCGAGCGCGCTGGCGTCGCCGGCCTGCCCGTACTGGAACGCCGAACGCTGGATCTCGAACGAGACCACGTTGGTCGACCCGGCGGGACCGCCCTGGGTCAGCAGGTAGATCGGGTCGAACACCTGGATGGAGTTGATGATGGTCATCAGGACCACGAACACGAGCGAACCGCTCAGCATCGGGATGGTGATGGACCGGGTCTGGCGCACGATCCCGGCGCCGTCGACCTTGGCGGCCTCGTACAGCTCCTCGGGGATCTGGGTGAGACCGGCGACCAGCAGGATGACGTAGTAGCCGAGCATCTGCCAGACGTTGAAGATGACGAGGGAGACCAGCGCCCAGGAAGGGTCGCTGAGCCAGCCGGGGGGCGTGATCCCGATCGCCTGGATCATGGCGCTCAGCGGGCCGTAGCCGGGAGCGTAGATATTGCTCCAGATGATCACGATCGCGATCGTCGGGATCACGTACGTGGCGAAGAGGATGACGCGCACGATGTTGCGCCCGCGCAGCCGCGGGAAGTACAGCAGCATGGCGATGAGGAACGCCAGCGGCACGGTGATCACGACGCTCAGCAGCACGTACACGCCGGTGTTGGCGATCGCCTGGACGCGCGCGCTGTCACTCAGCAAGCGCGCGTAGTTGTCGAGGCCGACGAAGTCCATCTCGGTGATCGGGGTGAACATCGACCAGCGGTGGAAGCTGATGACGATGGTCATGATCATCGGGACGACGGTGAACAGTCCGATGATGAGCACCGTGGGACTCAGGAAGATCGCCGCGGTGATCCCGCGGTGCGCCTTGTCCGTCCGGCGGCGACGTGGCCGGGGGAGGCCCGAGATCGGGCCTCCCCCGGTTGTTGACGTGAGGTTCACGGGTTCCTTTTCGTCAGCGTGCGGCGGTGAGCGCGGCGTCGACGTCCGCGGTCGCCGTCTTCATGGCGGTCGCCGCATCCACCTGCCCGTTCAGCAGCGCCTCGATCTGACGCTGCAGCGCGTCGGCACCGGCGCTGGCGCCCAGGACGGTCGGGAACGGCGTGGCGGTCTCCATCGCGGCGACGTAGGAGCTCAGGAAGTCGGACCCGAGCGCTTCGGCGTGCGCCTCGACGTCGGACAGCCGGCTGGGCAGGATGCCCATCGAGATGAGCATGTCACCCATCGCCGAGGAGCCGTTCTCGCCCGAGTCCGGGCCGTTCAGCCAGCTGAGGAACTTCCAGGCGGCCGCCTGCTTCTCGTCGGAGGCGTTGCCGTTGACGATCGTGTCCCACGAGTACGAGATCGAGCTGGACACGTCACCGCTCGGCCCGACCGGGATCGGCGCCGTGGCGACGTTCGCGAAGTCATCGCCCATGGCGTCCTTGAGGGAGCTCTCCCACCAG
Organism: Microbacterium caowuchunii; assembly: GCF_008727755.1. NCBI lineage: Bacteria > Bacillati > Actinomycetota > Actinomycetes > Micrococcales > Microbacteriaceae > Microbacterium > Microbacterium caowuchunii. The sequence goes on from NZ_CP044231.1 coordinate 2,683,939, forward strand.
TTCGCCATGACGATCATGCCGGTCTTGCCGTTGACGAAGTTGTCGAGGTACGGACCGGTGGTGTTGGCGTTCGCACCAGACATCGCCGGGTTCGTCGCTCCCGCGTCCACGAGCTGCTGGTACAGCTCGGCGGTCTCGAGGGCCTCCGGGCTCTCCAGGTCGGCGGCGTCGCCGGCCTCGTTCAGGAAGCTGCCCCCGTTGGAGGCGAGCAGCGAGAGGAAGGGGTGCACGGCGCCGGAGTTCCAACTCGTGATGAACCCGATCCCCTGACGTCCGTCGCCGGTCGCGGTGATCGCGTCGGCGGCCGTCAGCAGCTCGTCCCAAGTGGCGGGCGGAGCGGCGATGCCGGCCTCTTCGAACAGCGCGGTGTTGTAGTTCAACTGGTACAGGTCGACCTCGTTCGGGATGCCGTACAGGGCTCCCTCCTGGGTCGCGGCGTTGACCACACCGGACGGCCAGTTGTCGGTGACGTCCTTGGCGACGTCGCTCGGCGCCTCGGCGGCGAGACCGTCGCGGGCGAGCTCCGGCAGCCAGGCGTCGTAGATGCCGGCGATCGTCGGGCCGTCGGCGGACGCGCCCTGCGTGCGCAGCGTCGAGAGCAGGTTCGCGAACGGCACGGCCTGGACCTTGACGGTGATGTCCGGGTTCTCCTCCGTGAAGGCCGCGGCGGCGTCCTCGAGCATGGTGACCTGGTCCGGACCCCAGTGGGTCAGGAACGTCACTTCGGTGGAGCCGTCATCGGATCCTCCCGAGGCCGAGCAGCCGGTGGCGACGAGCGCGACCGAGGCCGCGACACCGAGGCCTGCAAGCAGCGTGTGCTTCTTCATGGTTTACCTTCCAGATGCGATTGCGGTTGTGTTCGAGGGGAGATCAGGGACCGGCGAGGGCGAACCGCTCGTGCCCGGCGGACTTGAAAGCGGCGGCGCGCTGGTGACCGACGAGGCATCCCTTGACCTGCATCAGCGCGGAGTAGTAATCGATGAAGCGGAAACCGTAGGTCTCCCCGCGCGCGAACGCGTGACGTTCGATCCCGGCACGCCACCGCTCGTACGCCTCGTCCGGGATCTCGTAGAACGTGTCGGCCTCGAAGCCCTCCATGTCCTCCCAGTTCTCCGCGTGCAGGATGACCGGCACGGAGTGACGCTCGGCGTCGATCTCCTCGATCGGGATGGACGCGAGGAACGCGGCCCGGATGGCCGCCTGCGCCGCCCGCTCGTGGTCGCGGTGCATCGAGTGCAGCCAATGCGTGATGAGGATGTCGGGCTTGGCTTCGCGGATGACCTCGGCGATCTGCTCCGCCACGGCCTCGTCGTCCGGCAGGAAGCCGTCCGAGTAGTCGAGGGTGACCAGTTCCGCACCGATCGTGTCGGCGAAGAAGCGGGCCTCCTCGAGCTTCTGCTCGCGGTAGATGCTGGGCGCGATCGTGGGGTGGCCGCGCTCGCCGTAGGTGCAGTCCACGATGATCGCGCGTCCGCCCTCGAGCACCACCTTGGCCAGGGTGGGTCCGGCGGTCAGTTCCATGTCGCCGATGTGTCCACCGACGGCGATGACGGTCTTACTCATGGATGGGGTTCCCTTCTCAGGAGATTTCGGCGCGCAGGATGGTGAAGGTGCGCGTGATCTCGAAGCCGGTCTTCACGTAGAGGTTCGAGGCCGCCGAGCCCTCGTCCGCCCACAGGAACCACGCGGCGTGCGCCTGGGTCGCGGCCATGCGCTCCAGGGTGAGGTGCAGCAGCAACCTGCCGAGGCCCGTGCCGCGGCTCTCGGGGAGCACCCCGAACGGACCGAAGCGGTCGATCACGTTCTCGTAGGTGCCGTGCATGGCCCACCCGATCACGCGCCCCTCGGGGTTGCGGGCGACCATGATGCGCTCCAGCGGCAATCCGGAGACGATCCCCTCCCGGATGGCGCGCGCCCAGTCGGAGTTGAACTCACGCCCGGCCAGTTCGATCAGCGGCACGATGTCCTCGTCGCGCAGGGTGCCGAGGTACCAGCCCTCGGCGCGCAGTTCCGCGGCACGCACCCGCTCGCTCTCCGGCAGACGGTAGCCGCGCAGCGACATCTCCATCGAGCTCGGGCGTTCGATGGTCTCGAAGCCCAGCGAGGAGAGCAGCGCGGCAGCCTCCGGATACCGGTCGGCGTCGAGCCCGGGCAGCACGTAGTTCGGCGTGTAGCTGGAGAAGACGACCTCCGCGGCGCCCTGGGCGCGCAGCCATTCGATCCCGCGCGTGAGCAGCGCCCGGCCGAGTCCGCGACCCCGCGCATCGGGCGTGACGAAGAAGAAGGGGATCCAGCCGCGGCCGCGCTCGAGGTCGTCCCCGTCGTGAGCAACGCGCCGGCGCACGACGTAGACGGCACCGACGACCTCGCCGGCACGGTCGGCGACGAACAGGCCCGCCGGGTCGAAGTTGCGATCGAGCAGGATGAGGTCCCGGAACCGGGTCTCGGTGATCGGGTCCTGCGGGGCCGCCGCCGTCCAGGCTGCGGCGATGCGTGCACCATCGCCGGGCTGGAACGTCCGCAACTGCACCGTCGCGTCCATCATCCGGTTCCTCCTCGACTTCGAGAGCCGCCTGTCGGCGGCACTGAGTTTCATTATGCAGTCTTCTTGTGGAGCATTGTTACACATGACGGCACAGCGATGTGCGCGATGCCGCGGGGCGGACTCAGACGCCCCGCGCGCCCCGGGTGACCTCGCGGGTCCGACGCAACGCGTCCACGGTGTAGTGGTAGCGGCGCTGCGCGATCCCGGCGAACAGGCAGTCGACCAGCGCGAGCTGCGCGATCCGGCTCACCATGGCGCCCGCCCGGAACGTCGTCTCCCGCGCCCGCGTGTAGAGCACCTCATCCGCGGCGTTCGCGATGGCGGAGCCGGGCACCCCGGTGAGAGCCACCGTGAACGCTCCGTTCTCCGCGGCGATCCGCAGGAACTCCAGGGTGTCCTTGGTCTCCCCCAGGTGCGAGATCCCCATCGCCACCACGCCGCTCACCGGCAGCGCCGCCGCCGCCCAGGCCTCGTGCGGGTCGGACAGCGCGAATGCGTCCCGCCCGATGCGGAAGAGCTTGTGCTGCAGATCCTCGGCGACGAACTGGCTGGCCCCGACCCCGTAGAGCAGGATGCGACTGGCGTTCTCGAACCTGCCCACCACCCGCTCGAGCACCTCGAAGTCGAGGGAGCCGATCGTCTCGTCGATCGCCATGAGCTCGAGGGAGGAGATCTTCCGCGCGATCTCCTGCAGCGAGTCCCCGGGAGAGACGTCCGCGCCGTACGCGGCGGGCATCCCGAACTGCGCGGATTCCTTGCCGAGTTCGGTGGCCAGCGCCACGCGCAGCTGGGCGTAGCCGGCCATCCCGATGGCCTGGCAGAAGCGCACGACGGAGGCGACCGAGGTGCCGCACTCTGCAGCCAGATCGTTGATCGTGCTCTCCAGGACGATCGTCGGACGCTCCCGGATCGTCTCCGCGATGCGCCGCAAGGAGGGCGACAACGACCCGACGGCCGCTTCGATGGTCGACTGAATGCTCATTCGCGCTCCCGGCGTCATCTGATCACTCGTCCCAGTATGGTCTCGCCGATGCACGTCGCCCACTCCACCCATCCGTAGATGAAACTATGTTTCGACCAGATTACCGGATGCGTATACTTCTTTCAGTTCGTGCAAAAGGAGAACCATGAGCACAGAGGACGCCATCGTCTGCGTCGACCTCGGCAAGACGCGGTGCCGCGTCACCGCCTGGGGCCCGGACGGACGCCGCTCCGACGCGGACGGACCGGGCCTGCCCGGGCTCGCCGTGCCCGGCGCTCCCGAGCGCACCGCCGAGGCCCTGCGCAGCCTCGTCGCCGGGCTCTCCCCGGCCGTCGTGCCGACATCTTTCGGCATCGGTGCCGCAGGCGCGCTGTCCGCCCCTGACGGGGCCGCCGACCTCGCGAACCGGCTCGCGCGGGCGTTCGACGCCCCGGTCGCCGTGGCATCGGACATCGTGACCGCGCACGTGGGTGCCTTCGACGGATCCGCCGGAGTGTGTCTGGTCGCGGGTACGGGAGCCGTCGCCCTGGCGGTCGCCCCCGACGGCCGTACCTCCCGGCGCGACGGCCGCGGGCTGCTCGCCGGCGACGTCGGCTCCGGCGCCTGGATCGGCCGCGCCGGGTTCCGCGCCGCCGAGATGGCCGCCGCCGGTGCCGCCGCCCCCACCGCCCTGAGCGGACTCATCGACACCGGCGACGCCGCCGTCGCCCGCCTCACCGCCGCTCCGTCCGACGCCGCGTTCCTCGCGCGACATGCCCCCGCCGTGCTCGCCGCGGCCGAGGCCGGCGACGCGACGGCCCAGCGTATCGTCGACGAGGCCGTCGAGGAGCTCGCCGCCACCGCCCTGGCGGCGGCACTGCCCACCGGCCAGCGCACCGTCAGCATCCTGGGCGGTCTGAGCGGATCGGACTGGTTCCGCCACCGCCTCACCGCCGCCCTCGCGGCCCGTGACCTGACCACCCGTGCCCCCGCCGGCACCGCCCTCGATGGCGCGCGCATCATCGCGACGCTCCGCGACCTACCTCTGGAGGGGTTCATCCACCGTGCCTGATTCTTCCCACACGACTCGGATGAACGAGTTGATCGACGAGCTCGCCGCGCTCACCACCGAAGCCGCCCGCGACTCCGTCGACCTCGACACGCTCGACACCCTGGAGCTGGTCACCCTGATGAACCAGGGCGACCAAAGCGTCCCCGTCGCGGTCGCGCAGCACGCGGCGGTCATCGCCCGCGCGGTCGATGCCATCGTCGAGAGGTTCCGCCGGGGCGGTCGGCTCATCTATCTCGGCGCCGGGACGGCGGGACGGATCGGCGTGCTCGACGCCTCCGAGTGCCCGCCCACGTTCGGCACCCCGCCCGAGATGGTCCGTGGCCTCATCGCCGGCGGCCCCACGGCGCTCCTCACCGCCGTGGAGAACGCGGAGGACGACGACACCGCCGCGGCCGCGGAACTCACCGAACTCGGCCTCACCGATGCCGACGTGGTCGTGGGCATCTCCGCTTCCGGCCGGACCCCTTATGTCGTGGGTGGCCTCCGTCACGCCCGGGGGTGCGGCGCGCTCACGATCGCCGTCGCCCAGAACACCGATTCCGCGATCGGGCGGATCGCCGACATCCCGATCGAGGTCGTCGTCGGTCCTGAGTTCGTCGCCGGCTCCACGCGCCTGAAGTCCGGCACCGCGCAGAAGCTCATCCTCAACATGCTGAGCACGCTCGCCATGGTGCGCCTCGGGAAGACCTACCGCGGCATCATGGTGGACCTCGTCGCCACGAACGAGAAGCTCCGCGCCCGCTCCGTGCGCACCGTCATGACCGTGACCGGCGTGCCGGCCGACGAGTCCGAGTCCGCGTTGGACGCCGCCGGAGGCCATGTGAAGGAGGCGATCCTCGCCGTCCTGACCGGGGTCGCCCCGGCCGAGGCCGGTCGCCGCCTCGAGGAGGCCGGAGGTCTCCTCCGCGTGGCCGTGGAGCGCGCCCCGTCCGCGTGAACGAGCGCCCGTGAACACCCTCATCCACTCGGTCCGGGTGGTCTCCGCCCTCCCCGCCGGCCCCGCGATCGATCTGGCGGACGGATGGGTCCACCTCGCCGGCGGGCGTGTGCGCGCGGTCGGCACCGGCGACGCCTGGCGGCACGCCCGCGATGACGACACCCGCGTCGTCGACGGCACCGCCGAGGCCGGCCCCGGCGCGACGCTCACCCCGGGACTCGTGGACATCCACAATCACGGCGGTGCCGGCTGCTCGTTCGACGACGGTCTCGATGCCGTCGCGGCGGCCGCAGCCGCGCACCGTGCGGACGGGACGACCCGGCTGGTGGCCTCGCTCGTCAGCGCGCCGGTGGCGCTCCTGCGCGACCAGCTGGCGACCATCGCGCTCGCCTGCCGACGGCTCCCCGGGATCCTCGGCGCACATCTGGAGGGTCCGTTCCTCAGCCCGCTGCACGCCGGCGCCCACGCCCCGGAGGCCCTCGTCCGGCCGACCCCGGAGCTGATCGATCCGCTTCTGGAGACGGGGGTGGTCCGCCAGATGACGATCGCGCCGGAGCTCGATGGCGCGCAGGCGGCGATCGCGCGGATCGTCGCGCACGGCACGGTCGTGGCGATCGGCCATACGCACAGCGACGCCGCGACCGCACGGGCGGCGATCGACGCGGGTGCGACGCTCGTCACGCATGCCTTCAACGCCATGCTTCCGCTGCACCACCGCGCGCCCGGGGTCGTGGGGGTCGCGCTCGCGGATCCCCGGGTGATGCTCGAAGCCATCCCCGACGGAGTGCACCTGCACGACGACGTCCTGGGGCTGCTGCTGCGCGCCGCGCCCGATCGGGTGGCGCTCGTCACGGACGCCATGGCCGCGGCCACCTGCGGCGACGGCGCCTACCGTCTGGGCGGGCAGGAGGTGGAGGTGCGCGAGGGCGTCGCGCGCCTGCGGGGATCCGATACGATCGCCGGTTCCACACTCACCCTCGCCGCCGGCATCCGGCACGCGGCCGCCACGGGCATCCCCCTGCCCCAGGTCGTCGCGGCGGCGACGCTCCTCCCGGCACGGGCGTTGCGTGCGCGGTCGATGGGTGCCTTCGCTCCGGGGTACATCGCCGACGCCGTGCTCTGGGACGGATCGCTGAACGTGCGGGAGGTCTGGCAGGACGGGCGTTCCGGTGGCGGGATACATCCGCGTCGGCGCGCCCGCGATGTGTGATATTCCTCGACTCGCCGCGTCGGAGCCGAGACGGCGGATCAGTCCCGGGGCAGGCGCACACTCCCGGTCTGCGGGTGCTCGGTCGGCATCCGGTCCCGGTCGTAGGTGATGTCGGTGAACCCGTGCGGGGTGGGCCGGCCGTCCTCGTCCACGCTGACGAAGACGATCCGTTCGATCGTCAGGATGCGCTTGCGGGTGATCATGTTGCGCACGACCGCGCGCATCGTGAGGGAGGTGCGCCCGAAGTGCGTCGCGGTCAGGCCCATCTCGATCAGGTCGCCCTGCAGCGCAGACGCCTCGAAGTTGATCTCGGAGATGAGCTTGGTCACGCAGCGGTAGTTGCCGAGCTGGAGGATGGCGTAGATCGCCGCCTCCTCGTCGATCCACTTGAGCAGGCTGCCGCCGAACAACGTCCCGTTCGCGTTCAGATCCTCGGGACGCACCCACTTGCGGGTGTGGAAGTTGATGCCCTCTTCGGACCAGTGCCAGCTGTTCGTCACGACGTCGAGCCTACGCCTGCCTCCGCGAGCGCCTCCGGGTCGGAGATGACGAGCGTAACGATGTCGACGTCCGGCACGTAGGTCTCGGTGAGCGTCGGAGAGGCGCGGGCGAACCGGGTGCGCAGATCCGCCCGGGACGGCTCGGGACTGTCGCTCGGCTCGACCATCACGATCCGCGCCGGACCGATCGCCCCCACTTCGGCGCCGGGCGCGGCCGCGTCGCGGCAGGCGGTGAGCAGGGCGAGGTGCGCGTCCTGCACGTAGTCCTCCCCGAAGGACTCCCGCATGAGCGACAGCTCGGGCAGGGACACGGTGCGCCAGTTCACGCTCTCCCCCGCCTCGAGCAGAGCCCGAGCGCGCTCCTCCAGCTGGGTGCGCACCGCGTCGTGCTGCATCCGCCACGCCGGCCGCGGGTCCTGCGCCGCACGGAGCACGCCGTAGGCGATGAAGATGACGGTGACGACGCCGACGATCGTCGTCGGCCCCGTGGAGAAGTACTCGCGGTAGAGCTCACCCTCCATGCCCCCGACGCCGGCCGCGACGAGCCGTCCGCCGCAGAACACGGCGTACACCGACGTGAGCAGCGTGATGGTGGCCATGCCCCGGCGCGCACTCGCCGGCGGGGTCCGCGCCTGGTACGCGACCGCTACGCAGTACACGAGCATCACGCCGATCTTCACCGCGGAGGAGACCGACTCCGGCACCAGCAGCGTGAGCACGAACATCGCCACCCCGCTGGACACCGCGACCCAGGCGCGCCACTCGAACCGGCCGTTGAGCGAACTCAGCGCCACCCAGAGGCAGGCCGGTCCCCACAGCATCAGGGCGTCACCGATCGCGACGATCCAGCGGTCCCCCTGGAACGCCCAGATGAGGTAGACGAGACTCGACCCGAATGAGGCGAACGCCGACAGGCTCGCATACCGCAGGAACGGGCCCGGCCGCATCGTGAACAGACTCGACCAGAGCAGCGCCGACAGCACCACCACGACGGCGAGCACGGACACGATCACGAGAGTCAACGCGGTCGCCGTCGAGTCCACCGCCGATCACCGCTTCCCGTTCACTGCCACCGAGGTGCACGACGTTCGCGTGGAGCCCTCCCCTCTATGGTCCCCCATCGGGGAGGGCCGGCACGCCACCGGTCACTTCTTGCGCAACAGCAGCCGGAACACGCCGACCACCGCGAGCGCCGCGGCACCGGCCACGGCGATGGTCTTCAGCGGATTGGCCCGGTAGGAGTCCCGCGCCGAGCCGATCGCCCCGGTCGCGGCGCCGTAGGCGACATCCGCCGCCTGCTGCACGGCGTCCGCCCCCTGACCGGCCAGGTCCCTCGCGGCCTTGGCGATCTGCGGAGCGCGGTCCTCGAGCGTGCTCCCCACGACGGCGTCGACGGCCTTCTCGGCCTTCTCCGCGCCGGTCTTCACCGCGTCCCTGGCCCGCTTCGCCGCCGCTTCGGCCTTGTCCGCTCCGGCGTCCACGCCCTTCCCGGCCCGGTCCGCGCCGGCCTCGGCAGCACCCGCGGCAGCACCGGCGGTCTCCTGGACCTTGTCCGCGGTCTGCTCGATCCCTTCCTTCGCCGCATCCGAGCCGCGATCGACGGTCTCGTGCGCATTGGTCGCGGCGTCCTCGGCGGTCCCGGCCGCGTCCTTCGCCGCATCCGAGCCGCGATCGACGGTCTCGTGCGCGCTCGTCGCTGCCTCCTCGGCGGTCCCATCCGCGTCCTTCGCCGCGTCTGCGCCGCGATCGTCGGTCTCGTGCGCGCTGGCCGCGGCCTCCTCGACCTTCTCGTGCAGGTTCTCGGCGACGACGGGCTGCTGCTGGTCGTTCTGGTTGTCGCTCATAGTGGTGCTCCTTCCGACGAGGTACGGGCGACGCCGGCGCCGCCCTCATTCCACCTGATCACCCGCGACGCTCGGCAGGCTCCCCCTTGCGGCTCGACGCGAGGGTGTGCTTCGACGGGGGGAAGGCCCCAGAGCGACACGCCAGGTTTCGGGGTTTCCCCTCCTGCATCCGCACAGCGAGGTGTGATCTAATCCAGGTGGACGTCCGCTCCCCGCGAAGGCCCGGGCGTCCGCCTTACCCGAGCTGAGACCAGGATTCCCCGGCCGATCGCTCACTGTGCCCCTCTCCTCTAGGCCGGAGGGGGGCACAGTCTCTCAGTTCAGCCCTGGCCGGCGGCGGCGTTCCCCGAAGGATCGATCACGTCCGCACTCGCGTCCTGCTCGTCCTCGATGAGGGGGTCCCGGCGTCGGTACAACCGCGTGGGACGGATGCTGGGGATCGGTATCGGTTTGCTCACCGGGTGAGCCCATTCGGGGCGAGTCATAGGGGCACGCTCCCGAACCGGCGGATGAACTCCGCCACCGCCGCATCCTCGAACTCGTCGGCTTCGTCCAGCAGTTCCTCGTCGTCGTGCAGGTCCTGCGTGGATCGTCCGTCGGGAATGATCACGTCGTCCATGGCCTCGCCCTTCGTACCCTCGGCTGAAGCGGGGGGTCTTCATTAACCGGGGACACCACCCAGGTTAGGTCGGCGGGACCGCTTGTCAATGGGACTTGAAAACGGCGCGGAAAAGTCCTACCACCCGGCCGCTCAGGCGGTGCGGACGCCGGTGCGCCAGACGGCCTGCGGCACGAGGTCCGCGGTCCAGAGCACGACGTCGGCGGGGTCGCCCGTGCCGAGCCGGCCGAGGTCCGGGCGACCGATCGCCGTAGCCGGGACGGCCGTCGCCGCGGCGACCGCCGTGGCCAGGGGCACGCCGTAACCGACGACGTTGCGGACGGCCTGGTCGAGGGTCAGGGTCGAGCCGGCGAGCACCTCCGTCCCGCGCAGCCGCGCCACGCCGTCGCGCACCTCGACGTCCGCCGCGCCGAGCGCGTACGTCCCGTCCGGGGCGGCCGCGGCGGCCATCGCATCGCTCACCAACGCCACCCTGCCGGGGGCCGCCCGCAACAGCATCGTCACCACGACCGGATCGAGATGGTGCCCGTCGGCGATGACCTCCAGAGTCATCCGGTCGTCGGCGAGCGCGACGCCCACCGGCCCCGGGGCGCGGTGGTGGAGGGGCGGCATGGCGTTGAAGGCATGGGTGAGCAGCGTCGCTCCCGCCTCTATCGCCCGGCGCGTCATCCCGGCATCCGCGTCAGTGTGGCCGACGGCGGCGACCGCCCCCGCCTGCACGATGCGCCGCACCGCGGCCAGCCCTCCCTCGAGTTCCGGGGCGAGCGTCATCTGGCGGACGACGCCGGTGCCCAGCAGCCGGTCCAGGGCCTCCGGCGTGGGCGACTGCAGCGCAGCGGGGTCGTGCGCCCCGCAGTGCGCGGTGTCGAGGAACGGCCCCTCCAGGTGCACGCCGAGGATGCCCGGCCGCTCGGGCATGAGCGCCCCGATCCGGTCGGCCTGCGCCACGAGCCGGGCGATCGGGGCGCTCACCAGGGAGAGGACGACACGGGTGACGCCGTGGCGGGCGTGCGCGGCGAGCACCGCGTCGACATCCTCCGCGTCGCCCGCGGCATCGTGGCCTCCGCCGCCGTGGGTGTGGATGTCGACGAGGCCCGGGGTGAGCACCGCCCCGGCACCGGCCGCCTCCCGCGCGTCGATGACCTCGTCGCCGGGTGCGACCAGGTCCCGCCACCCGGCCCCGTTCCCGCTCGCCTGCACCGACCCGCCGCGCAGGAGCAGCCAGGCGTCCGGCTCGTCGCGCAGCGATCCGTCGGGACCGGCGGTGACCAGGCGCGCGGAGTGGATCAGCACCCCCGTGCCGGCCTCCTCGGCACGGGCGGTCACTGCCCCACCTGGTGCCGATGCGCATAGGTGTAGCGGTAGTAGTCCGCCAGCTGCAGGCGGGACGCCGCCGCCTCGTCGATGAGCACCGAGACGCGGGGATGGTGCTGCAGGATGGTGGCCGGCCACAGCGCCGACACGGCGCCCTCGACGAGGTGGTGGACGGCCTGCGCCTTGCCGGCGCCGGTGGCGACGAGCACGATGTGCCGGGCCTCCATGATCGTGCCGAGGCCCTGGGTGAGGCAGTGCCGCGGCACCGACTCGAGGTCGCCGTCGAAGAATCGGGCGTTGTCCCGCCGGGTCTGTTCGGTGAGCGTCTTCACGCGCGTGCGGGAGGACAGCGACGACCCCGGCTCGTTGAAGGCGATGTGCCCGTCCGTGCCGATCCCGAGGATCTGGAGGTCCACGCCGCCGGCGTCCCGGATCGCCGCCTCGTACGCGGCGCACGCGGCGGCGAGGTCGGCCGCGGTCCCGTCCGGCCCCTGCACGGCATCCGCGGGCAGGTCCACGCGCGAGACGAAGTCCGCGTCGATCACGGTGCGGTAGGCGGCGGGATGACCCGCCGGCAGGCCCACGTACTCGTCGAGGGTGAACGCCCGCGCCCGCGCGAGCGACAGCGTCCCGGCGTCGACGCGGCGAGCGACGCTGTCGTAGATCCGGAGCGGGCTGGACCCGGTCGCGAGCCCCAGCACCGCATCCGGTACGCGTGCCACGAGCGCCGCGATGTCGTCGGCGACCAACTCGCCGATCCGCTCCTCCTCGGTGATGATGACTTCCATCAGCCCTGTCTACCGTTCCGGCGCCCGTTTGGGTACGGCGACGACCGCCGCCAACAGCATCCCGATGCACGTCCCCGCGGTGTTCGCGAGCACGTCGGTGACGCTCGCGGTTCGCGCAGCGAGCAGATCCCCCTGGATCGTCTCGATCGCCACGGTCGCCAGGATGCCGATGGGCAGCACCAGGTACCGTCTCCGCTCGAGCAGGATGCTGAGCAGCCACCCGAGCGGGATGAAGAAGACGACGTTCGCGGCGAACTCGACGCGGCCGTAGGTCGCCCAGGGCAGCAGGTCCTCCACGCGGTCGAGCAGCCCCGATGCACCGCGGTCCACCGGAACCGGCCAGAACACGATGAGCAGCGCCACCGCCGTGTAGCCGGCCAGCAGCATGCCCGCCCGGCGCCGTCCCCGGGCGCGTGCAGGCGTCCCCGCGTTCCCCATCCGGCAACGATAGCGAGTGATTGTGCACAGTCCGGCGGGCATGCGCAACCGCTCCGCGCCCGGCGGGGGCGAGTGCGAGACTTCCCGCACATCCCCGGACTCCAGGAGGAGCAGTCATGACCGATGAGGACGACCTCAAGACCCTGACCCAGCTGATCCGGAAGTTCCGGTTCGCGATGGTGACGACGATGGAGACGGACGGCTCGCTCGTCGCCCACCCGCTGACCGTGCAGGAGGCGGAGTTCGACGGCGACCTGTGGTTCGTCATCGGCAAGGACGCCCCCGCCGCACAGCACCTCGCGCGGAACCCGCACGCCGGCGTCTCGATGAGTTCGGACGACGCCTGGGTCTCCCTCAGCGGCACCGGGCGCATCGTCGAGGACCGCGCCAAGCTCGCGGAGCTCTGGAAGCCGGCGCTCGAGGCGTGGTTCCCGAACGGCAAGGACGACCCGAACGTCGGCCTGCTCCACTTCACCGCCGACGGCGCCGAGTTCTGGCACTCCCCCGGAAGCAGGATCGTCCACCTCGTGACACTGCTCACCCGCCGCAAGATCGAGGGCGAGAACGAGAAGCTCGACCTGTAGCCCCTGCAGGGGACAACATTCCGGACCGATCGGGCTATCAGCCTCCGCGGACGGCCTGCGCAGCCCCAAAGCACCACACATCCGGAACGTTGACCGAGGTGCGGCCGGGACGTCGTCCGCGGTGCGGCGACCGCCCGTCCGGGTCCGGACGGCTGCGGCTGCGGCTGCGGCTGCGGCTGCGGCTGCGGGGTACCCTACCCGGCGCGCCGGACAACATTCCGGGGAAAGCCCGCCTCCGCGCCGAGAACCCGGCTCCGCACGCTCGAACGTGCCGCTTGTCCGGAATGTTGACCGCAGCACAACGTTGAAGTACCGGATGCGGAGGTCCACCGCTTCCGGCAAGTCCCGCTAGGTCCGGCTCCGGGATCGGGCGCCCCCGGCCGCCACCCGCCCCCGGCCGCCACCCGCCGCCGACCCCACGCTTGCTCAGCGCGCCAGGACGTCCCAGCGGATCTCGAGCGCGCCGGACGGTGCGATGTCGGCGGGCAGCACCATCCCGGCCGACGGCCAGTAGCGGCGGTCGAGGACGACCTCGGTGCGGCGCAGTTCCGGCTCGCGCCCCGGCACCTCCGCACTCACCTCGAGGTGCGCCTCCTGGTACCGGAGGCGACCGCGGGGCTCGGTGATCGACACGATCCGCACCCGGCCGGGAACGGCGCCCGCCATGGACGACCCGGTCAGCCGGTCCAGTTGCGTCGCCGCGTCCTCCACCCAGTCCTCCACGCGAGGAAGCATATCGGCAGCGGTGCCTCCGCACCCCTGCGCATGCCGTAGCCTTGATTCCCACAAGGGGAGTACTCCCGTCTGCGGCCGGCCCGTCAATACGGATGCATCGATGCGTCCCGGGCCGTCGGTCCCGTCCGGGGCGGAGGAGACCTTGGCGCCGGTATTCGCCAACCCCTTTGGAGCACCTCCATGCAGGTCACCTTCCTCATCTGGATGATCACGATCGCGGTAACGATCGCGTTCTTCGTCTACGAGTTCTTCGCGCACGTCCGCACGCCGCACGAACCGACGATCCGCGAGTCCGCCCTGTGGTCGGGCTTCTACATCGGCCTCGCGCTGCTGTTCGGCATCGGCATCGGCGTCGTCTCGGGCTGGACGTACAGCGGCGAGTACTTCGCCGGGTACCTCACCGAGAAGGCGCTGTCTATCGACAACCTCTTCGTCTTCCTGCTGGTGATGACGGCATTCGCGGTGCCGAAGATCTATCAGCAGAAAGTGCTGATGATCGGGATCATCATCGCGCTGATCCTGCGCGGCGGGTTCATCGCCGTGGGCGCCGCGCTCATCTCGAACTTCTCCTGGATCTTCTACGTCTTCGGCGCACTCCTGCTCTTCCTCGCCTACCGGCAGGCGTTCGCCGACCACGATGCCAACCCCGCCGACAGCCGGCTGATGCGGTTCGTGCGGCGTACGCTCCCGGTCACCGAGGAGTACCACGGCGACCGCCTGACGGCCCGCGTCGACGGCAAGCGCATGGTGACGCCGATGCTGCTCACCGTCATCGCGATCGGCTTCGTCGACCTCATCTTCGCCGTCGACTCCATCCCGGCGATCTACGGTCTGACCAACGAGGCGTACATCGTCTTCACCGCCAACGCCTTCGCCCTGATGGGCCTGCGTCAGCTGTTCTTCCTCATCGGCGGTCTGCTGCAGCGCCTGGTCTACCTGCCGCAGGGCCTCGCGGTCATCCTCGGCTTCATCGGCGTGAAGCTCGTCCTGCACGCGCTGCACGTGAACGAGCTGCCTTTCGTCAACGGCGGCGAGCACGTCGAGTGGGCGCCGGAGATCCCGATCTGGTTCTCGCTGGTGTTCATCGGCGCGACGATCGCCGTGGCGACGGTGGCGAGCCTGTGGAAGACGCGCTCTGACCGCAAGCGCGACGAGGCCGCCGTCACCGAGGGCTGAACTCAGTTCAGGAGTGCTTCCACCCTGGCGAGGAGCTCGCGGGGGGAGAACGGCTTCGTGAGGTAGTCGTTCGCCCCCGCGCCCATCGCGCGCTCGACGTCCGCGGCCTGTGCGCGGGCGGTCAGCATGATGATCTTGGTCGTGCGGAACGACGTGTCCGCGCGGAGGTCTTCGCACACCTGGATGCCGGTGCGCCGCGGCATCATCCAGTCCAGGATGACGACGTCCGGGCGACGGACGTACGCGGCTTCGACGCCCGCATCGCCGTCCCCCGCCACCGACACGTCATGACCCGAGGCGGCGAGGCGGTGCTCGATGAGCCCGGCCACATCAGCGTCATCCTCGACGACCAGGATCGTGGCCACGTCGGCTCCTCTCAACGCTCCATCGTGCACGGACGGCACCGTCCCGCACGGTACGTTCAGAATATGGACCGGGGCAGCGCGCTGACAAGCTGGGAGCCGCGCGATCCCGGGCTCTGGGGCCGGGGCATGCGCCCGTGGCTGCCCGCCTGGTGGGTCTGGCCGATCGCCGCTGCGGGGATCGGCGCCCTCGCCGCCTCCGGGCTGTACTTCACGCCGCCCGGCGGGACCCTGGCCATCTGGTGGCCCGCGGCCGGTCTCTCGGTCTGGTTCGTCCTGGTGAACCCGCCCCGCCGCCGCGCGCTCGCTCTCGCCCTCGTGTTCGTCGTGACGGCCGGGGCGAACCTCCTCAGCGGACGCGACCCGGGGCTCGCGCTGGGCTTGAGCTTCGCCAACGCCACGGAAGCCTTCGTCGTGGCGCTGCTGCTCGGTTTCGGCGGCGGACGCTTCGGCCTGCTCACCATCACGCACGCGCTGCGGTTCCTCCTCGCAGTCGCGGCGGGCGCGCTGGTCCTCGGCGCACTGGTCGGAGCGACCGTCCAGGCCGTCCAGGGCGGGGATCTGCTCGACGCCGCCGTCCCCGCGGCGGCCTCCCATGCCGCCGCGGTGCTGCTGGTCGCGCCGTTCGCGTTGATCCCGGCTCGCGCCGGCGACCCGTTCCGGTGGGGCGAGGTGGCGATCCAGACCGCCATCCTGGCCCTCGCCATCCTGGTCGTGTTCCGCCCGGGAGCGTACCTCCCCCTCGCCTTCCTGCCGTTCACCGTCGTGACCTGGGCGGCGTTCCGGTTCCCGATGGCGATCGCCTTCGCACAGTCGCTGGTCGCCGCGGTCGCCGTCATCGCGCTGAGCTTCAGCGGCGGCGGGCCGTTCGCCGCGATCGGGCTGAGCACCACGGACCTCGCCATCACGGTGGAGGTCTTCCTCGTGGCGCTGGCCACGATCACGGTGCTCATGGTCGCCGCCCGCAACGAGCTGCGCCGGGCCACCCGCACGGCGGCGACGACGACGCGCCTCATCACCGGGGGGTTCCTGGAGTCGGAGGTGGGACTGGTCATCGCCGAGCGCGAGCGCGGGACGTCCACCGTGATCTGGGCGAACGACGCGGCCCGGAACCTCTTGTCCGGCGAGCTCTCCCCCGAGGGACGCTGGGCGGGCGACATCGAGGCGGCGACGCAGACGGCCCTCCGCGGAGAGGCGGAGCAGGTGCACGAGCGGGGCGGAACCGTCATCCGCCTGCTCGCGAACCGGGTCCCGGGCGATCCTCGGCGTTTCGCCGTGCAGCTGGTGGACGTCACCAGCACGGTACGGATGATGCAGGCCAGGACCGAGGCCGAGCTGGAGCGCGATGCCGCCCGCACCGCGCGGATCGACCTGGAGCGTCAGCGCGACGACTTCGTGGCCACGACGAGCCACGAGCTGCGCACCCCCATCACGAGCCTGCGCGGCTACACGGAGCTGCTCGCCGAATCGCCGCGACTCCCGGAACTCGAACGCGGTTGGGTCGAGGTCGTCGACCGGAACGCCCGCCGGCTGTCCGAGCTCGTGGAGGACCTGCTCACCCTCGGGCGCGCCCGCCGGGCTCCCGTGGTCCGGGCGGCCGTGGAGATCCGCGATGCCGCGGACTACCTCGCCGACGTCGCCCTCACGCAGCGTCCGGCGGCGGATGCGAAGGATCTGTCGCTGCACACCGCCGTCGCCGGTCCCCTGCCGGTGCGCGCCGTTCCGCGCGATGTGCTGCGCGCCCTCGGCAATCTCGTCTCGAACGCGCTGAAGTTCACCCCCGACGGCGGCGAGGTGCGCGTGAGCGCCGTCCCGGACGGGCGTGAGGTGATCTTCCGCGTGGCCGATACCGGCCCCGGGATGACGGCGGAAACACTGTCCCACGCGTTCGAGCGGTTCTACCGTGCGCCCGACGCGGAGCGCGAGAACACGCCCGGCACCGGACTCGGGCTGGCCATCACGCGGGAGCTCGCCGAACGCAACGGCGGGTCGGTCGATCTGCACAGCCCTGCGGGTGGCGGACTCGTCGCCGAGCTGCGCCTGCCGCGCGACCTCGCGGCGACTCAGCGCACGGAGGCGGGCACGGGGCCGTCTGCGACCGGGTCGGGAACGCTCGCCTCCAGCACCACGTCCGCGCCGCGCTGATACGCCCGCGCGCTCAGGTGCGCGAGACCGCGCCCGCGCATGCGCAGCCCGTCGGCGAGGACCCCCGGAGCGGCGACCTCGACCAGCAGCGCCTGACCGGGTTCGTCAGCCGGACGCACGGACAGTTCCGCGGAGCGGGCACCGGAGTGCTTCACGGCGTTCACGAACGCCTCGGCGGCGATGTCGGCCACGCGGCGGCGGATGCCCGCGTCGGCGAGCACGGACCGCGCCGCCGGGTCGATCTCGCTGGAGATCCGGAGCACGTTCGTCCACGACGTGATCACGTCGGCCAGCACATCCGAGGCGCGGGTTCCGTCCGTCGCCCCGTGCCGCATCTCCTCGAGCGCGCGATCGATCGTGACGGCGAACGCCTCCGCCTCCGATGTCGTGGCGTCGCGTTCGTCGAGCGCCGCGGCGAAGACGACGCAGCGCCCCTGCACGTGGCCGTGGAGGCGTTCAGCGGCCGTGTCCAGCGAGGCCCGGGTGCGCGCCGCCAGCGCCGCCAGCGCCGCGGCCTCCGCCGCCAGCGCGCTGGTGAGCAGCCGCTCCTGCACGATGGAGCGGCGGCCGGCATCCGCGCACAGGGCGATCGCGACCGCGATGCCGGGGAAGGCGAGGATCGGAACCAGCACGATCCCGCCAGACTCCGGATGCAGCGCGAAGGCGACCGCCGAGTACACCGCGCCCGCGCCGGCCCAGACGACGATGAGCGTCGCGCCGCGTCCGCTCGGGGGACGGCGGGCACCCAGCCGGCGGCTGAGCACGTCCGCCGCACCACTCAGGAGGGCGAGGGCGACGATGGAGAGCAGCACCAGGTACCAGGGCGCCACGGTGACGATGTACGGCAGGCTCGCCGCGAAGTAGATTCCTGCGACCGTGAACGGGGGCGGCGGGCGCAGCCGGGACAGGATCGGCCGGGAGGAGCCGACGGGGGGCGCGGCCGGGGCGACGTCGCCGGCCACCGGAGGAAGCTCCGTGCGCGCGACGTCCTCGAGACGGTGGCTGGCCTCTCGCACCACGGCGGAGAAGGCGCGCACGTCCTCGAACCCCGGGCGACCGGTCCGGAGGGTCTCGAGTCCCGTGCGGATGCGGGCGAACGACGCGTCCAGCTCGGCCTGTGCCTGGCGCTCGAAGACCGCCGCGCGCTCGCCCGCCGCGGCGAGCGCCGCGCGCGCCGACCGCAGGCGCCGCCCGACGGATCGGCTCCCCGCGTAACCCACGGTCGCGATGGCCACGAGGGACAGCAGCAGCACCCAGACGAGGAGGTTCGTGGCGATGCGCTGCGCCCACCCGCCGCTCGGTTGCGTGGGCAGGAGCGCCGCGGCGATCGCGTCGTTGAGGAACGGACGCAGCACGGACACGGCGACGAGCGTCGCGAGCACCAGCGCGGCGCGTCCCCGGGGACTGCGCACGCGGCGTTCGGCCCAGGCGACCGGGAGCACGAGGGCGGCGATGACCGCCCATCCGATCGCCGACACCCCGACGGCGGCGGGGTAGTCCTGTGCCTGCGTGACACCGAAGTAGGACCCGAGGACCGTGACCGAGGCGAGGAGCGACACGGCGGCCGACCACCAGGTGAAGAACCGTCCGCTGGTCACGGCGGCCCACCACACGCGTCCGGCGCGACGCACCCTGCCGCGGGGAACGGAGGCCGAGCGCTCCGGGGCGCGAGGTCCTCCGCGCGCGACCGTCATCTTCGACTCCCCCGGGTGCGTCGAGCACCACGTTCCGTGCGGCAGTCTAGCCAGTCGCCCCGGTCAGAGTGCGGACAGCGCCCGATCCAGATCGGCGATCAGGTCGTCCGCATCCTCGATGCCGACCGAGAGCCGCACCAGCTCCACCGGCACCGCGAGTTCCGTTCCGCGCACCGAGGCGTGGGTCATCTCGTCCGGGTAGTTGAGGAGAGATTCCACGCCGCCGAGGGACTCCGCGAGGGTGAACAACCGGGTGGACTCCGCGAACCGGCGGGCCGCGGGGCCGTCCGCCAGCTCCAGCGACACGATGCCGCCGAAGCCGCGCATCTGACGCGCGGCCAGGTCGTGGCCGGGATGCGACTCCAGACCCGGGTAGTGCACGCGCGCGACCCGGTCGTGTCCGGTGAGGAAGCGCGCGACGGCATCCGCGTTCTCGCTGTGCCGCTGCATGCGGATGGCGAGCGTCTTGATGCCGCGGGTGGTGAGCCAGGCGTCGTGCGGGCCGGAGACCGCGCCGGCGGCGAACTGCAGGAAGCGCACCTGCTCGGCGAGCGCGTCGTGATTCGTCACGACGGCTCCGCCGACCACGTCGGAGTGCCCGCCCAGGTACTTCGTCGTGGAGTGCACGACGACGTCGGCGCCGAGTGCCAGCGGCTGCTGCAGGGCCGGCGACGCGAAGGTGTTGTCGACCACGACGAGAGCGCCGGCGTCGTGACCGAGCGCGGCGAGACCGGCGATGTCGCTGATCTTCAGCATCGGGTTCGAGGGCGTCTCGACCCAGAGGATCTTGGCCGGCCTCTCGGCGAGGGCCGCGGCCACCGCTTCCAGGTCACTCATGTCGACGACGCGGAGGCGGATGCCCCACGGGCCCAGGACCCGGGCGATCAGGCGGTAGGTCCCGCCGTAGACGTCGTTGCCGAGGAGCACCTCGTCGCCCGGCTGGAGCGCCGCCCGGAGGAGGGCGTCCTCGGCGGCGAGCCCGGACGAGAAGGAGATCCCGTGCGCGCCGCCCTCGATCGCCGCGAGCTGCGCTTCCAGCGCGGTGCGCGTCGGGTTCCCGCTGCGCCCGTACTCGTAGCCCTGCCGGAGGTTACCGATGCCGTCCTGCACGAACGTCGTGGACATGTGCAGGGCCGGGATGACGTCGCCGGTGGCGGGGTCGGGGCTCTGCCCGGCGTGGACGACGAGGCTGGCGAAGCCGCGTGCGGCGTCGTGATCGGTCATCGGTTC
Organism: Microbacterium caowuchunii; assembly: GCF_008727755.1. Taxonomy (NCBI): domain Bacteria; kingdom Bacillati; phylum Actinomycetota; class Actinomycetes; order Micrococcales; family Microbacteriaceae; genus Microbacterium; species Microbacterium caowuchunii. The sequence goes on from NZ_CP044231.1 coordinate 2,704,093, forward strand.
TCTCCTGCCGTGTTCGTGGCGGCTGCGGGCACGAGGGGCTCGACCGTCTCGACCTCGTAACCGTGCTCGCGCATCCATGCGTCGTCGAAGATCTTGCCCATGTACCCGCGCCCGGAATCGGGCAGCAGCACCACCACGACGGCGTCCGCGGGGAGGTCGCGGGCGGCGGCGAGCGCGCCGGCGACGGCCATCCCGCTCGATCCGCCGACGAGGAGCCCCTCTTCCCGGGCGAGCCGGCGCGTCATGGCGAACGACTCCGCGTCGCCGACCTTCTCGAAGCCGTCGACGACCGAACCGTCGTAGGCGCCCGGCCAGAAGTCCTCACCGACGCCCTCGACGTCGTAGGTGTGGACGGGGCCGCCCGAGTAGATCGAGCCGACCGGGTCGACGCCGATGACCTGCACCCGGCCGTCGGAGACCTCCTTGAGGTACTTCCCGGTACCGCTGATCGTGCCGCCGGTGCCGACGCCGGCGATGAAGTGGGTGATCCGCCCCTCGGTGTCGCGCCAGATCTCCGGGCCGGTCGTCTCGTAGTGGCTGCGCGGGCCGTTCTGGTTCTCGTACTGGTTCGGCTTGAACGCGCCGGGGATCTCCCGCACCAGTCGGTCCGAGACCGAGTAGTAGGACTGCGGGTCCTCCGGCTCGACGGCGGTGGGGGTGACAACGACCTCGGCGCCGTAGGCGCGCAGGACCGCACGCTTGTCCTCGCCGACCTTGTCGGGCACCACGAAGACGCACCGGTAGCCGCGCTGCTGCGCGATGAGCGCGAGCCCGACGCCGGTGTTCCCGCTCGTGGGCTCGACGATCACGCCGCCGGGCAACAGCTGCCCGTCGCGCTCCGCCGCATCGATGATGTTCGCGGCGATGCGGTCCTTGGAGGACCCGCCGGGGTTGAGGTACTCGATCTTCACCAGCACCGTGGCGGCGATGCCCTCGGTGACGCGGTTGAGACGGACGAGGGGGGTGTTGCCGACGAGGTCGGCGACGCTCTGGGCGTAACGCATGGGAGATGTCCTGATGTTCGGGGGCCGCGGGGCTCACCCGTCGCGGCGTCTGTCGGTGGTCGGAGAGGATGCGCGAGAGCGCACAGGATCACTCAGCGACAACAGCGACAGGTCAGCACCCGACGACCTTACCATCCCGTACTGCGGCGCGTCCGCCCCTCCTCGGAACCTCACGCCAGGGCGACCGAGGTCAGCGGGCGTAGACCTCACCCCAGGGTGAGGGCCCCACGGCGACGGGGCGGCCGGGGGTGCGCGACCATCGGCTCCAGGAACCGGGGAAGACCCGGGACGGGACCCCGGCGTGGGCGAGGGCGAGGGCGGTGTGCGCGGCTGCGATGCCCGAGCTGCAGGAGACGACGATCGGGCGCGCCGGGTCGACCCCGGCATCCGCGAGGGTGCGGTGCACGTGGGCGGGCCCCCGGAGACAGCCGTCCGGTCCGACGTGCGCCAGCGTCGGGATGTTGACGGCGCCCGGGATGTGCCCTGCCCTGGGATCCGGCGTCGGCGCCGTCCCGCGGTAGTGCAGCGGGGATCGCGCGTCGATGAGCGCTCCTTCCCGCGGCGCCGCCGCCGCCTCGTCGATCGACGCGGCACCGGGATCCTCGTCACGGAGCACGACGTCTCCGGGCGTCGGCTGCAGGTCACCGCCCTCGAGCGGGCCACCCGATTCGATCCACGCCCGGAGGCCGCCGTCGAGGACCCGTACCTCCACGCCGCGGCGGCGCAGCAGCCACCACGCCCGGGCCGCGGCGACCCCGTCGTTGTCGTCGTAGACCACCACGAGGTCTCCGACGCGGACTCCCCAGCGTCGTGCGGCGCGGGCGAGGTCGGCGAACGCGGGGAGCGGATGACGCCCCTCCTCCGGATGCCCGGGGCGCGTGAGCTCCTGCTCCAGGTCGACGTACACCGCGCCGGGCAGGTGGCCGCCGAGGTAGAGGGGGCGCCCTTCCGGGAGATCGAGCCGCCAGCGCACGTCGAGCAGCCGCACGGGACGACGACGCGCACGCAGGGCGGACAGCTCGGCCACGCCGATCACCGGGCTCTCCTCTGCGGCGCTCATGCTGCGAGCCTGCCCCCGCGCCCGGGTCCCCTCAACGTGCAGCGACACACCGCGTCACGCAAGACAGCGCATCGCGCAGACACGCGTCAGCGAATACCCATTGTGCACAATTCGATTGTGTGCAATCGTTCTACCATGACGAGCCGAAGCATCCCGGAACTCGACCCGGAACAGGACGTCCTGGATCAGATGGTGTGCTTCTCGCTCTACACCGCCAGTCGCGCGACGACCCAGGCCTACCGCCGCCTGCTGGCCCCCTGGGGACTCACCTACCCGCAGTACCTGGTGCTGGTGCAGCTGTGGACGCGCGGCGCCCAATCGGTGCGGGACCTCGGGACAGCGCTCTCCCTCGACTCCGGGACGCTCTCCCCCCTCCTGACCAGGCTCGAACGCAGCGGGATCATCACCCGCACCCGCGACGAGGCGGACGGACGGGTCGTCACCGTCCGTCTCACCGAGCACGGTGACCGTCTCCGCGACGAGATGGCGGACGTCCCCGCGCAGCTCTTCGCGTGCATGAGCCTCTCCATGGATTCGGCGCGCGCCCTCCTCGACTCCCTGCACACGCTCACCGAGAGCGTGCAGGCGAGCAGCACGCGCTGAGCACCCGCTCCGCGCTCGCCCGACGACACGAAAGGCACCACCATGGAAGCCATCTACACCGCAGAAGCCCTCTCCACCGGCGACGGACGCAACGGACACGTCGTCACCTCCGACGGCATCCTCGATACCGACGTCCGCACGCCCAAGGAGATGGGCGGCCCCGGCGGGGCCCCGAACCCGGAGCTGCTGTTCGCCGCCGGCTACGCGGCCTGCTTCCACAGCGCACTCCAGGCGGTGGCCCGGATGCAGAAGGTCGCGCTGCAGGATTCGAGCGTGGGGGCGCGCGTCGAGCTGGGCCCGAAGGACGGCGGCGGGTTCCAGCTCGCCGTGGAGCTCGAGGTGGTGCTCCCCGGCATCCCCGCCGATCAGGCGCAGGCCCTCGCCGACGCCGCCCACCAGATGTGCCCGTACTCGAACGCGACCCGCGGCAACATCGACGTCGCGGTCCGCGTGACCGAGGACTGAGACCCCCGGCGGCCGTCGCTCAGATCACCGGGGCGACGGCGCCGCGGTGCGGGGACGTCCGGCGCGCACGACGCGCGGCCGCGGCGTCCTCGGCGCACGCCTCGAGCGACCCCTTCGCCGCGTCGAGGCTCGTGAAGGTGCCGCGGTGACGACCCGCTCCGTCCCGCGCCTCGAACCCGGCGGCGGTCACGGTCACGGTCCCCACGAACGTCGCCGCCGTGTTGGCGACGTGCAGGCCGGACTCGACCTGGATCCACACCGCCCGTGAGCGCTGCCGCGGTGCGTCGACGATCGGAAGCGCGATCGGCTCGGTCGGGAGCAGCTCGTCGATCTGGGGACGGTTCGCGGAAGGGGCGTGCACGGGTGGACTCCATTCGTGAGGACTGACACTTCGATCATGTCCGCCCCCTCCGACCTGCCGAGGGGACTGGCGAGACGCCAGCCGATCTGCTAGATCGTGGGGTGAGGGAAGGGACCGGGATGGGCGGACTCGGTGGTAGAGCCGGCGCACGTACGCACGACGACGGTCGTGACGAGAGCCGCAACGAGCGCGCCGACCGCAACTGGGACGAGCTGATGCAGGAGTTGCGCGTCATGCAGACCGGCGCCCAGATCCTGAGCGGATTCCTGCTCGCGGTGGCGTTCCAGCCACGCTTCCCCGACCTCGACGAGGTCCAGGTGGGCCTGTACGTCGCCCTCGTCGGACTCGCCGCCGTCTGCTCGTTGCTGGCGCTCGCGCCCGTGGCGCTGCACCGCACGCACTTCGCGCAGGGCAGGAAACCGGAGCTCGTGGTGATCGCCGGACGCATCGTCGCGGCCGACCTCATCGCGATCGGGCTGCTCACCATCGGGGTGACGACCCTCATCGTGGATGTCGCCCTCGGCCGCGTGGCCGCCCTCGTGGCCACCTGCTTGTGCGTCGTCGGCGTGGTGCTGCTGTGGGTCCTCGTCCCCCGCCGGGTCGGACGCGACGGTCGCCCGACGGACTGAATCGTTAAGCAGGTTAACCATAAGTAGTTAATTTGGCCCGGGGCATTAGTCTCTGCCTGTGGGACAGTTACTTTACGACGCAGGCTCGCAGTCATTCGATATCGATGACCGCACACTCGCTCATCTGCGCGTCGTTTTCATGAACAAACTCCGGCGCAGCGAGCCCTTCCTGTTCCATCTCCCCGACCCGCACGGGATGGGGATGCGGAGCCTGTGGATCCATCCCGCCGTGGCCCTGGTCTTCACCTTCTACGGCAGCCGGAGCCCCGCGCTGAATCGGGAGTGGATCGACGAGCTGATGTCCGAAGCGAACGGTCCCCACGGGCTCACCCTCTCGCCCGAGCGGGCCGGCGAGCGCCAGAACGCCTGACGCGTCGCTGGGATCAGCGACAGACCCTACGGACGCGTCGCTGGGATCAGCGACAGACCCTACGGACGCGTCGCTGGGATCAGCGACAGACCCGCCGTACGTGTCGCTGGATCAGCGACACTCTGCATCCACCGAGCGGACGACGCGTTCGATGAACGCCGCCACGGCCTCCGCCGTCACGGGGTCCAGGTCCGCCGCCTCCTCGCGGATGCGCGCGGTGAGGGGATCCACGTCATCGGCGTCGGTCGACCGGTCGAACGGCAGCACGTGCTTGCTGCGCCGGTCGTCCGGATTGACCGCGAATGTGATCATGCCGCCGGAGTGGAGCTTGTCGAGGATGCCGCTGACCGCGGCCGCCGAGACGCCGAGGTGAGCCGCGACCGCCCTGGGCGTCACCCGCTCACCGGCATCGGCGCGTTCGAGGATGAAGCGCATCGCCGCGCGGGCGTTCTCACTGGGACCGCACTGGGTCTGACGCCGCCGGGACAGGCTCGCCTCGGACAGTCGCAGACGCTCGACGGCACGGGCTGCACGCTGCTGCGGATCGGGCTCCGCCATGTTCCAGACCTCCGTGGCGCACGGGTTCGGGAGGGACCGTGCTGCCCCACACGTTAGCCCGCCGGCCTGGACGCTCGCACCCAACACCCCTCCGCCCGGGTGCGCAACCCCTCCTTCACGCCGGGTGCCATCCGTTACATTCGCGAGATGTACGTGCTGGATGGCGGGCCGCGTGCGGGACAACTCGTGGATGATCTCCCCGAGGGATACGTCCCGCCCGCGCAACCGCTGTCAAGCTTCGAGGCTCTCGTGATCGGGGACATCCCCGCTGCCGTCGCCGTGTGGGGTTCCGAGGGCGGCCGCGGCCGCGGCCGGCTTCACCGGGTGGAGTGAGTCACCCGCCGGGATGCCCGGTGTAGGCGATCCCGCGCACGGTGACGGGCTCGCCGCCGTGCGCGGTGAAGCCGACCCAGACCCCCACGAAGCCACCGGCCCGCGCCGGCGAGAGCAGACCGGCCGGCACCGCGGCCAGCGGCCCGTCCCCGCCGTCCACGGTTATCGAGAACGTCTCCGCGTCCGAGCCCAGCGAGACGCCGGTGACGCCCGGATCGAGCGTGACCCGGGCCAGTTCCCGCGCCGGGGCGCCGTCGGTCACCATCACGACGAGCCCGTCCTCGCTCCGCTCGGCGACCAGCAGCACGTCGTCGCGCAGACGCGCGGCGATCCCCGCGCCGGGTGGGAGGTCGCCGCGCAGGGTGAAGCCGTGGTGCCGCTGCCGGATCCCGACGAACGCGGGCGTGCCGGGGCCGCCGGGCCCCGTTCCGGTCGGCGCGATCCGGAGCGTGCGCGCCGCCGCATCCGCCTGCCAGAATCCGGTGACCGCCGTGCGCACCTGGGTCCACTCCCCGGGGGAAGGGAACCCGGGCCCGGTCCCGGCCGCCGGCAGCGCGTCCAGTCGGCCCCGACCGGGGAGGAAGACCGGCCAGTCGTCCTCCCAGTCGACGTCCACCAGGAACGCCTCGCGTCCCAGCGGGTCGGCTCCGCCGCGCGGACGGGTCGCCAGCAGCACCGCGGCCCAGTCGTCGTCGCCGTGCCGGACGAGGTCGGCGTGGCCGACGTTCTGGATCGGGTATCCCCGCCCCAGATGCCGGTGCGTCAGGACGGGGTTGCCCCGATGACCCTCGTAGGGCCCGGTGACCGCACGACTGCGGGCGACGGACAGGGCATGGAAGTACTCCGTCCCACCCTCCGAGGCGAGGAGGTAGTACCAGTCGCCGCGTCGATGGATGTGCGGCCCCTCCGCCCACACCGCGCCGGTCAGTGCGCCGTGCCAGAGATCGTGGCGCGGCCCCACGAGCCGCAGGCCCACCGGATCGAACTCCCGCATCCAGACCACGGTCTGACCGGGCCAGTCCCGCTCGACCAGCTCGGTTCCGGTGAACCAGGCCCGCCCGTCGTCGTCGAAGAACAGCGACGGGTCGATGCCGGGGGCATCGAGCCACACCGGGTCGGACCACGGCCCGGCGGGATCGTCGGCGGTCAGCACGAAGTCCCCGTCGCGGCCGCTCCCGTGCACCAGGGTGCAGACCAGGAACCACCGTCCCCGGTGATGCCGGAGGGTGGGTGCGAACAGCCCGCCGGAGGACGGGACGCCGGTCAGATCGAGCTGACCCGGGCGGTCGACCGCGTGCCCGAGCGGCGACCAGTCGCGCAGATTCCGGCTGTGGAAGACCGGGATGCCGGGGAAGTACTCGAACGTGGACGTGGCCAGGTAGAAGTCGTCACCGACGCGCTCGATCGTCGGATCCGGATGACACCCGGGAAGGATGGGGACACCGGCGGAGTCGGCAAGGGGCACGCCTTGTATTGCACACAGGTTCGCGCCGGAGGTCAACCGGCGGCGCGCGTCAGTGCCCGCGGAACACCGGCGGGCGCTTCGCGCCGAACGCGGCGAACCCCTCGCGGTAGTCCTCGGTGTCCCGCAGCCGCGCCTGCGCGCTGTTCTCCGCACTCACCACGTCCCAGAGCCCGGCCCCGTCCTCCCGGATGGCGGCGATGATGCGCTTGCTGGCGAGGAACGCCTGCGTCGGCCCGGCGGCGGCGGCGCGGGCCGCGGCCTCCACGGCGGGCAGCACCTCGTCCGCCGGCAGGCTCCGGGAGAACAGTCCCAGCCGCACCGCTTCCGCACCGGACAGCAGATCGCCCGAGTAGATGAGGTCGAGGGTGCGGTGGGCGCCCAGCCGCTCGTAGAACAGGGCGTGGCCGCCGGAGTCGAGCACGGCGCCGAGCGCAGCGAACGGCGAGCCGACCTTCGCGGTGTCGGCGACGTAGACGACGTCCGTGGCGACGAGCAGACCCAGCCCGACGCCGAGGCACGCGCCGTGCGCAGCGGCGAACGTCGGCGCCGGGAAGTCCGCCATCCGTCGCAGGAGCGGGGCGAGCAGGCCCTCCAGGTAGCCGCGCACGTCGTCCGTCGCCGGGTCGACGCCCGCGATGTCGCGCCCGGCGCAGAACGCGCGCCCCTCACCGCGCAGCACGAGCGCTCGCACCGCGGCGGTCTCGGCCTCCGCGTACGCGGCGTCGAGATCGCGCAGGGACTGCTCGTCGAGGGCGTTGAGCTTTCCCGGAGCGTCGAGCACCACGTGCGCGACGTCGTCGTCGATGCGCAGATCGATCATGTCCGCCTCAGTTGTCGTAGTCGACCGTGACCCGGTCGGATGTCGGATGGGACTGGCACGTCAGCACGTAGCCGCGCTCGAGCTCATCGGGTTCGAGGGCGTAGTTCTCGGTCATGGTCACCGACCCGGTGAGCACCCGCGCGCGGCAGGTCCCGCACACTCCCCCCGCGCAGGCGAAGGGCACGTCGGGGCGGACCCGGAGGGCGGCGTCCAGGATGGATTCGCGCGCGCTGACCGGTGTGTCCACCCGGGTGGACTGCCCGTCGAGCGTGAACTCGATCGTGTGCACCGGCTCGTCCGCGCGCACCGTCACCGGCGGGCGGGGACCCGTGGGCCCGCGGGACTCCCCCGTGGTGAACAGCTCGTAGCGGATGTGCGCGTCGTCCACGCCGACGTCGGCGAGCGTCCGCCGGCACAGCTGGACCAGCTCGAGCGGGCCGCACAGGAACCACTCGTCCACCGTGGCGGGACGCACGAGACCCTCCAGGATGCGGCGCAGACGCTCCTCGTCGATGCGCCCGGAGAGCACGGGGGCGGCGCGCTGCTCACGGGAGAGCACATGGTGGAGGGCGAACCGCGTGGGGTGGCGGTCCTTCAGATCGGCCAGGTCGTCCAGGAACATCACGTCGAGCGTCGACCGGTTGGTGTAGACGAGTGTGAATCGGGAGGTGGGCGACGCGGCGAGCACGTCCGTCGCCAGCGCCATCATCGGCGTGATCCCGGAGCCCGCAGCGATCCCGGCGACGTGCGCGGCATCCAGATCGGGCAGACCGGTGGTGAACGTCCCCTGCGGGCTCATCACGTCGATCTCATCGCCCGGACGCAACCCGCTCTGCGCCCATGCGGAGAACCACCCGCCGTGATTGCGCTTGATGGCGATGCTGAGCGAGCCGGGCGCCGGCGGACGGCACAGCGAGTAGGAGCGGCGCGCCTCGTGGCCGTCGATACGGGCACGCAGGGCGACGTACTGCCCGGGCAGGAAGTCGTACTCCGCGACCAGCTCCGCCGGCACCGCGAAGGTGACCTCCACCGCGTCCGCCGTCAGCGCCCGCACCTCCGCGACGCGCAGCCGGTGGAACCGGGCACGGGAGCGCGTGGTCGAGGTCGCCATCAGTGCACCTTGAAGAAGTCGAACGGCTCCAGGCAGGAGCAGCATTCGTAGAGCGCCTTGCACGAGGTCGAGCCGAAGCGCGCCACCTCCCGCGTATCGAGCGAGCCGCACCGCGGGCACCGGACCCCGATCCGGACGCGCACCGGCCCCGACGGTACGCCCGCTCGCCCGGGGGGCGGCGCGATGCCGTAGGCGGTGAGTTTGCGCTTCCCCTCCTCGCTCATCCAGTCCGTCGTCCACGCCGGGGCGAGGACGAGGTCGACCTCGACGCGTCCGTACCCCTCGGCTGCGAAGGCGAGCGCGAGATCCTGCCGGATGACGTCCATGGCGGGGCATCCGGAGTAGGTCGGCGTGATCGTCACCCGGACGGTGCCGCCCTCCTCGCGGACGTCGCGCAGGATGCCGAGGTCCTCGATCGTGAGCACCGGCACCTCCGGGTCGCACACGCGGGCGGCGATCGCCCACACCCCGGTCCGCGTCGTCACCATGTCGCCCCCGGGTGCTGCCGGGCGAGGACCTGCATCTCGGCCAGGAGCGGTCCGAGCGTCGGGAAGTGGCCGCCGGATCGTCCCCGGCCCTGCGCGGGCTCGCGACCCGGGACGTCCATCCCCGCCTCGGCGAGCACCGTCGCGATCGTGTCGTCGAAACCCGGACGGAGCAGGGACGGGCGCACGGCGACGCCCTCGAGGCGGTCGATGATCTCCTCGTCGCGGAACAGCTCGTCGACGTAGGGCCAGACGTCGTCCATCGCCCGCGTCATCCGGCGGCGGGACTCCTCGGTCCCGCCGGCCAGACGCAGCGTCCACTGCACGGCGTGGTCACGGTGGTAGTCGACCTCCTTGACCGCCTTCGCCGCGATCGCGGCGAGCGTCGGGTCCGCCGAACCTGCCAGCGCGCGGTACAGCTCGAACATGTACGCGGATGCGGCGAGTTGACGGGCGATCGTGTGGGCGAAGTCGCCGTTGGGCTGTTCCACGAGCCAGGAGCTGCGGAACTCGTGCTCGTCCCGCCAGTACGCCAGGTCGTCCTCGGTCCGCCCATCGAAGCCGCCCGCGTGGTGCAGCAGGGAGCGGGCGTGACCGAGGAGATCCAGTGCGATGTTCGCGAGGGCCACGTCCTCCTCGAGCTCCGGCGCATGGGCCACCCACCCGCTCAGCTGCTGGGAGAGCACGAGCGCGTCGTCCCCCAGCCACAGCGCGTACTCCGCGGCGTCGGCGGACCCTGCGCCGCCGCCCTCGCCGATCAGTTCGGCATCCAGCGCGACCTCGTCCAGCGTGACGTCGCCGTGCGGATCGTCGGCTGCGGTGGAGTGCGGCAAGGCGCTCATAGGTGGGGCACCCCCGCGGAAGCGGTGTAGTAAGCGGCGTGACGGTAGTTCTTCCCCGCGGGACTCTCGAAGAAGGCCCCCTTCGCGTCCGGGTCGCTCGTGGTGACCGCGTCGGCGGGCACGACCCAGATGGAGACGCCCTCGTTGCGGCGCGTGTAGAGGTCGCGGGCGTTGCGGACGGCCAGGTCCGCGTCCGGGGCGTGGAGCGAGCCGACGTGCACGTGGCTCAGCCCGCGCTTGGCGCGGACGAACACCTCCCACAGTGGCCACTGCTCGGCCGGCGCGGCTCCGGGCGTCGCCATCCCTACGCCGCCTCTCGGTTCTCGGCGGTCGCCGCCTGCTTGCGGGCGTACTCCGCCGCGGCCTCTCGCACCCAGGCCCCGTCCTCGTGCGCGTCGCGGCGGTTCTGCAGGCGCACCGCGTTCATCGGTCCCCGCCCGGCGAGGATCTCGTGGAATTCCGACCAGTCGATCTCGGTCATCCGCCAGCGCTGGGCGCCCTCGTCCCAGTGCAATTCGGGGTCCGGCAGAGTGACGCCGAGGGCCTCCGCCTGCGGGACGAGCATCCCCAGGAAACGCTGACGCAGCTCGTCGTTGGAGAAGCGCTTGATCTTCCACGCCGTGGACCGGGCGGAGTTGGGCGATGCGTCATCGGGCGGTCCGAACATCATGAGGCTCGGCCAGTACCAGCGGTCGACGGCATCCTGCGCCATCGCGCGCTGTGCGTCGGTGCCCTGCATGAGGGTCAACAGGATCTCGAAACCCTGCCGCTGGTGGAACGACTCCTCCTTGCAGATGCGGACCATGGCGCGCCCGTAAGGACCGTACGACGCACGGCACAGCGGCACCTGGTTGCAGATCGCCGCGCCGTCCACCAGCCAGCCGATCGCCCCCATGTCCGCCCACGTCGGGGTGGGGTAGTTGAAGATCGAGGAGTACTTCGCCTTGCCGTCGATGAGCTGGTGCGTCATCTCGTCCCGGGTGATCCCCAGCGTCTGCGCGGCGGAGTAGAGGTAGAGCCCGTGTCCCGCCTCGTCCTGCACCTTCGCCAGGAGGATGGCTTTGCGCTTGAGGCTCGGCGCGCGGGTGATCCAGTTCCCCTCGGGCTGCATACCGATGATCTCGGAGTGCGCGTGCTGGGAGATCTGCCGGATCAGCGTCTTCCGGTAGGCCTCCGGCATCCAGTCCCGCGGCTCGACACGGGAGTCCGCGGCGATGAGGTCGTCGAAGTGCGCCTGCTGCTCCGCGTCTGCGGTCACGGTGCCTGCGGTCACGGTGTCTGCGGTCATCGTCGACTCCTTTACAGAACGATCGTTCAGTTAGTCTAACCGCGGGATCCGGGACCGGCAACCGGCGGCTCAGCGCCGGTCGTAGACGCGCCGGTACTTGCCCTCGCTGCGCGGCAGCGTGCCCGGCTCCTCCACCTGCACGTCGACGGAGGTGCCGATGTGGACCTTGATCCGCTGGGCGAGCACCTCCGCCGCGGCGAGGCAGGTGTCCCGGTCGAGGCCGGGCGGACGCTCGATGCGCACGGTCATCGCATCGAGGTGCCCGTGCCGGGTGAGTTCGAGGATGAAGTGGGAGGTGAGCGTCTCGATACCCATCACCAGCTCCTCGATCTGGGTGGGGAAGAGGTTCACCCCGCGGAGGATGATCATGTCGTCGTTGCGGCCGGTGATCTTCTCGATGCGCCGCATGGCGGGGTAGGCGGTGCCCGGGAGGAGCCGGGTGAGATCACGCGTCCGGTAGCGCAGCACCGGGAACGCCTCCTTGGTCAGCGAGGTGAACACGAGCTCGCCGAACTCGCCGTCCGGGACGGGCTCCCCCGTCGCGGTGTCGACGATCTCGGGCAGGAAGTGGTCCTCCCAGACGTGCGGGCCGTCCTTCGTGGTCACGCTCTCGCTGGCCACGCCCGGCCCCATCACCTCACTGAGCCCGTAGATGTCGACCGCGTCGATGTGCATGCGGCGCTCGATCTCCGCCCGCATCCGGTTGGTCCACGGCTCCGCTCCCAGCACCGCGACCGTGAGGGACGTCGTCCGCGGGTCGATCCCGGCGTCCTCCAGGGCGTCGGCGATCGTCAGCAGATAGCTCGGGGTGCACAGGATCGCATCCGGTTCGAAGTCGCGGATGAGCTGCACCTGGCGGGCGGTCTGTCCGCCGGAGACCGGGATCACGGTGGCGCCGAGCCGCTCGATCCCCCCGTGCGCCCCGAGCCCGCCGGTGAACAGCCCGTAGCCGTAGGCGTTGTGCACCTTCATCCCCGGCCGGATGCCCGCGGCGTCCAGCGAACGGGCGATCAGCTCGGCCCAGCGATCGAGATCGCCCGCGGTGTAGCCGACGACCGTCGGCAGCCCGGTGGTACCCGACGACGCGTGGATGCGGCGCACGTCCGCCATGGGCACGGCGAACATCCCGAACGGGTACGTCTGCCGCAGGTCCTCCTTGGTGGTGAACGGGAGCCGGCGCACGTCCGCCAGCGTGCGGATGTCGTCCGGGCGCACACCGGCCTCGCCGAGCTTCCGGCGGTACAGGGGGACGTTCTCGTACGCGTGCCGGACCGTCCACCGGAGGCGCTCGAGCTGGAGCGACTCCAGCTCCCGGCGGCTCATGGTCCGGGCGGTGATCGACATCGGCGCTCCTCAGGCGTTCCGGTCGGTCGTCAGCGAGCGGCCGCGGAACTCGGCCACCGCATCGCCGGTCTCGTCGGTGACCGAGACGTCGTAGATCCCGGTACGGCCACGGACGGCGCGGCGCACGGCGGTGGCGGTGAGGACCTGGCCGGCGCGCGTGGACTTGAGGAAGGTGATGTCCGCACCCGCGGCGACCGTGATCCGCTCGTCCTCGTTGCACGCGATCGCGAACGCGGTGTCGGCCAGGGCGAACACCAGCCCGCCGTGGGTGATCGCGAACCCGTTGGTCATGTCCTCCCGGACGGGCATGGCGACGACCGCCAGCCCCGGCTCGTCCCGCTCCACCACCATCCCGAGCGCCGCCGAGGCGCGGTCCGCCTGCATCATCGGACGCAGTGCCACGGTTCACGCCTCCTTCGCGACGAGCGTCAGCACGTCGTAGGAGGCGACCAGGGCGTCCTCCTGGTTGCGGATCACCGCATCCCAGCGCACCTCGCCGTAGTCGTCCGTCTCCCGCGGCGTGATCTGCTTGGCGGTGAGCTCCACCCGGATCTCATCGCCCGGCGAAACCGGCGTGACGAAGCGCAGGTCCTCGAGCCCGTAGTTGGCGAGCACCGGCCCCGGATCCGGATCGACGAACAGGCCCGCCGCCCAGGACACCAGGAGGTATCCGTGCGCGACCCGCCCCGGGAAGAAGGGGTTGGCCGCGGCGGACTCCTCATCCATGTGCGCATAGAACGTGTCGCCGGTGAACTGCGCGAACGTCTCGATGTCGTCGAGCGTCACCGTGCGCGAACGCGACGACACCCGGTCGCCGAGCCGGAGCTCGGCGAGCGATTTGCGGAAGGGATGGCGCCCGACCGAGGTGGCGGCACCCGCGTGCCACACGCCGGTGAGGGCGGTGAGGGTCTCCGGCGAGCCCTGCACGGCGGTGCGCTGCATGTGATGGAGCACCGCGCGGATGCCGCCGAGCTCCTCGCCCCCGCCTGCCCGTCCCGGTCCGCCGTGCACGAGGTGCGGCACCGGCGAGCCGTGACCGGTGGAACTGCGCGCATCCTCCCGGCTGAGGAAGAGCACCCGGCCGTTGTACGCGCCGATCCGGCCGAGCATCTCCTGCGCGAAGCCGTCGTCGTGCGTCGCGACGCTCGTGACGAGCGATCCGCCCCCGCGCGCCACGAGATCCGCCGCCTCCGCCACCGTCCGGTAGGGCAGGATCGAGGCCACCGGTCCGAACGCCTCGATCCGGTGCGCGGCGGGCGTGGCGGGATCCGGGAACCCGATCAGCATGGGACTCAGGAAGGCCCCCTCCGGCGCGGGGCCCACGGTGCCGTCGGCGCGGACGACATCCGGGGCATCGGTGGACCCGATGAGCAGCTCGCCGCCCGCATCCAGGAGCACCTCCACCTGCCGCAGCACCTCGTCCCGCTGCGCCCGGGAGACGACGGGGCCCATCGTGACCGAGTCGACGTGCGGGTCCCCGATCACGACGCGCTCCTCGATCGCCGCCCGCAGCGCCGCCACGACATCGTCCACCGCTTCCGCCGGCACGATCGCGCGGCGGATCGCCGTGCACTTCTGCCCCGCCTTGGCGGTGAGCTCCGCCATGAGCTGACGGACGTACGCATCGAACTCCGGGGTCCCTTGGACCGCGTCCTGCCCCAGCACGGACGCGTTGATCGAGTCCGTCTCGTTCGTGAACCGCACCCGGCCGGACTGCACGCCCTCGTTCCGGCGCAGTCCGTCCGCGGTCGAGGCGCTGCCGGTGAAGCCCACGATGTCCCCCAGGCCGAGGTGGTCGAACAGGTGGGGGACGCTCCCGCTGACCAGCTGCAGCACCCCGTCGGGGAGGAGGCCCGATTCCACCAGGATGCGCACCCACGCTTCGGCGACGTACGCCGTGGGCGTCGCCGGCTTCACGACCGAGGGGACCCCGGCGAGGAAGGCGGGGGCGAACTTCTCCAGCGCCCCCCACATGGGGAAGTTGAACGCGTTGATCTGCACGGCGACACCCGGCAGGCGCGTGTACACGTGCCGGCCGAGGAACGAACCGTCCTTGGAGAGCGATTCGACCGGCCCATCCAGGTAGACCGTCGCGTTGGGCAGCTCGCGCCGCCCCCGCGACGAGTAGGCGAAGAGGACGCCGATACCGCCGTCGACGTCGCTGAGCGAGTCGCGGACGGTGGATCCGGCGTGCTTGGACAGCTCGTACAGTTCATCCTTGCGCTCGGTCAGCACGAGGGCGAACCGTTTCAGCAGCATCGCGCGCTGGTGGAAGGTGAGCGCGCCGAGACTGCGCTGCCCCACGGTGCGGGCGTGTTCGAGCGCCCCGGCGAGGTCGGCGCCCCGGGCGCTGACCCGCGCCACGACCGCCCCGGTCGCGGCGTCGTGCACGGTCGTCGCGTCGACGGCGTCCCCCGGGGTCCACCAGGCGTCGCGCAGGTAGCTGGGCAGGATGTCGTTCATCCGTCACTCCATTCGTAGAAACCGCGGCCGGATTTCCGGCCCAGATGTCCCGCCGCGACCAGGTCGCGGAGCAGACCGGGCGGCGCGAACCGCTCCCCCAGGGTCGCCCTGAGCTCCTCCGCGATCCCCAGCCGGACGTCGAGCCCGACCAGGTCGGTGGTGCGCAGCGGGCCGACCGGATGGCGGTAGCCGAGCTCCATGGCGGCGTCGATGTCCGCGGCGCTCGCCACGCCCTCCTCGAGCATGCGGATGGCCTCCAGGGCGAGCGCGACACCGAGCCGGCTGGAGGCGAAGCCGGGGGAATCGCGCACGACCACCGCCCGCTTGCCGAGGGCGGCCACCCATTCCGTCGCCGCCGCACCCACGTCCGGATCGGTCGCGGTGCCGAGCACGACCTCGACGAGGGCCGAGACGGGGACGGGGTTGAAGAAGTGCAGCCCGAGCAGGCGCCGGGGACGGCGGAGCCCACGGGCGAGTTCGTCGATGGGGATCGACGAGGTGTTGGAGGCCAGCACCGCATCCGCGGACATGACGGCCTCGACGCGGCGGAGGGCGGCGAGCTTCAGCGCGCGGTCCTCCGGGACGGCCTCGATCACGAGCCCGGCGCCGGCGAACACGGCGGGGTCGGTCCCGACGTCCACAGCCGCCACCAGGTCCTCGGGCGTCCGCGCGGTGGTGCCGCGCCGCACGGAGCCGTGCAGGCTCTCGTGGATGCGGCGCGTCGCCTCCCCCGCCGCGGCACCGTCGCGCTCGACCACGACGACCCGGGACCCGGCGAGCACGAAGGCGTGCGCGATCCCCGCTCCCATCCGCCCGCCGCCGAGCACCCCGACCCGTGCGGGAGCGGTCGCCGTCATCGCTTCCTCCGTTCGAGGAACGCGGTCATGCGCCGATGCTTCTCCGGGCGCTCGAACAGCTCGGCCTGCAGGTCGAGCTCGACGGCGGGATGGGCGGCGTCCGGGGAGAGCAGCGCACGCTTGGTGTACCGCGTGGCGAGCGCGTCGTTGGCCACGATCCGGTCGGTCAGCGCGTGCGCCGCCGCCAGGAGGGCATCCGCCGGATGCACCGCGTTGAGCAGGCCCCACGCGTATGCCTCGTCGGCGTCCAGGACGCGGCCGGTGAGCAGCATCTCGGCAGCACGCGCCGGTCCCACGATCTCGGGGAGGCGCCAGGTCGCACCGGCGGCCGCGAGGATGCCGAGCCCCGTCTCGGGGTTTCCGATCCGAGCGGACGGGGCGCCCAGACGGATGTCGGCGGCATAGGCGAGTTCCGCGCCGCCGCCGAGCGCGTAGCCGTCGATCGCGGCGATGACGGGCATCGGCAGGTCCCGGATGCGGCGGAAGGCGTGCGTGTTGATCCCGGCCCTGGCATCAGCCGCCCCGCGCTCGCGGAGCTGGGCGATGTCGGCGCCGGACGCGAACACCCCGCCGGCTCCGGTGAGGATCAGGACCCGGGGAACGGCCTCGAGCTCGGCGCAGAGGAGGTGCAGCCGATCGATCATCTCCCGGTCGATGGCGTTGCGGACATCGGGCCGGTCCAGCGTCGCCACGACACGGTCCTCATCCCGCTCCACGCGGACGGAGTCGGCCATCACCTCGCCGTCCTCTCCGCACCATCGCTTCAGGGCATCGGCCCCGCTTTGCAGACCGATCGTTCAGTAATAGTGTCAGATGGATCGCGGCGACGGCAAGGCGCCGGCGGCGAGGGAGGCACCGATGAGCGACACCCGATGGCGGATCGTCCCCGGCGACCTGGACCGGAAGCTCGGGATCACCGTGCTCGACGAGTCCCCCGACCGGGTCGTGGCGACCATGCCCGTGGCCGGGAACACGCAATCCCTCGGCCGCCTGCACGGCGGCGCGAGCGCCGCACTGGCCGAGGCGATCGGATCATGGGCCGCCATGATCCATGCGAGCACGATGGGCAGGGTGTGCGTGGGCGTCGACCTGAACATCACCCACCATCGCGGCGCCCGCGCAGGCCTCGTCACCGGAACGGCGACCGCGTTGCATCGCGGGCGGCGCATGGCGACCTACGACATCCGCATCGAGGACGAGGAGGGCGCCCTCCTCGCGACCGGACGCATCAGCAACCTCCTGGTCGACCCGGATGGGCCAGTGGGGTGACGCGATCACCGGTGTCCGCTATGTTGTGCGTTACTCACCGATCGGTCAGTAATGACCCTGGCCGCTCTCCCCCTGAACAATGGAGTTCTCATGGCGTCCTCGACGCAAGCCCGCACGCGCCCGGAGGCGGTGACCCGCGAAGAACGGAAGGTCCTGGCGGGCACCCTGGTCGGCACCTCGATCGAATGGTACGACTTCTTCATCTACGCCCAAGCCGCCGGCCTCGTGCTGGCGCCGCTGTTCCTCGCCCCGCTGGCCGGGTCCAATCCCGGGCTCGCCCAGGTGCTCTCGTTCGCCACGATCGGCATCTCCTTCCTCTTCCGCCCACTCGGCGCGGTCGTCGCGGGACACCTCGGCGATCGCCTCGGCCGCAAGAAGATGCTGGTGCTCACCCTCGTCATGATGGGGGCCTCCACCGCGCTCATCGGTGTGCTGCCGACGTACGCCGCGGCGGGGATCATCGCTCCGATCCTGCTGATCCTGCTCCGCATCCTCCAGGGGTTCTCCGCCGGCGGCGAGTGGGGTGGGGCGGCTCTGCTCTCGGTCGAGCACGCTCCCCCGGGCCGGCGCGGCTATTTCGGCGCGTTCCCGCAGATCGGCGTGCCGATCGGCATGATCCTCGCGACCGCGACGCTGTGGATCCTGACCTCGGCGATGTCCCCCGAGGCCTTCCTCGAGTGGGGATGGCGCATCCCGTTCCTCCTGTCGATCGTGCTCATCGCCATCGGGTACGTGATCCGTCGTGCCGTCGAGGAGAGCCCCGTCTTCGAGGACCTGATGCGCCGGCGCAAGGAGTCCTCGGCTCCGCTCGGCCAGCTGTTCCGGAAGAACTGGCGTCAGGTGGCGCTCACCGCGGTCGTGTTCATCGGCAACAACGCGGCCGGCTACCTGCTGATCGCCTTCTTCGCCACGTACGCGGTCGCCGTACTGGGGATGGATCGCCCGACCGTGCTGCTCGCGACGACCCTGGCCTCCTTCGGCTGGCTCGCGTTCACCCTCTGGGGCGGCCGCGTCTCGGACCGGCTCGGCCGGGTGCGCACCTTCCAGATCGGCTACCTGATCCTGGCACTCTGGGCCGTGCCGATGTGGTTCCTGATCGACACCGCGAACATCCTCTGGTACTTCGTCGCCCTCTTCGTCATGACGATCGGCCTGGGCCTGTCGTACGGCCCCCAGGCGGCGCTGTATGCGGAGCTCTTCCCGGCCAACGTCCGCTACTCCGGCGTCTCGATCGGTTATGCGCTCGGCGCGATCATGGGCGGCGCGTTCGCGCCCATGATCGCCGAGGCGCTGCTCGGGGCGACCGGGATGTCGTGGACGATCGGCGCCTACATCGCGCTCGCGGCGGTCATCTCCCTGGTCGGGGTGTCGCTGATCAAGGAGCCGAAGGGCGTCGATCTGCGCGCGTGAGCGCATCCCCGTCGGTACGCAGCCCGTCCAGCGCGACGGTCAGGATGTCGTGGCCCAGGCGGTCCCCGTCGACGGGGCCGCCGGGGCGGTACCACTCCACGACCGAGTTGATCATGCCGAAGATCAGTCGTGAGACGACCGCGGCGTCCACGTCGGAACGCACATCGCCTTCCCGCTGCGCCTCCGCGACCAGGCGGGTGACGCGCTGGTCGAACAGGCGCCGGCGCTCCAGCGCGCTCTGCTCGACCGGGCTGTTCCCGCGTACCCGGAGCAGGAGCGTCACCGACGGCAGCTGCGACACGAGCACGTCGGTCGCGCTGCGGATCACGTGCCGGAGCCGGTCGAGGGCGGCACCGCGCTGCGCGGCGGGCTCCGCCAGCACCGCCTCGAGTCCCCCGAGCGCCTGGTCGAGCGCGACGGAGAGCAGCTCCTCCTTGGAGGCGAAGTGGTGGTACAGGGCGGACTTGGTCAGACCGAGGCGCTGAGCGAGATCCGCGACCGAGGTCGCGTCGTACCCCTGCTCGTTGAACAGCTGCACCGCGACCTCGAGGACCCGGTCCCGGTCGTATCCCGGCCGCCCCCGCCGCGCCGGGGCGCCGGGGGCGGCTTCGGCGGAGGACGTCATGCCCTCAGTCTGTCACCGCACCCGGGCTCGCTCCTCAGAGGGCGCGCAGGATGTCCTCGACCCGGTCCTTGGCGTCGCCGAACAGCATCCGGGCGTTGTCGCGGAAGAAGAGCGGGTTCTGCACGCCGGCGTATCCGGAGGCCATGGAGCGCTTGAAGACGATGACGTCGCCCGCTTCCCACACCCGCAGCACCGGCATGCCGGCGATGGGGCTCGTCGGGTCCTCGGCGGCGGCCGGGTTGACCGTGTCGTTCGCGCCGATCACCAGTACCACGTCCGTGCCGGCGAAGTCGTCGTTCACCTCGTCCATCTCGAACACGATGTCGTAGGGCACCTTCGCCTCGGCGAGGAGGACGTTCATGTGACCGGGGAGCCGGCCGGCCACGGGGTGGATGCCGAAGCGCACCTCGACCCCCTTCTCCCGGAGGCGGTGGGCGAGCTCGGCGACGGGATACTGCGCCTGCGCGACGGCCATGCCGTAGCCCGGCGTGATGACCACCCGGGAGGCGTTCGCGAGCAGGTCCGCGACGGTCGCGGCGTCCACCTCGCGGTGCTCCCCCTCGTCGGCCTCGCCGTCCTTGCGGGGCGCCTCGATGCCGAAGCCGCCGGCGATGACCGAGAGGAAGGACCGGTTCATGGCCTTGCACATGATGTACGACAGGTAGGCACCGGAGGATCCGACGAGGGCGCCGGTGACGATGAGCAGATCGTTGTTCAGCAGGAATCCGGCAGCGGCGGCCGCCCAGCCGGAGTAGCTGTTGAGCATCGACACCACGACGGGCATGTCGCCGCCGCCGATCGAGGCGACCAGGTGCCAGCCGAGCGCGAGCGCCAGCAGGGTGACGACGATCAGCAGCCACAGTTCGGGGGCGATCACGTACCAGACGGTGAGGGCGACGAAGGCGACCAGCGCCCCGACGTTCAGGACGTTCTTGCCGGGCAGCACCAGGGGCTTCGACGACATCCGGGCGGAGAGCTTGAGGTACGCGACGATCGATCCGGTGAAGGTGACACCGCCGATGAACACCCCGATGAACACCTCGGCGTGATGGATGTCGGCGAGGGCCCCGGTCAGGCCGGTGTCGTAGAGGGCGCCGTTCCACCCGACGAGCACCGCGGCCATGCCGACGAAGGAGTGCAGGAGCGCGATGAGCTCCGGCATCCCGGTCATCTCCACCACCCGGGCCCGCCACAGTCCGATCGCGCCGCCGATCACGACCGCGGCGATCAGCAGGATGAGCCCGAACGAGGCCTGCGGGTCGCCCCCCGCGTTCTCGACCGTGAGCCAGACGGTGGCCGCGAGTGCGATCGTCATGCCGGCGATGCCGTAGGCGACGCCGCCGCGGGCGGACTCGTGGGTGCTGAGCCCGCGCAGGCTCAGGATGAACAGGATCGCCGCGACGATGTACGCGGCGGTGGCCAGGGACGCGGCGGTCATCGGTCGCCCTTCGAGAACATGGCGAGCATGCGCCGGGTGACGGCGAATCCGCCGAAGATGTTGATGGACGCCAGCAGCACGGCGATGGCGGCGAGGATCTGCACCGGCAGACTCGGGATCGTCAGCTGCAGCATCGCGCCGACCACGATGATCCCGGAGATCGCGTTGGTGACGCTCATGAGCGGGGTGTGCAGCGCGTGGTGCACCTTCCCGATCACGTAGAACCCGACCACGACCGAGAGCACCAGCACGGTGATGTGCTGCGGCAGCGGGGCCGGCGCGATCGCGGACAGGCCGAACAGCGCGGCGATGCCCAGCACGACGAGCCCGGATCGCGCGGCCGGCGACAGCGTGCGCTTCTTCTTCGGCGCGACCGGTTCGGCGGCGGAGGCGGCGGGCTGCGGGGACGCGGCAACCTGGACAGGAGGCGGGGGCCACGTGGACTCGCCGTCACGGACGACCGTGATCGAGCGCTGCACGACGTCGTCGAAGTCGAGGACCAGCCGCCCGTCCTTTCCGGGGGTCAGCAGCTTCAGCAGGTTCGCCAGATTGGTGCCGAACAGCTGGGACGCCTGAGCGGGCAGGCGCGAGGCGAGGTCGGAGTAGCCGAGGATGGTGACACCGTTGGGCGTCACGATCCGCTCCCCCACGACCGAGCCCTCCACGTTCCCACCCGCGGCTGCGGCCATGTCGACGATCACGCTCCCCGGCTTCATGCTCGCGACATCCGCCGCCGTGATGAGGCGGGGAGCGGGGCGCCCCGGGATCAGCGCGGTGGTGATGATGATGTCGACCTCGCGGGCCTGCGCCGAGTAGAGCGCCGCAGCGGCCGCGTCGTACGCCTCGCTCGTCGCCTTCGCGTACCCGTCGGTGGACTCCATGACCTCGTCCACCACGACCGGGAGGTACGTGCCGCCGATCGAGGTGACCTGGTCCGCGACCTCCGGGCGGGGATCGGTCGCGCGCACGATCGCGCCGAGGCTGGATGCCGCACCGATCGCGGCGAGGCCCGCGACACCGGCGCCGGCGATGAGCACGGTCGCCGGGGGGACCTTCCCCGCGGCCGTCACCTGTCCGGTGAAGAACCGGCCGAACTCGTGCGCCGCCTCCACGACCGCCCGGTAGCCGGAGATGTTCGACATCGAACTGAGCACGTCCATCGACTGCGCTCGCGAGATGCGCGGCACGGCGTCCAGGGCGAGTGCCGTGATCCCCCGGGTCTGCAGCGACTCCCGTACGTCCGCACGCAGCGCCGGGGAGAGCATCGCGATGATCGTCGCGCCGTCCGCGAGCAGCGCCACCTCGTCCTGCGTGGGCGGGTTCACCTTCAGGACGATCTCGGACGCCCACGCGTCGGAGCGATCCACGACCGACGCCCCCGCATCCGCGAACGCGTCATCGGGGAAGGAGGATGACGCCCCGGCTCCCCTCTCGACCGCGACCTCGTACCCGAGGCCGATGAGAGTACGGACGGTCGTGGGCGTCGCGGCCACGCGGGTCTCGCCCGCGGACTCGGCGACGATGCCTATACGAGACATGCATACCTTTCTCCGTCGCGCCGCCTTCCGGCACGACGGAGAAACTCTATAAGCCGGTTCGGATAAACCTGCAGATCATAGACCGCTGCAGGGGTGAAGAATTCGCACTTCTTAACGTTTGGAGGTGTTTCCTGAGGTGACCCCGGCCTCGGCATCCGAGACGAGGGACAGCGGATCGGCGATGTCCTCGAGCGACTTCCCCGCGGCGCTGACGCCGAAGATCCCGCAGACCACGCCGCCGAACATCATCACCGCGGAGCCGAGCACATAGCCCCAGAACAACGGCGTGCGGTCGGTCCCGTCGCCGATGAGCGCGCCGTAGAGCGTGGGTGCGATGGCCCCGACGAGCTGTCCGACGGAGAACACGTAGGAGATGACCTGGCTGCGCAGCTCGAGCGGGAAGATCTCGCTCACCGTCAGGTAGGCGGCCGAGGCACCCGCCGAGGCGAAGAAGAACGACGCGCACCAGAAGGCCGTGTGCGTGCCGGCGTTGAGGACGTCCGCGTTGAACAGGAACGCGCTCACCAGCAGGATGAGGCCGGCCAGCACGTAGGTGCCGAACAGCATCCGGCGTCGGCCCCACGTGTCGAAGAAGTGACCGAGCAGCAGCGCCCCGGCGAGGTTGCCGACCGCGAAGACGATGAAGTACTGACCGGCGGAGGCGGGCGGGGTGTCGTAGAAGTTCTCCAGGACCAGCGCGTAGGTGAAGAAGATCGCGTTGTAGAGGAAGGACTGGGTGACCATCATCGTCACCCCCACGAACGTGCGCCGCGGGTACTTCTTGAAGAGCACCTTGGCGATGACGAGGAAGGGCACACGGCCGTATTCCTTGACCGTGATGGCCTTGGACTCATCGACCGGCGGCACCTCCTTACCCTCGTTGCGGATGCGTTCCTCGATCTGGTCGACGTTGCGTTCGGCCTCCTCCTCCCGGCCATGCGTCATCTGCCAGCGCGGGCTCTCCGGGATGTGCCGGCGCATGTAGATCAGCAGCAGCCCGAGAACCGGGCCGATGAAGAAGCTGAGGCGCCATCCCAGGTCCTGCGGGAAGATCTCGGTGTTCAGGAAGACGACGCTGGCCACCGCCCCGAGGGCGGCGCCGCCCCAGTACGTCCCGTTGATCGCGATGTCGACGCGTCCGCGGTACTTGGAGGGGATGATCTCGTCGATCGCGGAGTTGATGGCGGCGTACTCGCCGCCGATCCCGGCGCCGGCGACGAACCGCCAGATGTAGAAGAACCACGGGGCGAACGAAAGCCCCGCGATACCGCTGCCGACCAGGTACACCGCGAGGGAGACGAGGAAGAGCTTCTTCCTGCCGAGCCGGTCCGTGAGCCTGCCGAAGAAGAGCGCGCCGCAGACCTGGCCGAGCAGATAGAACGTACCCGCGAGACCCACCTCGACCGGCCCCATCCCCAGGGTCTTCGCGAAGCCGTTCGCGGCGACGATCTGGACCTCGAGGCCGTCCAGGATCCAGGAGAACCCGAGTCCCACGACGATGAGCCAATGGAACCGCGACCAGGGCAGCCGGTCCATCCTCGCCGGCACGAGCGAGGTGACTTCCTTGGCCTTCGGCGCGGGTGTCGACATGACCGGCTCCTCCCTCGCTCGGGAGCCTCCGGTGGATCCCGCGGAGCATTTCTACTCCCGCACCCAGGACGGGTCCCCGGGTTGCCTTTCGCGTTCCGGCGGAGTAAAAAGACCGCTCAGCCGGCCAGCACCCGGTGCACCGAGGCGACCGCGCTGGATCCCTCCCCGACCGCCGCGGCGACGCGCTTCATCGATCCGCTCCGCCACCGTGCAGCCGTGGCTGGCGAGGTAGAGCGCGGCCGAGACCTGGACGCCCGCCCGGACTGAGCGACGCTGTACTCCGTTTCCCGGAGGGACGGATACTGCCCCTGTCGCTCCTGCGCAACCCCCGCACGCGACCGTCCCTGTCGGATTAGGACAGGAGGGACGCCGAGGAGGTCAGCATGAGCTCGCACGACACCCGCACGGATGCTCCCCCTCCCGAACGGGAGGGCAAGCCGGACTCACCGGCCCAGTTGGAGAAGCGGTCCTGGAAGTACGTCCTCGGCAAGACCGTCCGCGAGTTCACGGCGGATCAGTGCATGGATGCAGCGGCCGGCCTCACCTACTACGCCGTCCTGGCGCTCTTCCCGGCGCTGATCGCGATCTTCTCGCTGCTGGGCGTCTTCGGCCAGGGGGGTGCGGCGGCGGATGCGGTCCTGGGAATCGTGGAGGACGTCGCCCCGGGGGACACCGCGGATGCGCTGCGCGGCCCCATCGAGCAGCTCTCGAACGCGCCCGGGGCGGGCCTCGCGCTGATCTTCGGGATCGTCGTCGCGCTGTGGTCCGCATCCGGGTACGTCGGCGCCTTCAGCCGCGCGATGAACCGGGTGTACGAGATCGCGGAGGGGCGTCCGTTCTGGAAGCTTCGCCCGATGCAACTGCTGGTGACCCTGATCGGCGTCGTAGCGCTGACCATCGTGGCTCTCGCACTGGTCCTCTCCGGTGACGTGGCGTCCGCGATCGGCAACGCCATCGGGGTGGGCGAGGGCGTGCAGATCGCCTGGAACATCGCCCGATGGCCCCTCATGCTGCTGGTGGTCGTCTTCCTCGTCGCCGTGCTCTACTACGCGACCCCGAACGCCAAGCAGCCGAAGTTCCGGTGGATCAGCATGGGCGCCCTGCTCGCGATCGTCGTGCTCGCCATCGGCAGTGTCGGCTTCGGCTTCTACATCACGAACTTCTCCAACTACGACCGGACATACGGCTCCCTGGCCGGTGTCATCGTCTTCCTGCTCTGGCTGTGGATCGCCAACCTCGCCCTGCTGTTCGGTGCGGAGTTCGACGCGGAACTCGAGCGCGGGCGCCAGCTGCAGGCGGGCATCGCCGCCGAGGAGGACATCCAGCTACCGCCGCGGGACACCCGTGCGAGCGACAAGCGTGCGCAGAAGGAGGAGAAGGACATCGAGGAGGGCCGCCGCATCCGCCTCGACCTCGATGAGGACTCGGGGCGTTGACCGGTCGTCAGGCGGAGACGGCCGGCACGTAACGCGGGACGTCTCCCCCCGCACCGCGGGCCGGCCCGTCGAGAACCGGATGGGTCCCCTCGCGCTCCCAGGACATCCCCTCGGCCTCGATGAGCTCATCTGCGGCGTCCACCTCGACGCGCTTCGACCAGGACTCCGTCACCAGCATCACCTGCACCATGCGGCGACGGTACCGCACGGGATCATCCTCCGGGATGACGCGAGCGACCCGACCTCACTCCCGCGGCCGATGACGCCGGCTCCCGCGCCGACGAGGCTGGGAACATGGACACCTCAGTGCTGCACGCGACCGGACTGGTCAAGACCTACGGAACCACCCACGCCCTCGCCGGCGTCGACCTCGCCATCCGGCGCGGGGAGTCGGTCGCGGTGATGGGGGCATCGGGTTCGGGCAAGACGACGCTGCTGCACGTGCTCGCCGGCATCACCGCGCCCGACGCGGGCGCCGTGACCTTCTCCCCCGCCTCCGGCGCCCCGGTGCAGGTCACCGGGCTGCGCGAGACGGGACGGTCGAAGCTGCGCCGGGAGAGCTTCGGGTTCGTCTTCCAGCAGGGACTGCTGATCCCCGAGCTCACCGCCATCGAGAACGTCGCCATCGCCCTCATGATCACCGGGCGCAGCCGCGCCGAGTCGATGGAGCGGGCAGCGTCCTGGCTGGGCGCTCTGGGCCTCGCCGGCATGGAGGAGCGCCGCATCGGCGAGCTCTCCGGAGGGCAGGCGCAGCGCGTGGCCATCGCGCGGGCGCAGGTGACCGGGGCGGAGATCGTCTTCGCCGACGAGCCGACCGGTGCACTGGACTCCCGCACCTCCGTCGAGGTCATGGACGCGCTCCTCTGGGCGACGACCCAGCAGGGACGCACCCTCGTCGTGGTCACCCACGACCCCGACGTCGCCGCCCGTTGCTCACGCACGGTCGCCGTCCGCGACGGCCGGCTCGTGTCCGCGGGGGTGTCCGCATGAACGCCCGCGTCCTGATGCTGCTGATGCGGCCGAGCCCCGGCCAGAACGACGTCCTGGCGCTCCCGGTCGTGGCCTTCGCGACCGTGAGCACACTCGTGCTCACGGTGGTCGGCGGGGCACAGTCCTTCTGGGGCTGGACCGATCCGGAGGCGCCGATCTACCACGCCCTCGCGGCGATCGCACTCGTGCTCCTGGTCGTCCCGCTACTGACCCTCGGCGGAGCGGCGGCGCGGCTGTCGGCACGCCGCCGTGACGAGCGCCTGTCCACCCTCCGGCTCCTGGGAGTCTCCCCCGCCGGGGTCGTGGGCGCGACGGTGCTGGAGTCGGCTGTGCTCGCCGCGGTCGGGGCCGTGGCCGGTGTCGTCGTCCACCTGCTGCTCGTCCCACTCGTCGGCCTCATCCCGTTCCGCGGCGAGGCGCTCGGCGCGGGTTCCGTGCTGCTGCCGGTACCGGTCGTCCTCGCCATCATCGGCGCGATCGTCCTGCTCGCCGCGTCCAGCGCCGCCCTCGGTCTGCGGAAGGTCGTGATCTCGCCGCTCGGGGTCCGCACCCGCGCGGTCGCCGGGAAGGCCCACTGGTTCCGTGCGGTCATCACGGTCGCCGCACTCGTCGCCGCGTTCGCGCTGATCTCGCTGGTGCCGTCGGCTGCCGAGATGCTGCCGACGATCATCGTGCTCACCGTGGTGTTCGCGATCGCCTTCGCCGTCCTCAACGTCATCGGGCCCTGGGTGATCCGGGTTCAGGCGCGTCTGCGACTGCGCCGGGCGAAGGGTCCCGAACAGCTACTCTCGGCGCGCACCGTGCTGGAGTCCCCGAAGGCCGCGTGGCGGCAGGTCAGCGGCGTCGCCATGGCGAGCTTCATCGCCGTGTTCGCCGGAACCGCCGTCGCCCTGCTGGAGGTCATGGGAACGGGTTCGGTCGAGGACGTCCAGCTGGCCGTCGACATCCGCACCGGCCTGATCATCACCCTGGTGGCCACGTTCCTCATGGTGGCCGCCTCGGTCGGGATGAATCAGGCGGCGGAGATCCTGGACCGGCAGGATCTGCACCTGAGCCTGCACCGCCTGGGGATGCCGGTCGAGACGGTGGAGACCGCGCGTCGCGGCGCGGTGATGAGCCCGCTGCTGGTGACGGCGATCGGCTCCGCGGTCGTCGCGGGAATCATGATCTCCCCCCTGCTCGGGGCGACGCTGATCACCGCTCCCCTCTCGATCGCGACCATCGCCGCGGTGATCGCCGCGGGGATCGGCATCGTGTGGCTCAGCACCCTGGCGACCCGGCCCATCCTCCGTCGGGCGTTCGCGGCGGCGTGAGCCGGGTCACCGGGTGGCCGGCCGCTCAGGCGGCGGCTGTGGCGTCGTCGATCTCGCCCACGAGCACCTCGAGGACGTCTTCGAGGTACAACAGACCCACGGTGCGACCGTCGGCGTCGAGGCTGCGGGCGACGTGGGCGCCGCGGCGCCGCAGGATGGCCATGGCGTCCTCCAGCTCGGCGGTGCGCGGGACCGAGACGAGTCTCCGCAGGCGTTTCTGCGGGATCGGTGCGTGGAACTGCTCCGGACGGTCGAGGTCCATGACGTCCTTCATGTGCACGTATGCCTGCGGCTCACCGTCCGGCCCCGCGATCACGTAGCGCGAGTACCCGTGCTCGGCGACCGCGCGCTGCACATCTGCGGGCCTCGCCCCGTCCGGCAGCAGCACCATCCCTGGCAGCGGCACGTCCACGTCCGCGACGGTCTTCTCGGTGAACTGGAAGGCGCCCGCGAGAGTGCCCGAGGCATCCTGGAGGGTCCCTTCTCGACGGGACTGCTCCACGATGTTCGCCACCTCGTCGAGCGTGTACGTGCTCGTCGCCTCGTTCTTGGGTTGGACCCGGAACAGGCGGAGGATGCCGTTGGCCGCGGTGTTGAGCGTCCAGATGACCGGCGTGAACACCTTCGCGACCAGCACGAGCGCGGGCGCCAGGAGGAGCGCGGCACGGTCGGGTACCGAGAAGGCCATGTTCTTCGGGATCATCTCGCCGAACACCACGTGCAGGAACGTCACGAGCGTGAGCGCGACGGCGAACGCGACGATGCTGATCACCTCGGCCGAGAGACCGGTGAGTCCCAGCGGGATCTCCAGGAGGTGGTGGATCGCCGGCTCCGAGACGTTCAGGATGAGCAGCGAGCAGATCGTGATGCCGAGCTGGCTCGTGGCGAGCATGAGGGTCGCGTGCTCCATTGCCCACAGCGTGGTCCTCGCGGCACGGCTGCCCCGTTCCGCGAGCGGCTCGATCTGCGAACGACGCGCCGAGATGACGGCGAACTCCGCGCCGACGAAGAACGCGTTGCCCGCGAGCAGTACGAACAGCCAGATGAGGCCGGGCAGGTACTCACTCATGGCGGTTCCCCTTCGCGAGGGTGTGCACGATCCGGTCGTGACGGGTCAGCAGGCTGGGGTCGTGCTGCGGGTCGTCCGGGGTGTAGCGGAGCCGGACGATCCGATGCCCGTCGATCCGCTCGATGCGGAGCATGCCGCCGGCGATCCGCACCTCGTCGCCGAGCTCCGGGAGGCGCCCGAGGGCGTCGGTCACGTAGCCGCCCGCCGTGTCGTAGTCCCCGCCGTCCGGGATCTCGATCGAGGTCCGGTCGAGCACCTCGTCCGGACGCCACGCGGCGTCGAACGTGATCGAACGGCCGGAGCGCAGCACACCGGTCCGGGTGCGGTCGTGTTCGTCCTCCAGCTCGCCGACGATCTCCTCGACGAGGTCCTCGAGCGTGACGATCCCGGCCGTGCCGCCGTGCTCATCGCCGACGACCGCGATCTGGAGGCCTTCCGCCCGCAGGAGTCCGAGCAGGTGATCCGCCCCCATCCCCTCCGGGACGGTGCGCACCTCGCTCATGAGGTGTTCCGCCCGGACGGCGGACCGCTCATCGAGGGGGATGGCGAAGGCCTGTTTGACGTGCAGCACGCCGACGACGCGGTCCGGGGTGCCGTCGATGACGGGAAAGCGGGAGAACCCGGTGGCGCGCGAGGTGGCGATGATGTCCTCCGCGGTGTCCGTGATCTCGACGCTCGCCATCCGCACCCGCGGCGTCATGACGTCGGAGGCGTCGTGCTCGCTGAAGCGCAGGGTGCGCCGCAGCAGCTGCGCATCGGAATCGTCCAGCAGGCCCGCGGTGGCTGAGTGCCGGATGAGGTAGGAGAGTTCGTCCGCGCTCCGCGCGCCGGACAGCTCCTCCTTCGGCTCGATGCCGACCGAGCGGATGATGGCGTTGGCGGTGTTGTTGAACAGCAGGATCAACGGTTTGAACACGGCCGTGAACGCACGCTGGAACGGTGTGACGACCTTCGCCGTCGCCAGTGGCAGCGCCAGCGCGAAGTTCTTGGGCACGAGTTCGCCGATGATCATCGAGAACAGGGTGGCGAGCACCACGCCCACGACGACCCCGATCGGGGTCACCGCACCCGCGGGAACGCCGAGTCCGAGAAGCGGCTCCCGGAGCAGGCTGGAGACCGCGGGCTCGAAGGTGTAGCCGGTGAGCAGGGTCGTCAGGGTGATGCCGAGCTGCGCGCTGGACAGGTGCGTGGACGTGATCCGCAGCGCCGCGATCGTGCCGTCGAGGCCTCGTTCACCGCGCGCACGCCGCGCCTCCAGCTCGTGGCGGTCGAGGTTCACCAGTGCGAACTCGCTCGCGACGAACAGACCGGTACCGACGGTCAAGACGACGCCGATCCCGAGCATGAACCATTCGTTCATTCGTTACACCCCCTGACCCGAAGAAGTCCCGCCGCAGCGGGTGGGTGGTCAGAGGGCGAGGGACTATGCGCCGGAGGGTCATCCATGATGCCGTCCACGCTAGCGAGCGGTATCTATCAGCCGGCTGAACGCGAAGGGGCCGGGGAAGACGCGACGGTCCGCCGTGCACCCGGTCGCCGGCGCGGGGGCCAGGACCGCGGTGCACGACGGTCGTCGGACCTCACACGGGCCGCACGTCCGCCGCCACTCGTCCGTGCCGCTGCGCAGGCAGAAGCAGCGGCCCGGCGAGCCGGAAGACGAGGTTGATCAGCAGACCGATCACACCCACCAGCACGATGCCGGCGTACACCTGCTCGATTGCGAACTGCTGGCCCGCTCGACGGATCATCGCCCCCAGCCCGTACTCCGCGCCGACGAACTCCGCCGCGATGAGGGTGATCAGACAGGTGGCCATGCCGAGCCGCAGTCCGTTCAGGAGGCCCGGCGCGATCGCGGGGAAGAGCAACTTCGTGAAGAATCGCGTGCCGGTCGCCCCGAAATTACGCCCTGCCTCGAGCAGGTCGGCGGGCACGTCACGCACGCTCCCCCGCGTGCTGATGATGATCTGGAAGAACGCCGTCGCGAAGGCCGTGATGATGTAGGCGACCTCGCCACGTCCGACGATGATGATGAACAGCGGCAGCAGTGCGATCTTCGGCAGCGGGTACAGCGTGTCCGTGATCGGGCGGATGAGCATCTCGACGGTGCGCCAGCGGCCGGACGCGACCCCGATCGCCACCCCGAACACCGCGGCGAGCGCGAAGGCGACGCCGAGCCGTTGCAGCGTCAGCACGAGATCGAGTCCCAGTCTTCCGTCGAGGAGTTCCCCTGCGGTCGTGGCGAGGATACTGCTGGGCGGCGGGAAGAACCGCGGGTCGAGCAGGCCGGCTCGGGTGGTGACCTCCCACAGGACGAGCACGACGACGGGTATCGTCCAGGTCTGCGCCCATCGGCGCACGGCGGGGCTCATACTTGCGCTCCCTTCACGTCGCGACGCCAGGGCAGCAGCCGGTCGGCGACGGCATCGAATCCGACAGAGCTCAGCAGGCCGAGGACGGCGATGATGAGCAATGCGACATACATGTCGGTCACTCGCAGGATCTGCCAGTTCGCCCACAGGAACTGGCCCAGTCCGTTGGACGCGCCCACCATCTCGATCGCGATCACCGCGATGAGGGTGAATCCCAGCGCGACCCGGATACCGGTCACGATCGAGGGCAACGCACCGGGGACGAGCACGCTGAAGAAGCGACGGATCCCCTGGGATCCGTAGTTGTCCGCGACCTCCATCAGGGTGCGGTCGATCGTCCGCACCCCGGCGACGGTGTAGAGGATCACGACGATGAGGGGTGTCACCAGCGCGGTGAGGATGATCGCCGTCTCGGTCCGCCCGAGCAGGAACGTGAGGAACGGGAAGAACAGCACGCCCGGGATCGGGTAGAGGAACGCGAGCATCGTGTTCGTGCCGCGCTCCAGCCACTGGGAGGCGGTGATGGCGATGCCGATCGCGACCCCGAGCACGATCGCGAGCAGGATGGTCACCAGGACGCGCAGGACGGTGGCGATGATGTCGCCGCCGAGCCCCGAGGCGGGGTCGAAGACGATCACGCTCCGCTCGATGATCTTCGTGGGAGGGGGGAAGAACGTGGCCCGGACGATCCCCGTCCGGCTGAGGATCTCCCAGAGGAGCAGGATGGCGACCGGCCCCACCACGAGCGCCCACTTCTCTTTGAGCGCAGGACGCATCACCGCTCGTCCACCGCCATGGCGGCCTGCACTTCGTCTCTCAGGTGGTCCCAGATGTCCTGCGAGAGTGCGGCGAATTCGGGGGTCCCGCGCAGCGCCGGGGTGCGGTGCGGGCCGAAGTCGAGTTCGACGATGTCGCGGATGCGCCCCGGACGGGCGGACATCAGGACCACGCGGTCGGAGAGGAAGACCGCCTCGTCGATGGCGTGCGTGATGTAGAGCACGGTCGGTTTCGTCTGCTGACGCAGCTCCAGGATCTGCTCCTGCAGCAGCGTCCGGGTCTGGGCGTCCAGGGCGCCCAAGGGCTCGTCCATGAGGAGCACTTCGGCATCCTGTGCCAGCGCACGTGCGATTCCCACGCGCTGCTTCATCCCTCCGGACAGCTGGTGCGGGTAGAAGTCGCCGAAGCGCCCGAGGCCGAGGCGAGCCAACTGCTCGTCGGCGATCTCCGCGGCCTCCTTCTTCGGGACCTTGCGGTTGCGGGGCCCGAACATGACGTTCTCCCGGACGGAGAGCCACGGGAAAAGCGCATGCTCCTGGAAGACCATGGCGGTCTTGGGACGATCGGGCCGGGAGCTGTCGATCTCCACCGTCCCGGCGGAGGGCTCGTAGAGACCTGCGACCAGCCTGAGCAGCGTCGATTTGCCGCATCCCGAGGGCCCCACGATGGAGACGAACTCGGACTCCGCGATGTCCAGGGAGACCCCGTCGAGAGCGGTGACCGATTCCTGTCCCGGGAACCGTTTCGTGACGTCGGTGAGACGGACTTTGGGTTTCGTGTCCACGATCATGCGTGCGCCCCGCTCAGTCCGCGAGCGCCGCGTCGCGCCACGTGAAGTCCCAGATGTCTTCCTCCGGGATGATCTCGGCGTAGTTCAGCGACCCCTGCTCCATGAAGAACTCCTGGTAGCGGAGCAGGACATCGAAGTCCACCTCGAGGTCGGCGTCGATGTGATGCTGGCGGGACGCTGCGACGATCGCGGGGTCCGCTCCGGTGTACTGCTCCACGAGTTCGAGCATCTCCGGGGTGTCCCAGCCGTTCTCGTCGAGGTCCTCGGCGGCCATGGCGTAGGCGCGGAGGAAGTCCGTCGCAAGCTCGGAGTTCTCCTCCGCCCAGTCGGTGTTGTAGATGATGCCCGTGAACGGCAGGGGCGCCTCATCCGTCGGGGTGGCCCACGGACGGTACCCCGACCCGTTCTCCTCGGCCTGGGTGGGGAACGGCTCGGACAGGATGCCGGCCGCGATCCCGCCGTTGGCGAGGGCGGGGACCTGGTCGGGGAAGGGGATGTGCTCGAGGTTGATCTGATCCATCCCGAGTCCGGCGCGCTCGAGCGCGAAGCCCAGCAGTGCCTCCGTGACGACGCCGGGGGCGTTCGCGGCGAAGGTCTGCCCCGCCAGTCCGGACATGTCCTCCGCGAGCGTCGCCGCCTCCTCGGTGGATCCGGCCAGCTGCGAGGAGATGATGAAGTAGTCCTCGATGTAGCCCGAGTGCATCGGCGCGACGTACCGGACGGGCAGCCCCTCGGCCACCGCGTTGTAGGCCGCTGACCCGATTCCGGCGAAACCGGCGTCGTACTGATCGGTCGCCACCCCCGTGATGGACTCGTTGCCACTCGCGACCTCGACGAGTTCGATGTCGATGCCCACCTCCTCCGCGTACTTCTCGGCAGTGGCGAAGAGCGGGAGGGAGGATCCCGTGGCGAGATAGGCCACGCGGATGGTGTCGCCGCCCCCGCCCTCGGAGGCGCCCGGTGCGGCGCCCTCGGGGTCCGCGGCGCATCCGGCGAGGACGAGGGTAGCGGCTGCGGCCGCCCCGACGAGGAATCGACCGGTACGGGGTGCTGTCGTGTGCTGCATGGTGAAACTCCTTTGTTTCTCAGGGGGGGGAGCGGTCAGTGACCGTGGTGCTGGGTCATGAGCCAGGACGCGCGACCGGTGATCTTGGCGTCGATCACCAGCGGGCGGGTGCGATCCGATTCGAGCCAGGCGGCCATGCCCTCGAGGTCGTCGAGCGATCGGACGGTGATCGCCTCGCAGCCGAACCCGCGAGCGATCGAGGCGATGTCGGTGTCCGGGAAGCGGACGATCTCCTGCTCCTCGGGCGTGGAATCGGGGAACAGGTGGATCTCTGCTCCGTAGGCACTGTCGTTGAAGGCCACGATCACCAGTCCGAGGCGCAGACGCACCGCGGTCTCCAGCTCCACCGCCCCCATGAGGAGCGATCCGTCCCCGGTGCCGAGCACCGCCATCCGGTCCGGACGGGCGACGGCGGCGCCGATCACGCTCGCCAGGCCCAGACCGATCGCCTGGAACGACAACGGCAGCACGTAGCCTTCCTCATCGGGCACCCGCAGGTGCGCCCCGGGATAGGCGTTCACGTTGCCGCCGTCGACGACGACGACGCGTTCGTCGGGCAACAGGCCGTCGAGGGCGTTGATGAGGGCCGCCGGATCGACGAATCCCGGCTCGTCGACGACCTCGACGGGTTGATCCGACCAGTACCGCGCCTGCGCGACCCGCTCGGCGGTCTCGGGCGTCCGGTAGCCGGGGCCCGTGGCACCGGCCGCGATCAGGGCCTCGTTCGTCGCCCGGGCGACCGCCGTGGCGTCACCGATGATCCCGAGGTCGACGAGACGATGCTTGCCGATCGCGTCGACCCGGTCGTCGACCTGCACGAGCGTGGCGTGGGAGGTCAGCGATCCCCCTCGGGTGGTCCAGGTGTTCAGCGCGACCCCGAAACCGACGATGAGGTCGGCCTCTCTCACCAGCTCGGCCGCCCCGTCGGTGGCGAATCCGCCCATGACGTCGAGCGCCCACGGGTCGCCCTCGAAGATGCCGCGTCCCCCGCCGGAGGCGATGAGCAGCGCTCCGGCGGTCTTCGCGAGTTCGCGCAGCGCACCCTTCGCCCCCCTGGCCCCACGCCCGCCGACGATGACCGGACGTGCAGCACCGGACAGCAGACCGGCGAGCTCCGAGACGTCGGTGGCCGAGATGATCGGAGCGGGAACGCGAACGTTGGATGCGGGTCGTTCCCCGGGATAATCGATCTCCCGCTCCTGCAGATCGATCGGCAGCGAGAGCACCACCGTCCGCCGTTCGATCCGGGCGAGACGGAATGCGCGGGCCGCGTCCGAGAGCGCCGTCTCAGCGGAGTGGATACGCATCGGCGTGGCGCCGATCGCGCGCACGGCGGCGTCCTGGTCGATCTCGAAGTTCGACGTCACGTCGCCGACGGCGGTGTCCGCCGTGAGCACGAGGAGCGGCGTATGGCACTTCGCTGCTTCCGTGATCCCGGTGAGGGCGTTGGTGAGCCCGCACCCCTGGTGCAGACTCAGCACGCTCACTTCACCCGTCACCCGGGAGTACGCGTCGGCCATCGAGGCCGCACCGGCTTCGTGGCGCGCCGCCACGAACTCCGCCCCCGAGGCCACGAGCGAGTTGGTGACGTGGAAGTTCCCGCTGCCCACCACCCCGAAAACATGCGAGACGCCCACGTCGGCGAGCATTCGGCCGATCGCGTCGGCAACCTTCATCATCTGCGTCACTGCGGTGAATCCCATCCTGGTCATCGGCGACCTTCCGTCACGATAACCAGGCGGGTGATCTTCATCCAATGAATAAAGCGCATCACCGACATGAGTCAGATGCATAATGCGGTATGGCTTTCAGCATCGACCTGAACCTGCTGCGCACGTTCGTCGTGGTGTATCGCGCGAAGAACCTGACCGCCGCGGCCGAGTCCCTCCGGATCTCGCAGCCTGCAGTGAGCCACGCGATCCGGCGGCTGCGGGATCACTTCGATGATCCGCTGTTCGTCCGGACCGGAACGGGAGTACGGCCCACCCGCTTCGCCGCGGACCTGTACGCGGAGATCAGCGCTCCGCTCTCCCAGATCGTCGCCCACACCGAGGACGGCACACGTTTCGATCCGGGCACGTCGCAGCGGCGCTTCCGGATCGCGCTGACCGACCTCGGCGAGGCGGTGCTCCTGCCGCGCATCCTGCTGGCCATCGGCAGCCCCGCATCCCGGATCGCGATCGAGGTCGTCCCCCTCGACATCGATACCGTCGTCCGCGATGTCCTGTCCCGGGATATCGACGCCGCCATCACCAGTTCGCCGCTCCCCGGTCCCGTGAGTCAGGAGACCCTGTTCCAGGACCGGTACGCGTGCCTGGTGCCGGCCGATCTCGAGGACGATGAGGGCCGGGTCCGCGTCGAGGATCTGCGGCGGTTGCCGGAAGCCCGCGTCGGGAACTCAGCGGGCCACCGGGCGATCACGGAAGCCGTGCTGACCCTGGGCGCGGGCGTGCTCTCGCGGCGCCCGCAGGTCGAAGTCCCCCGGTTCACCGCACTGCCGTGGATCGTCGCGCGCTCCGGGTTCGTGGCGATCGTGCCGATCGACGCCTTCTCGGCCCTGCCGCTCCCGGCCGGCGCGAAGCTGCTGGAACTCCCGTTCTCCTCGCCCACGACATCGGTGCATCTGATCTCGCACCCGGATGCCAGCGCGGCCTCGGCGAACGCGTGGTTCCTCGACAGCATCCGTTCCGCGCTGGCTCGCTGACGCGTGACCGGAAACGCGAGACGCGCCCCCGTATTCCTCGGGGGCGCGTCTGCGAGCGGCTCGAACTCAGGTGTTTCTCGCAGTCCGTCGGCGAGCGGCCTGCAGAACCATGAAGATCCCGCCCATCGTGAGTAGCCCTGCTGCCGTCAGCAGAACCCCACGTGCAGAACCATCGATTCCGGTCGTGGCGAGCGCGTCGGACGCACCCGACCTACTGCTGTTCACCGTCGCGGTGGTCGCGGAGGTGCCGGGGTTCCCGGCGGCCGGGTTTCCGGGAGCGGAAGGCGTTCCGGGGACAACCGGCTCAATCGGGTCGGCAGGGGTTCCCGAGTCATCCGGATCAACGGGGGTCACCGGGTCATCCGGATCAACAGGGGTCACCGGGTCATCCGGATCACCGGGAGCCACCGGGTCATCCGGATCAACAGGGGTCACCGGGTCATCCGGATCAACAGGGGTCACCGGGTCATCCGGATCACCGGGAGTCACCGGGTCATCCGGATCACCGGGAGTCACCGGGTCATCCGGATCAACAGGGGTCACCGGGTCATCCGGATCACCGGGAGTCACCGGGTCATCCGGATCAACAGGGGTCACCGGGTCATCCGGATCACCGGGAGTCACCGGGTCATCCGGATCAACAGGGGTCACCGGGTCATCCGGATCACCGGGAGTCACCGGCTCATCCGGATTGCCCGCTTCATCGTCGTCGCAGCGCGCATCGGTGAACACGTTGTTGTCGAGGGTCACAGCCCCGTTGCGAGCGAGGGCGCGCCCTTCGACGGTCGCCCCGAAATCAACCGTGATCGATGTCATGGCCATGATCGTTCCCACGAAGTCGGTGCCCGACCCCAGCGTCGCCGAACTCCCGACCTGCCAGAACACGTTGCAGGCCCGGGCCCCACCGTCCAGCACGACTGTGCTGCTCGACGCGGTGATCAAAGTGTCGGGGATCTGGAATACCCACACGGCGTCAGGACCGCCCTGCAGGGTGACCGCCCCCGTGAGGCCTGCCGTGGACGAGAAAGTGTAGACACCCTCGACCAACGTCTGGCCGCCGAGCTCGGTGGCCAGGGTCGCGATCGGCGCTTGGCTGGTGGCGCTGTCGTACGCCGTGACGAGGTCGATCTTGGCCTGCGCGGCGTGGGTGTCGCCGGCGTGGGTCGTGCCACCGGTGACGAGACCCGGAGGGAACCCGGTGATCGCCGTTCCGGGGTGAACTCCGAGATCGCCGTTCAGAACGGTCGGCGTTCCCGTGTTCGTCACCGTCGACCCACCGAGGACGACGTAGGAGTCGGCGGTCCCGAGGTCGATCGCCGTTGCGGCGAACGCGGCAGGAACGCTCAAGGTCATGGACGCCACGGTTACTCCGGCGACCACGAACGCGGTAATGCCCGCTTTGAAAGGCCGCGAAATACCCGCGAAAGGCGAACGATTTGATGTGTGAGTTCCCATAAGGCCCCCCTATCTTCCCCCGACAATTCGGGATGTGAACCGCCTCTCACCGTAGCGGCGCAGGACAGAATTCGCCTAGTAGATGGCGATAATGGTCTTCGAGTCGCCCTCGTGGTTGGGGGGGGTCGCATGCATAGGTGTCACGAATAAGGTTTCTTCGTGACATCTCATCCACGAATCCGCTAGCCTTATTCGTCCGACACATTCCGGGATCATCCAGCACCTTGTGCATTTCCGTCGCGCGGAGAATGTCGCCACGTGCGCCGGACGTTCATGAAGAGCGCACCATCGCGGGCTACGACGGCGCCGAGATCATCCTGGCCATCTACCGGCGTCCCGATCAGACCGTCGCCGGCCCCGGGGTCTATCACATCCACGGCGGCATGCTCGACGCCTGAGCAGAGCGGTGGCGAAACTTATGGCCCGGGATCCGGATGCAGGGGATCCCGGGCCAGAAAGTGAGTGCGGAGACGAGGGGATTTGAACCCCTGGTCCCCTTACGGGGACTCCACCTTAGCAGGGTGGTGCACTCGGCCGGACTATGCGACGTCTCCTTGCGCCCGCCTCACGACGAGCACCTGGCAATCATAACGGCTTCCGGGCGCCGCAACGAACGCGGACCCAGGATGCCGGACGGACTACCGCAGATTTCCGTTCGAACAGGTCTCCTCCGCGGCCGTCTGACCGGAGATCGCGGCGGGGAGCTCCGCCACCGTCGGGTCGACGACCTGCTCGGTGGGCTCGACCGGCGCCTCTTCCGTCGGCACTTCGCCGGGCGTCTCCGGCTCCACCACGATCGTGCCGTCGCCCTGGACCGTGTCCCTGGTCAGCACGAGCTGCTGGTTCGCCTCGAGCGCCGCGAACAGCGCTTCGGCCGCGTCGTAGTTCGGCACGACCTTGTTCGGATCCGACGGGTCCTCGTAGGTGGGGTACTGCAGGAAGACGATCTCCTCGAACGGGACGTTCTTCACCGCGAGCGCGATCTGCACGAGCGTGAGCGGGTTCGTCAGGCTCTGGCTCGGCGTGATGTTGTCGACCGCGACGGAGGCGAGCTTGTACAGGGTCCCGGGGTCCGAGAGCACCTCGTCGCTGACGACCTTTCGGGCCAGTCGCGACATGTACTGCTGCTGGTTGGAGATGCGTCCGAGGTCTCCGCCGTCACCGACGCCGTGGCGGGTGCGCAGGAACTGCAGCGCCTCGACGCCCTGGATATTGCGGTTGCCCGCCTCCCAGTCGATCCCGGTGTGACGGTCGCGGATGCCGTTGGCGATGCAGACCTCGACACCGCCCACCGCGTTGGTGATCTCGATCACGCCGCCCCACGTGACCTTCGCGGCGTAGGGGATGCTCTGACCGGTGAGCTGCGACACGGTCTTCACCGCGCAGGAGAGCCCACCGTAGCTGAACGTGGAGTTGAGGGGCTGCTTGCTCATCGCCGAGGTCGTCGATCCGTCCTCCTGCTCGCAGGCGGGGATCGGGAGCATCAGATCGCGCGGGAACGAGATCACGGTGACCCGTCGCGGATTGTCGGAGATGTGCACGAGCAGGTTGACGTCGTTGAGCTCGCCGCCGGCGTCCGCTCCGGTGCAGCGCTCACCGAAGTAGGCGGCGTACTCGGGCTCGCACGCGTCGGTGCCCGCGAGGAAGAGGTTCACTCCGCCTTCGATCTGGCCGATGTCCGGCGGCGCCGTGTCCTGCCCCTCCAGCGCCACCGCATCCTCGGTGAAGTTCGTCGCGAGGCTCCACACGTTGAAACCCGCCACGCCGATGCCGGCGACCAGCACGACCGCGACTCCCACGGCGAGGATCTTGAGGAACTGCGCGACCGGATTCGGCGCGCGCAGTTTGCCGTGGCGTGCCACGGTCTGACGCCCGGGTCGGGTCTTCGGGCTCACTCGGGTCCTCTCGTACGGGTGGAGCGGGACGCTCTCCCCCGCGTCCCCGTCGCCGGCCACGGGTGGCCACCGAACTACTCTGCGGAGGGTGTGGGATTCGAACCCACGGGACATTGCTGCCCACTGGTTTTCAAGACCAGGTCCATCGGCCGCTCGGACAACCCTCCCGACGACACCGGCGGGCCGGCATCCATCGAACGAGCCCCGAGTCTAGTCGACGGCACTGCCCGCCATTGTCGCAACGCCATCTGGATGCGGCCTGAACGACGCGCCAGGATCACCCGACGCGGGTGCGCGCGATCAGAGGCCGCGCAGCACCGCCGCGACGCCGCCCTCGGTGACGGATGCGGTGACCTCGCCCGCCGCATCCCGCACCTCCTGGGG
This sequence comes from Microbacterium caowuchunii, assembly GCF_008727755.1. Classification (NCBI taxonomy): domain Bacteria; kingdom Bacillati; phylum Actinomycetota; class Actinomycetes; order Micrococcales; family Microbacteriaceae; genus Microbacterium; species Microbacterium caowuchunii. The sequence goes on from NZ_CP044231.1 coordinate 2,744,269, forward strand.
GCCCTGGCCCATGGCGATCGCCCGGCCGCCGTGCTCGCGCGCCCAGGCGAACATCCCGAGGTCGTTGCGCCCGTCGCCCATCACGAGCACGTGCGCGGGGTCGATATCGAGCCACTGCTGGACGAGCTGCAGCGCGCTGCCCTTGTCGACGCCCTTCGGGGCGATGTCGAGCCAGGCCGTCCATCCCACCGCGTACGAGACCTGGTTGAGCCCCACCCGTTCGACGAGCTCGACGAAGTCCTGCTCCGCGTGTTCCGGCGACACCACGACCACGCGGGTCACCGGCTGACGCGCGAGTTCCTCGAAGGCCACCTTGTCGGCGAGGTCGAGGTTCCAGTCGCCCATGAACGCGGTGTACTCCCGGCGCCCGTCGGGCAGCTCCACGAGGTAGTGCGCATCGGGCAGGTGCTCCCGAAGGAGCGTCAGCACCTCGCTCGCGTCGAACGTCTCGACGTGCACGCGCTCGTAGCGGTGCGCCCCCGGTTCCGGCCCGTCGACGCGCTTCATGATCACGGCGCCGTTCGAGCAGACCGCGTAGTCGGGGGCGATCTCCAGCACGTCGTGGATCCGGTGGGTGGCCTCCCAGCTGCGCCCGGTCGCGAGCATCACGCGATGCCCGGCACGTTCGGCATCCGCCACTGCCTCCACGATCCCGGGACTGGGCGACTCGTCCTCGAGCACGACCGTCCCGTCGATGTCGAGCGCGATGAGCATCCGCCCGCCCGCGCGGCGGGGGTCCTCGGCGAGGTCCTCGACGAGTTCGGCGGCCTCCTCGGGGGCCTCGACCTCGATCTCGCCCTCGGCCGGCAGCCTGGATTCGGTCACGCGATGGCGTCCATCACGTCGAGTCCGCCGAGGTAGGGACGCAGCACCTCCGGCACCGTGACGGAGCCGTCCTCGCGCTGATGCGTCTCCAGGAGAGCCACGATCCAGCGGGTCGTCGCGAGGGTCCCGTTCAGGGTCGCGACCGGCGCGGTCTTGCCGCCCTCCGGACGGTGCCGGATGTCGAGCCGGCGCGCCTGGTAGGTGGTGCAGTTGCTCGTGCTGGTGAGTTCGCGGTAGGCGCCCTGCGTGGGCACCCATGCCTCGATGTCGTACTTCCGCGCGGCGGAGGAACCGAGGTCGCCGGCGGCGACGTCGATGACCCGGTAGGACAGACCGAGGTCCTGCAGCATCCCCTCCTGCATCGCCACGAGGCGCAGGTGCTCCGCCTCGGCGTCCGCGGGGTCGGTGTAGACGAACATCTCCAGCTTGTTGAACTGGTGCACGCGGATGATCCCGCGGGTGTCCTTGCCGTACGAGCCGGCCTCGCTGCGGTAGCACGTCGACCACCCGGCGTAGCGCTTCGCGCCGCGGCTGAGGTCGAGGATCTCACCCATGTGGTAACCGGCGAGCGGCACCTCGCTCGTGCCCACGAGGTACAGGTCCTGGTCCTCCAGGTGGTAGACCTCGGCGGAGTGCTTGCCGAGGAACCCGGTGCCCTGCATGACCTCGGGCCGCACCAGCGTCGGCGGGATCATCGGGGTGAAGCCGGCCTGGAGGGCGCGGTCGAGCGCGAGGGTCATCAGCGCCAGCTCGAGGCGGGCGCCGATGCCGGTGAGGAAGTAGAACCGGCTGCCCGAGACCTTCGTGCCGCGCTCCATGTCGATGGCGCCGAGCTTCTCGCCGAGCTCGAGGTGGTCGCGTGGCGCGAAGTCGAAGGCGGGGATGTCCCCGTGGGTGCGCAGCGTGACGAAGTCGTCCTCGCCGCCCGCGGGAACGCCCTCGATGACGATGTTCTCGATGGCGGCGAGCGCCTCGGTCGCCGCTTCCTCCGCGGCGGTCACGGCCAGCTGAGCGGCCTTGACGCGGTCACTGAGGTCCTTCGCCTGCGCGACGAGCGCGGCCTTCTCCTCTTTGGGAGCCTGAGCCACCCTCTTGCCGTGCGCGTTCTGCTCGGCGCGCAGCTCCTCGAAGGCGGTGATGGCGGCCCGGCGCGCGCGGTCGGCGGCGAGCGCCGCATCCACCGTGTCCGGGGATTCGCCTCGGGCTTCCTGCGAGGCTTTGACGAGCTCGGGGGCGTCGCGAAGAAGAGCGAGATCGATCACGCGCCAAGTCTAGACGCGACCGGGCGGACTCGACCGGCCGGACGTCCCGAGGCGGCCCTGCGCCCCCCGGCGACGCGTGCGGGCGGGGTCCACGCGACGGCTATCGTGTGAGCATGACTGCGGACGGGGCCCGCCAGCGCCGCGCTGCGCTCATCTACAACCCGATCAAGGTCGACGCCGAACGGCTCCGAGCGCACGTGATCCGCGCGTCCCGGCGCGCCGGGTGGGCGGAGCCGCTGTTCCTGGCCACGACCGTCGAGGAGGTCGGCCAGGGTCTGGTGCGCGAGGCGCTCGACGCCGGGGCGGATGCGGTGCTGGTCGCGGGTGGCGACGGCACCGTGCGGGCCGTGTCGGAGGCGCTCGCGCACACCGGGGTCCCGCTCACGATCGTGCCGAGCGGAACCGGCAATCTGCTCGCCCGGAACCTGCGGCTCCCCCTCGACGACGCGGAACGCGCGGTCCAGACGGCATTCGTGGGAGACCGGGTGCAGATCGACATCGGATTCGCACGTCTGCAACGCACCGACGGCACCCAGGACACCCACGCCTTCGTCGTGATGGGCGGCCTCGGTCTGGACGCGGCCATGATCGCGAACACGCGCCCGCAACTGAAGAAGAGCGTCGGCTGGGTCGCGTACGTCGACGGCGCCGCGCGCTCCCTCGCCACGGCGAAGCCCTTCCGCGTCGTCTATCAGGTGGCCGGGCACCGCCTCCTCTCCGCCCGGGTGCAGAGCGTGCTCTACGCGAACTGCGGGTCCCTGCCGGCCGGACTCGCGCTGATCCCCGAGGCATCCGTGACGGACGGGACGATGGATGTCGTCGTGTTCCAGCCGAAGGGATGGTGGGGCTGGCTGTTCGTCTGGCGACGCGTCGCCTGGGACAACAGCTTCCTGCGCAGGTTCCGGGCGGGGCGCCGGGTGCTGGCCCTGCGGACCAGGGACACCGCCGTCCGCTACGCGCGCGGGACGGCGCTCGACATCGCCTCGGCCGGCCCCCAGCCGGTGCAGCTCGACGGCGACGAGTTCGGCGAGGCGGTGCACATCATCGCCCGGATCGAACCGGGCGCGCTGACGATCACGGTGCCCACCGGACACGACATCAGCGATCTCTGATCGAACGGCGCGGGATGCCTGTCAACCCGGCCCGGCGCCGCGCGCCGACCGTCAGGATGGCAGGGTGAGCCGCCCGTCCATCGTCTGGGTCCGCGACGATCTCCGGATCGCGGACAACCCTGCCCTCAGCGCCGCGGTCGCCCGCGACGAGCCCGTGATCGCGCTCTACGTGCTCGACGAGCAGTCCCCGGGCATCCGCCCGCTCGGCGGCGCGGCCCGCTGGTGGCTGCACCGGTCGTTGCAGTCCCTGGCCGCCCGGCTGAGCGAACACGGCGGCGTCCTGGTCCTGCGCCGGGGACGCGCGGCGGATGTCGTCCCCGCCCTGGTCGCGGAGACCGGCGCGGGCGCCGTCTTCTGGAACCGCCGCTACGGGGAGCCGGAACGCACGATCGACGCGGCGCTGAAGACCGGACTCCGCGCCGCCGGCCTGGACGTGGAGTCGTTCGCGGCGAACCTGCTGTTCGAGCCGTGGACGGTGCAGACCGGACAGGGGACGCCCTTCCAGGTCTTCACCCCGTTCTGGCGGGCGTGCCTGCAGGCGCCGGCGCCCCGCCGCCCACTCCCGGAACCGGCCGCCATCCGGGGACCCGGGCGGGCACCGGCATCCGAGGACCTCGCCTCCTGGGGGCTGCTCCCCACCGGCCCGGACTGGTCCGGCGGGCTCGCGGAGACATGGGAGCCGGGCGAGCCCGCCGCCCGCGCCCGCCTCAGCGACTTCCTGCGCGACGACCTCGCCGGGTACGCCCGGGCGCGCGACGAGCCGGCCGCAGGGGTCACGTCCGGTCTCTCCCCTCGCCTGCGCTGGGGCGAGGTCAGCCCGTTCACGGTGTGGCACGAAACGCTGCAGGGGGACGCGGAACCGGGACGCTTCCTCAGCGAGCTGGGATGGCGGGAGTTCGCCTGGCACACGCTCTTCCACTTCCCCGCGCTCGCCAGGCAGAACCTCCGTCCCGCTTTCGACGCCTTCCCGTGGCCCCCGCTCGATCCCGGACGCCTTCGCGCCTGGCAGCGCGGACGCACCGGCATCCCGCTCGTCGATGCCGGTATGCGCGAGCTCTGGCGCACCGGCACGATGCACAACCGGGTGCGGATGGTGACCGCGTCGTTCCTCGTGAAGAACCTGCTGATCGACTGGCGCCGGGGCGAGGAGTGGTTCTGGGACACCCTCGTCGACGCCGATGCCGCCAGCAATCCGTTCAACTGGCAGTGGGTCGCGGGCTCCGGGGCGGATGCGGCGCCGTACTTCCGGGTGTTCAACCCGGAGCTGCAGGCTCAGAAGTTCGATCCCGACGGCCACTATGTCGGGCAGTGGGCACCGGAGTACCGGGGGCAGCACGCGGACACTGCCGGGCCGATCGTGGATCTGCGCGCCTCCCGTGCTGCGGCGCTCGACGCCTACGAATACGTCAAGCGAGCCGGACGCTGACACCCGGCACCCCGCGCTCCCCGGATCGCGCGGAATACCGGCGCACCGCCCTGCCGTTGCACCGGACATGACGCCCTCTCTCTCCGTGCTCGATCTCGTCCCCGTCCGCACCGGACAGTCGAGCGCCGAGGCGATGGCCGCGTCCCTGGCACTGGCCGCGCGCGCCGACGATCTGGGGTTCACGCGGTACTGGTTCGCCGAGCACCACAACATGCCCGCCGTCGCCTCGACCACGCCGCCGGTGCTGATCGCCGCCGCCGCGATGCGGACGACGCGGATCCGCGTGGGATCCGGCGGGGTGATGCTCCCCAATCACTCACCGCTCATCGTGGCGGAGCAGTTCGCCGCACTGGAGGCACTCGCCCCCGGCCGGATCGACCTCGGGATCGGGCGCGCGCCCGGCAGCGACCCCGTCATCACACAGCTGCTGCGCCGCAGCGGCACGACGAGCGACGTCGATCAGTTCCCCGACCACATCCGTGACATCCGCGCCCTCGTCGGCGGCGACGGGGCGACGCTGACCTTCACCTCCGGCGGCACGTACGACCTCCGCGCCACCCCCGCGGCGACAGGCGATCCCGAGGTGTGGCTGCTCGGTTCCAGCGACTACTCGGCGCAGCTCGCCGCCGCATCCGGCCTCCCGTACGTGTTCGCGAACCATTTCTCCGGCCAGGGCCTCGAGCACGCGCTCGCGCTCTACCGCGGGCAGTACCGGCCGAGCGAAGCGCATCCGGAGCCGCGGACGTTCGTCACCGCGAACGCCGTCGTCGCCCCGACCGCCGAGGAGGCGTGGGACCGCGCGCTGCCGCAGGTGCGGATGATGGCGCGGCTGCGTTCCGGCCGTCCGCTCGTGGCGCTCGAGACGGTGGAGCAGGCGCGCGAGGCGGAGTCCGTCGACAGCCTGGGCGCCCCGTTCGCGGACTGGGCCCGCTCGTCCTGGTTCATCGGGACGCCGGCGGATGCGGCATCCTCCCTCCGCGACTTCGCGGCGACGCACCAGGTCGACGAGGTGATGATCTCCCCGGTCGCGGGTTCCTACGCCGACGAGCCGATGGACTCCGCGAACGGGCGGGCGCAGACGCTCGAACTCCTCGCCACGGCCCTGGACTGAGCGGGTCGCGTCCGCGCCGTCACGCCGCAACCGAGGACGGGCGGGTCAGGCGGTGGGCTCGCCGCTGATCAGACCGCGCAGCCAGTCGCGCGCCTCGACGAACACATCGTCCGAGTACCGGTCGGGGTAACGGTTGATCACGCGGTCCGCCCGCGGGTAGGAACCGAGGAAGATCATCTTCGGGCTGAACCGGCGGAGCCCCAGCAGGGCGTCCGCCATCCGCTCGTCGAGCACGTGCCCGTCCGCGTCGATGACGAACCGGTACCGGCCGAGCGCATCGCCCACCGGCCGGGACGCGAGCAGGCTCAGGTTGATTCCCCGCGTGGCGAACTGCTCGAGCATCTCCATGAGCGCGCCGGGGTACTCCTCGGGGAGCTCGACGATCAGGGAGGTCTTGTCGGCGCCGGTCGGGTTCGGCGGCGCGACCGTGCGGCTGACCAGCACGAATCGGGTGACGGCGTCCTTGTTGTCGCCGATGTCCTCGGCGAGCAGCTCGAGCTCGTGGTGCTCCAGGATGCCGGGAGGGGCGATCGCCGCATCCGCGTTGCTCGTCCCGTCCAGCATGTCGAGCGCACTGGCCACGTTGCTCGCCGCGGGCAGGTGCGCGTGCGCGGGCAGTTCCCGGCCCAGCCACTGCAGGCACTGCGCGTAGGCGACGGGGTGCGCCGCGATGAGCGACACGTCCGAGAGGGTGGTTCCGGGGCGCCCGACGAGCACGAACCGCACCGGCACGAGGTACTCCCCGACGATCCGCAGGCCCGGCATCGTGGCGAGTGCGTCCTGGGCGGTGGAGACGCCGCCGTCGACCGAGTTCTCGATCGCGATCATCGCAGCATCCGAACGTCCCTCGACGACGTCGGCGAGGGCCTCGGCGACATTGCGGACCGGGTTCCAGACCTGACCGCGCGCCTCGGGCACCTGGGCGAGCGCGGCCTCCGTGAAGGTTCCGGCCGGGCCGAGGTAGCTGTATGTCCGACGTGCGGGTGTCGTTGCCTCGGGCTCGCTGCTCACGGAGATCAAGCCTAGCCGCGCGCTTCCGGCACGGGGACCTTCGTCCTCCCCGGTCGCCGTTCCCGAGCCGCGCCCACGAACATCCATCCCGCGTAGCCGCAGAGCGCCGCGACGGCGACCGCATTCGCGTCGCCGCGGGTGACGAAGCGCTTCTCCCCCGCGGTGAACACCCGTCGACTCGCCAGGATCGGCGCATTCTGGTCGGCCGGACCCGCCGATCCTGGCGAGTCGACGGGGTGGAGCGGGGCGGTGGTCGCGAAACGCGCCGATCAGCCCCCGAAGTCGGTGGATGTCCCGTCGGCTGTCACCGACGCGGCCGTGCGCCGGCCGGCCGGACCCGCCGCGCTGGTAGAGCTCCACCTTGGTCCCGGCGGGACGGCCGAGCTGGTGGTAGACCGCACGGATGCGGCGCAGGTGATCGTTGACGGTGTTCTCGCTGCCGAAGAGCGCGGCGGCGACCTCGCGCGCGCCCATCCCCGAGGCGTAGTGACCCAGCACCTCGCGCGGCGCGGACTCGCGCACGATGCCGAGCACCCCGGTCCGCGAGGCCTCCCGCACGAGGTAGGGGTTCTCCGCCGAGGTCAGCACGAGCACCTCGGCGCCCACGCCTGCAGGGCGCGGACGCTCTCCGCCGGGGTCGTCCCGTCCCGCAGACTCAGATCGAGGATGACCACATCGGCGTCGCAGCGCGGACCGATCAGCTTCGCGACGCTGGGCGCGTGCCGCGTGAACTCCAGCTCCGGCTCCGCCGCCATGAGACCGCCGACCGCCCTCGCGACCAGTTGGTGGTCGTCGACGACCGCGACGCGTGTCCTGTTCTCGATCGATGCCCCCGGATCCGACAATAGGGCCGGGTGGCGATGTCCTCGAAGTCCCGCACGCAACCTTCCCCGGACCCGCGCACGCGACGCGGACGGGTGGCAGACTGAGGCCATGAGCCGCGCTGGACTTCCCGCCGAAGAATCCGACCTCATCGACGTCGACGAGCTGATCGCCGCGTACTACGACCGGAAGCCGGATCCCGCCGTGCCCGCCCAACGGGTGGCGTTCGGCACCAGCGGTCACCGCGGGTCGAGCCTGTCCACGAGCTTCAACGAGGTCCACATCCTCGCCACCACGCAGGCGATCGTCGACTACCGCACGGCGCAGGGCATCGCCGGGCCGCTGTTCCTCGGGCGGGACACGCACGGGTTGTCGCTGCCCGCCGAGCGCAGCGCGATCGAGGTGCTCGTGGCGAACGGCGTGGACGTCCGCGTGGACGCCCGCGACTCCTGGGTGCCCACCCCCGCCCTGAGCCACGCCATCCTCACCTTCAACCGCGACCTCGCCGCGGACGCACCGGGCCGCAGCGACGGGATCGTGGTGACCCCGAGCCACAACCCGCCCCGCGACGGCGGGTTCAAGTACAACCCCCCGCACGGCGGCCCCGCCGACACCGACGCGACCTCGTGGATCGCTGACCGCGCGAACGAGCTGATCGCCGGAGGGCTCGAGGGCGTGCGCCGCACCCGGTTCGCCGACATCGACGCGGACGCGCTCGGCCAGTACGACTTCCGTGAGGCGTACGTGCGCGACCTCGATTCCATCATCGACATGGCGGCCATCAAGCGGTCCGGCATCCGGATCGGCGCCGACCCGCTGGGCGGGGCGTCGGTGGACTACTGGGCCCTCATCGCGGAGCACTACGGCCTCGACCTCACCGTCGTGAACCCGGACGTCGACCCGACGTGGAGGTTCATGACGCTCGACTGGGACGAGAAGATCCGGATGGATCCGTCCTCCCCGAACGCCATGGCCTCGCTCGTGGCGCGCCGGGACGAGTACGACATCCTCACCGGGAACGATGCGGACTCGGACCGCCACGGCATCGTCACGCCGGACGCCGGACTCATGAACCCGAACCACTACCTGGCGGTCGCGATCGACTACCTGTTCTCGCACCGCGAGGGATGGTCGGCGGATGCGGCGGTCGGCAAGACCCTCGTGTCGTCGATGATCATCGACCGCGTCGTCGAGGCGCTCGGCCGCCGGCTGTACGAGGTGCCGGTCGGCTTCAAGTGGTTCGTGCCGGGGCTGCTGGACGGCTCGGTCGCTTTCGGCGGCGAGGAGTCCGCGGGGGCGTCGTTCCTGCGCTTCGACGGTTCCGTCTGGACGACCGACAAGGACGGCATCCTGCTCTGCCTGCTCGCGGCGGAGATGCAGGCGGTCACCGGGATGAGCCCGTCGCAGCGCTATGCCGAGCTCGAGGCGACCTACGGCGCGTCGGTCTATCAGCGGGTGGACGCCCCGGCGACCCCCGCGCAGAAGGCCGCGCTGGCGCAGCTGTCCCCGGACGCGGTCACCGCGACCGAGCTCGCCGGAGAGGAGATCACCGCGAAGCTCTCGCACGCACCCGGCAACGGGGCTGCGATCGGCGGACTGAAGGTGGTCACGGCGGACGCCTGGTTCGCCGCCCGCCCCTCCGGGACCGAGGACGTCTACAAGCTGTACGCCGAGTCGCTGCGCGGCGAGAACCACCTGCGCCTGGTGCAGGACGAGGCCCGCGCCGTCGTGACGGAGGCTCTCGCCGGGGCGTAGCCCGGGCGCCGGCTGGGCGCCGGGCCGCTGGGCGCCTGCCGGGCGTCGGGGGGCTGGGCGCCTGCCGGGCGTCGGGGCGCCCCGCCCGGCCGCGGCGGGTCCCGCATCCGCCCCCGGACACGCACAACGGCACAAGTCCTCGCCGACACCCCGACCCAGGATGCCGCAGCCCGGGGTGTCGCGGACGGACTCCGCCGTTGTGCGGCCGGCCGCCGCGGGCTCGCCCATTGCTGAGGTCGTCGGCGTTCCACCTCCCGACCGACATCCCCTTGCCCTCCCCCCGCACAACGGCGGAGATCTGGAGCGACACCCCGGGTCCGGTGCGCCGCGCCCGGGGTGTCGGCATCGACATGTGCCGCTGTGCGCCCGGTCGCGCCCGGTCGGGTCGGGGAGGCGGAGTCGCGGGGCACGCCCGGCCGGGCAGAATGGGAGGGCGTGACCGGCATCCGCCCGCCACGCGAACAGCCGAGGAGCTCGGCACACGGAGGAGACACATGTCCTGGCTTGTCACCGGAGGCGCCGGCTACATCGGCGCGCACGTCGTTCGCGCGCTCGCGGATGCGGGGCTGCCGCCCGTCGTGATCGACGACCTCTCCAGCGGCCACGAGGGCTTCGTCCCCGAGGGCGTCCCGTTCGTCCGCGGCAGCATCCTGGACCGCGCCCTCGTCGAGCAGACGCTCCGAGAGCACGCCGTGACCGGCGTCATCCACGTCGCGGGATACAAGTACGCCGGCGTCTCCGTGCAGCGCCCGCTGCACACCTATGAGCAGAACGTGGAGGGCACCCGCGTGGTGCTCGCGGCGATGGCGGATGCAGGGGTGGACAAGCTCGTCTTCTCCTCCAGTGCGGCCGTCTACGGCACCCCGGACGTGCCGCTCGTGACCGAGGACCTGCCCAAGCGTCCCGCCTCCCCCTACGGCGAGTCGAAGCTGATCGGCGAGTGGCTGATCCGCGACCAGGCCGTCGCCACCGCCGACTCGGCGCTGCCGCTGCGCCACACGTCGCTCCGGTACTTCAACGTCGTCGGGTCGGGCGACCCGTCGGTCTACGACACGAGCCCGCACAACCTGTTCCCGATCGTGTTCGAGAAACTGCTGGCCGGGGAGACCCCGCGCATCAACGGCGACGACTACGACACCCCCGACGGCACGAACGTGCGGGACTACGTGCACGTGGCGGACATCGCCGCAGCCCACGCCGTCGCCGCGCGTCGGCTGGCCGCCGGAGAGCCGGTCGAGCCCGCGTACAACCTCGGGTCGCAGAACGGTCTGTCGGTGCGGGAGATCATGGACGCCATGGCGCGGGTGACCGGCATCGGCTTCACGCCCGAGATCGGTCCGCGCCGCGCAGGCGATCCGGACCGGATCGTCGCGACGGGCGAGCTCGCGGCGCGGGATCTGGAGTGGGCCAACCGTCACACGGTGGACGAGATGGTGCGCTCTGGCTGGGAAGCCCGCCGCCGGGCCTGACCCCCGCCGCCGGGCCGGGGGTGTGCCCGCGCGCACCGGCGCGTCCGGTGGTCCGGGCGGTCGGCGCGTAGCCGCATCCAGCGGTCGGCGCACAACGGCACACGGCGACCGGGGGCACAACGGCACAGTTCGTCACCGACACCCCGCCACCGCCGGCCCAGGCACGGCGCGCCGCGCTCGATCTCCGCCGTTGTGCACCCGGATGCTGCGCACCCTGACGGCTCCGACCCGGCGCGGCCCACCTGGGTCCGGCACCGGGCGCACAGCCGCACACGCCGACCGGGGGCACAACGGCACAGTTCGTCACCGACACCCCGCCACCGCCGGCCCAGGCACGGCGCGCCGCGCTCGATCTCCGCCGTTGTGCACGGCGGAGTGGGACGGCCAGTGCACCCGCCCGGCGCCCCGCAGGGTCAGGCGCTGGCGCGGACCACCAGGGTGGCGGGGACCGTCACCCGTGCGGGCGGCTCGCCGCGCTCGATCATCGCCACGAGCGCCGCCACCGCCTGCGCGCCGAGCGCGTCGAAGTCCTGCCGCATGGTCGTGAGCGGCGGGCGGTAGTCGGCCGCATCCACGACGTCGTCGAACCCCACCACCGCGGTGTCCTCCGGCACGCGCCGACCGGCCTCGGCCAGCGCCCGCAGCAGCCCGAGCGACATCTGGTCGTTCGCGACGAAGACGGCGGATGCGGCCGCGAGCGCCCCGCCGGCGGCGTATCCGGAGTGCGAGGTCCAGTCCCCGCGAACCGGCTCCGGGACCAAAGCCCCGGCTCCCACGAGCGCCTCGCGCCATCCCCGTTCCCGCTCCGCCGCGGCGAAGGACGAGGCTGGTCCGGCGAGGTGGTGGACCGTGTCGTGCCCCTGTTCGAGCAGGTACGCCACCGCATCCCGCGCGCCCCCGGCATGGTCGGTCTGCACGATGGCGAAGCGGTCGTCCGGCGGTGAATCCACCACGACGATGCCCAGTCCCGCGGGTGGTTCGGTGTCGCGGGCGAGCATGGTCGCCTCGTTCAGCACGATCGCCCCGTCGACGCCCTGGTCGTGCAGGTGCGCGAACCCCTCCGCCACCGCCCTCGTGCCGGTGACGGTGACGATCGCGAGCGCGTAGTCCCGCGCACCGGCGGCCTCGGCGATGGCCTGCAGCATGCGCGAGTTGCCCACCGAGGCGAGCGTGGACACGACGAGGCCGATCGTGCGCGTCCGGCCCGTGCGGAGCGCCCGTGCTGCCCGGTGCATGCGATAGCCGAGCGCTTCCATGGCCTCTTCGACCCGCTCGCGGGTGGCGGGATCCACGCGCGGACTGCCGTTGACCACGCGGGAGACGGTCTGCGCCGAAACACCCGCCCGGGCGGCGACATCCGCCATCGACACGCGCGCCATGACTCTCCCGTTCACTCCCTGTGTTGACGATAGCATGCACGGAATGTAGCGTGTTATCGTGAACATCTCCATGGCGACCACGACCCTCGGCGGCGGCGTCGTGAAGCGCACCACCCGCCTGGCGGACGGGCGCGAGCTCATCTATTTCGACGACCCGGGGACGACGCTCGGGCCGGAGCGCTCGGTGGACGCCCGCGACCTGTCCCCCCGCCCGGAGACCGCGACGATGCGACTGGACGTCCTCACCGGCGACTGGATATCGATCGCCGCGAATCGGCAGAACCGCGCGTTCCTCCCCCCGGCCGAGCTCGACCCGCTCTCGCCGCAGACCCCGACGAACCCGTCCGAGATCCCCTCGCGCTACGACGTGGCCGTGTTCGAGAACAAGTCGCCGTCCTTCGGGCCCGCCCTCGCGGAAGCGACGGCGGACGCCCCCGCGGCGACCGACCCGCCGCTCGGACTGGCGGACCTCGCGGAGTACGGACTCGGCCGGACCCGCACATCCGTCGGACGCACCGAGGTGGTGTGCTTCAGCCCCGACCACACCGGCTCCTTCGGGACCCAGACCGTCACCCGGGCGCGCACCGTGATCGAGGCGTGGGCCGACCGGACGGCTGCCCTGTCGGCGCTCCCCGGGATCGAGCAGGTCTTCCCGTTCGAGAATCGCGGTCAGGAGATCGGCGTCACCCTGCCCCATCCGCACGGGCAGATCTACGCCTATCCCTACGTCACCCCGCGCACGCACCGGCTCCTGTCCGCGCTCGAACGCACCGGCGACGACCTGTTCGACCGCATCCTGACGTTCGAATCCGCGAGCGAGCGGGTCGTCCTCCGCGGCGAGCACTGGACGGCGTTCGTCCCGTTCGCCGCGCGGTGGCCCCTCGAAGTCCACCTCGTCCCGCACCGTCACGTCGCCGACTTCGCGGAGACGGATGCTGCGGAGCGTGACGAACTCGCGCCGCTCTATCTGCGGCTCCTGCGCGGGGTCGACGCGCTCTACGAGACCCCGACCCCGTACATCGCCGCCTGGCATCAGGCCCCGGTCCACGTCGGACGCGCCGGTGCCCGCCTCCGCCTCGAGCTCACCTCGCCGCGGCGCGCCGCGGACAAGCTCAAGTACCTCGCGGGGTCCGAGGCCGCCATGGGCGCCTGGATCGGCGACGTCCCGCCGGAAGCGGCGGCCGCCCGTCTCCGCGACGCCATCCAAGGAGTCCAGCTGTGACCGGAACGGATGCGGCAGCCGCCGCCCGAGACCTCTTCCACCGCATGACGGGGCACGAGCCGGACGGGTCGTGGTCGGCGCCCGGCCGGGTGAACCTCATCGGCGAGCACACCGATTACAACGAGGGCTATGTGCTGCCCTTCGCCATCCCGCACCGAACCCACGTGGCCCTCGGAGGGCGCGCGGACGGACGCATCCGCGTCGTTTCGACCTTCGACGAGGTCCCGGTGGAGGTCCCGCTCGACGCGCTCGATGCCCTCTTCCCCGACGCGCGCGACGAGGTGCCGGAGTGGTCCCGCTATCCGCTCGGAGTCGCGTGGGCGCTGCTGCACGCCGCCGGGAGAGCCGCCGACGCGGTGACCGGCGTCGACATCGCGATCGCCTCCGACGTCCCCGTCGGCGCCGGACTGTCGTCATCCGCTGCGATCGAGAGCGCGACGGCATACGCCCTGAACGACACCTGGGCGCTGGAGCTCGAACCGGTGGCGCTCGCCCGTTCGGGCCGGAAGGCCGAGAACGAGGCGGTCGGCGCACCCACGGGCATCATGGATCAGATGGCCTCGGTGCTCGGCCGCGAGGACGCCGCGATCTTCCTGGACTGCCGCACGCTGGACACGGACGTCGTGGACCTCGGCTTCACCGCGAACGACCTCGAACTCCTGGTGATCGACACCCGGGTCTCGCACGCCCACTCGACCGGGGGCTATCGCGAGCGCCGCGCGTCCTGCGAGCGGGGCGCGCAGCTCATGGGCGTGCCGGCCCTGCGCGACGTCCAGCTGACCGACCTCCCCGCCGCCGAGGCGAGGATGGACGACGTCACGTTCCGGCGGGTGCGTCACATCGTCACCGAGAACCAGCGCGTGCTGGACACCGTGCGCACGCTGCGCGAACAGGGGCCCCGCGCCATCGGGGACCTGCTGACGGCCTCGCACGCGTCCATGCGCGACGACTTCGAGATCTCCACCCCCGAGCTCGACACCGCCGTCGACACCGCCCTCGCGGCGGGCGCCCTCGGCGCCCGGATGACCGGCGGCGGCTTCGGAGGCGCGGCGATCGCGCTCGTCGAGGATGGGCTCCGGGATGCCGTGGCGGATGCCGTGCGCACGGCGTTCACCGCCGCCGGCCACACCGCCCCGCACATCTTCACGGTGCGCGCGGGCTCGGGCGCCAGGCGGGACTGAGCACCCGCCGGTCGGGCACTGCCGGATCCGTACTCCGCAGGATCGCGCCAACCCCGCACGTTTCCGGCGCATCCCTGCGAACCACGCGCGTCCGGGCCGCGTCCACGAGGGGCGGATGCAGCCGACACCCACCTCCGGCCGACTATCCTGGCGGCGGATCGCTCGCCGCACCGAAGGCCCGCACGCCGGGGCCACCGCCGGCCGGCGACCCACCCGCCGACCCGAGGAGCACCGTGACACCCGAACCGCCCGTCGTGCACACCGCAGCGGGCGCGGTCCGCGGGATCCAGCGACCGGGTTCGGCCGCGTTCCTCGGCATCCCGTTCGCCCAGGCGCCGGTCGGGGACCTGCGCTTCGCGGCCCCCGTTCCTCCGGAGCCGTGGCCGGGGATCCGGGACGCCACCGCCTACGGACCCACCCCGCAGCGCGGCGACGCGGGGATCACGCTCATCCCGGAGCCGTCCGTCCCCGGCGACGCGACCCTGAACGTGAACGTCTTCACCCCGTCCACGGATGCCGCGGCGGCGCTGCCCGTGCTCGTCTGGATCCACGGCGGCGCGTTCGTCTCGGGTGCCCCGGCCAGCCCGTGGTACGACGGTGCGAGCTTCGCCCGGGACGGCGTGGTCGTGGTGACCATCTCCTACCGCCTCGGCTTCGACGGGTTCGGCCACATCGACGGAGCACCCGGCAACCGGGGCGTCCGCGACTGGCTCGCCGCCTTGGAGTGGGTACAGGAGAACATCGCCGCGTTCGGCGGTGACCCGCACCGCGTGACGATCGGCGGGCAGTCCGCCGGCGGCGGCGCCGTGCTGACCCTGCTCGGGATGCCGACCGCACAGCACCTCTTCCACGCCGCCTGGTCGGTCTCCGCGGCGATCGGCGACGTCCCCGCCGACGAGGCGCGCTCCCGCGCGGCACGGCTCGCGGCGCTGGCGGGCGTCACGGCGGATCGGTCGGGGTTCGCGTCGGTCGACGAGGAGACCCTGCACGCTCTGCAGGACCGGGCCGCGCACGCCCCCTCCCGCGACCGCCTCGCGTCCGTCCGAGAGATGCTCCGCAACCTCGCCTGGGGACCCATGATCGACGGCGAACTCCTCACCCGCCCGACCGTCGATTCCCTGGCGGCCGGCGTGGGGTCCGACAAGCCGTTGCTCATCGGCGCCGCCGACGACGAGTTCACGATGGTGACGATGCGGATGCAGCGCATGCTTCGCTTCGTCCCGAGGGACCTCGGCCTCGGGATGCTGGGCCTGCGCGGACAGGACCGCCGCGCCTACCTCAGGGCCAACCCGATCGAGCGTCGCCGCGGCACCGCAGGACTGCTCGGACGCTACGTCTCCGACCGCGTCTTCCGTTCCCTCGTCGCCCGCGTCCTGCGGGCCCGCCGGGAAGCCGCCGCGCCGACGTGGGCGTATCGGTTCTCCTGGGCCTCCCCCGTCATCGGCTGGGCCGGCCACTGCCTGGACGTGCCGTTCTGGTTCGACTGCCTGGATGCCGATCGCGTGACGGCCATCACGGGGGACGATCCGCCCCAGGCCCTGGCCGACGCGATGCACGGGGCGGCCGTCCGCCTCGTGCGCGACCACACCGAGGACTGGCAACCCTGGCGCGAACCGGAACGGACGACCCGGGTGTTCGACGACCCCGCCCCGGGGCCCGCGGTGATCCGCGACGGCTACGCTTCAGCCGCCCTCGGCTGACCGCTCACGGACCGGGGAGGACCACCGCATCCGGCAAGCGCCGACGCATGACCTCGATCGCCTCGGGGTTGTCGTCCACGAGCACCGCACGGCGGCCGAGCGCCGCGGCGACGGCTCCGGTGGTGCCGCTGCCCGCGAACAGATCCAGCACCGCGTCGCCCGGGCGGCTGGACGCCTGGATCATCCGGCGGAGGATCCCCTCGGGCTTCTGCGTCGGGTAGCCGGTCTTCTCCCGCCCGGTCGTCGGGACGATCGTGTGCCACCAGACGTCCGTGGGGAGCTTCCCCCGTGCCGCCTTCTCCGCGGTGACGAGCCCGGGCGCCATGTAGGGCTCGCGATCGACCGCATCCGCGTCGAACCAGTAGGCGTCGGGGTCCTTCACGTAGACGAGGATCGTCTCGTGCTTGGTGGGCCAGCGCCGCTTCGTCTTGGCCCCGTAGTCGTAGGCCCAGATGATCTCGTTGAGGAAGTGGTCGCGGCCGAACAGCGCGTCCAGCATCACCTTCGCGTAATGCACCTCGCGGTAGTCCAGATGCAGGTACAGCGTGCCGTCGGGCGCGAGGACGCGCCACGCCTCGAGCAGACGCGGCTCCAGGAACGACCAGTAGTCCTCGAACGTGTCGTCGTACACGCCGAGGTCCCCGCGCAGGCGCGCGTACCCCTGCCCGCGGAAGCCGCGGTGCAGATCGGCTCCCGTCTCCGGCGCGTCCCCGGAAACCGCACGCGCGGCACGCGAGGCGGCCCGCGGTCCTCCGGTCGGCGCCCCCGCCAGACGGGTCCGGGTGCGTCCGGTGTTGAACGGCGGATCGAGGTAGACGACGGTGAACGCGCCGTCCGGGAGCCTCCGGGCGACGTCCAGATTGTCGCCAGGGTGGATGGCGATGGCCCCGCTCACGGAACGCGGCGCAGCCACGCGTCGGTGGCGAACTTCTGCGCCACCAGCGCCTCGGCCTCGGCGTATTCCTCTTCGGTGATATGTCCGGGGACGGCTCCGTAGAGGTTCGAGAAGGTGTCGATGAACCGCTCGATGATCGCCTCGCGGGGAAGGCCGGTCTGGCTGCGGAGCGGATCGACGCGCTTGGCGGCGGAGACGGTGCCCTTGTCGCTGAGCTTCTCCCGCCCGATCCGGAGCACCTCGGTCATCACCTGACCGTCCATGTCGTAGCTGAGCGTGGCGTGGTGCAGGACGCCACCGTTCGCGAGACGCTTCTGCGCCGCGCCGCCGATCTTGCCGGAGGGAGAGGTGATGTCGTTCAGCGGCTGATAGGTCGCCTCGATGCCCAGGGAGCGCAGCGCCTGCAGCACCCAATCGTCGAGGAACGCATAGGAGTCCGCGAAGGTCATCCCCGCCACGAGGGATGCGGGCACGTACAGCGAGTACGTGATGATCGAGTTGGCGCCCATCAGCATGGCGCCGCCGCCGGAGATCCGCCGGACCACGTCGTAGCCGTGCCGGGCCGCCCCCTCCGGGTCGACCTCGTTGCGCAGCGACTGGAAGGATCCGATCACGACGGCGGACTCGTTCCACTCCCACAGCCGCAGGGTGGGCGCGCGGCGGCCGTCTCCCACGCGGGCGGTGAGCACCTCGTCCAGCGCGAGGTTCATCCGCGGCGACACCGGGCGGTCGTGCACGACCTCCCAGGAGAAGTCCTTCCACCCGGGCGCGGTGACGAGGGCGCGGCGCACCGCCGTCCCCACGGACTCGGGCGTGAAACCCAGCAGCTGAGCACCCTCGGGGAGCGCGGCGCGGACGGTCGCGGCGATCGTGGCCGCATCCGTCTCCACCGGCAGCCCGGTGACCGCCGCGTCGATGTCCTGCAGCGCATCGTCGGGTTCGAGGAAGAAGTCGCCGGCGAGGTGGAAGTCCGCGATCCGCCCGTCCCGTACGTCCAGATCGACGACCACGAGCTTCCCGCCGGGCACCTTGAATTCGCCGTGCATGACTCCAGCCTAGGCGTGCCGGGACGGCGGGGAGCGGTCAGTCCCGGGCCGGGAAACGCCTGTCGAGCCAGGCGAGGAGGTCAGCGCGGATCTCCGCCTGCCCCACCTCGTTGAAGATCTCGTGGCGCGCACCGGGATAGACGAGCGTGGTCACGTCCCCGAGGCCGGACCGCTCACGGTACGCCTTGGCCAGCATGTGCACGCTGCGGGGACCGCCGACCGTGTCCTCCCCGCCCACCATCAGCAGCATCGGGACGTCGTGACCGAGGTCATTCCGCGGCCGGCCGAACAACCGCACGGCATCGATCGGTCCGAACAGCCGCAACAGCGGCTCCGAGGTCGTCAACGGGTCGGCGATGAACGCCCGGCCCACCTCCGTGTCGCTCGCGAGCCACTCGGCACCGGTGGCGTCCGCCGATTTCCATGGCCGGTTGAGGTCGCCGGCGTTGAGGCTTCCCGGCCAGCGCAGCGCTGATCCGGACAGGACGACCGCGTCGTACGCCTCCGGATGACGATCGAGGAGGATCTGCGAGAGGAACGACCCCCAGGAGTGCCCGATCAGCAGGAGGGGAAGGTCGGGATGCTCGGCACGGATCAGCCGGGAGAACTGCCACAGGGCGTCGACGGCCGCCCGGTGGCCGCCCTGCCCCAGTCTGCCCAGGCGCGCGGCGTCGCCCCACTGGGTCATCCCGGTGCGGCCGTGACCACGGTGGTCATCGGCGTAGACGACGTAACCGTCCGCGGCGAGCGCCTCGGCGAGGCGGGTGTACCGTCCGGCGTGCTCGCCGAGCCCGTGTAGGAGCTGCACGACAGCGCGCGGCGTACCGGCCGCCGGATACACGTCGTAGGTGATGGGCACCCCGTAGGCGTCGATGAACTCCGGCATGCGCAGAGTCTAGGGGCGACCGCCAAACGAGGGGGGTGTACTCTTGCGCACGGTTAGCTAGAAAAGCGAGATACTCATGGCCGATATGTCACGCCGCCGCTGGGCGGGCCTGGTCTTCATCAGCATCGCCGTATCGCTGATCATCGTGGACTCCACGATCGTCAACGTGGCCGTGCCGTCGATCGTCGACGAACTGGGCATCACCTCGACCGAGGTCCAGTGGGTGCAGGAGGCCTACACGCTGGTCTTCGCGTCCCTCCTCCTGTTGTTCGGTTCCCTCGCCGACCGCTTCGGCCGCCGGCGACTGATGCTGATGGGGGTCGTCCTCTTCGCGCTGTCGTCCGTCTTCGCCGCGCTGGCCCCCGACGGCCAGTCACTCATCCTCTCCCGGCTCGTCCAGGGAGTCGGCGGCGCGATGATCCTGCCGACCACGCTCTCCCTCATCAACGCGACCTTCCGCGGCCGCGAGCGCGGCATCGCCTTCGCCGTCTGGGGTTCCACGATCGGCGGGATGGCAGCCCTCGGCCCCCTCCTCGGCGGCTGGCTCACCGAGGCCTTCTCCTGGCGCTGGGCCTTCGGCATCAACGTGCCGCTCGGCATCATCATCCTGATCGGCGTCCTGCTGACGGTGCCCGAGTCCCGCGAACCGGGTCGGCGCTCGATCGACTTCGTCGGCGCGGTCCTGTCGGTCCTGCTGTTCGGCACGCTCGTCTTCGGACTCATCGAGGGGCGCACCTACGGGTGGTGGGGTGTCGACGAGGTGTTCACCCTCGGCTCCTTCACCTGGCCTTGGGACCTCTCCCCCGTGCCGGTCGCCTTCGCGATCACGCTCGTCTCGCTCGTGCTCTTCCTCGCCTGGAGCGTGTACCGCACCCGCAGCGGGAAGTCCGCGCTGCTGGAGCTCTCACTCTTCCGCATCCCCAGCTTCCGCGGCGGCAACATCGCGGCCCTGGTCGTCTCCCTCGGCGAGTTCGGCGTCATCCTGTCGCTGCCGCTCTGGCTGCAGTTCGTGCTCGGGTTCAACGCCCTGCAGGTGGGCCTGATGCTCGTCGCCCTCGCGGTCGGTTCCTTCTTCGCGAGCGGTTTCGCGGGAGCGATGTCGGGCAAGGTGCGCCCGGTCACGGTCGTCCGGATGGGCCTCGTCGCCGAGATCATCGGCATCCTGTGGATCGCGCTGATCGTCTCCCCCGACGCCGCGTGGGGATGGCTCATCCCGGCACTGTTCGTGTACGGCTTCGGGGTGGGTCTCGCCACAGCACAACTGACCGGCGTCATCCTGCAGGACGTCCCCGTCGAGCTGTCCGGACAGGGCTCCGGGACGCAGTCCACCTCGCGGCAGGTCGGCTCGGCGCTCGGCGTCGCGATCCTCGGCACCGTGCTCTTCACGAGCACGGGTGCCGCGCTCACCGCGTCCCTCGACGACGCCGGCGTGCCGGCGCAGCAGCGCGATCAGATCGTCGCGGCGGTCGTGGATTCCGCGGGAGGTGCGATCGCCGGACTCGCCGAGAACCCGGACACGGCGGAGGCGGCGGACGCCGCGGCCACGGCGTTCTCCGACGGCACCCGCTACGCCGCCTTCACCGCCGCCGCCTTCCTGGCCGTCGGACTGGTCACCACCGTGAGCCTCGGCCGGCGTCCCCCGGAGGAGGTCTCGGTGGCACCCGCCGAAGCCTCGTCCGAGCCGTCCTGAGCGCCCGCGCAGGTGGGTCCGCCTGGGCGGGCGCTCATTTACTTAGCATGACTAATGAGCTATGCTAAGTAATCTATGACCACACCCCCGGAACTCGCCTCCCCCGACATCGGTCACGCCGCCGCCGACCTGCGGATGGCCACCTTCAAGCTCTCCCGGCGCCTGCGCGCCGAGCGCGCCGTCGACAGCATGAGCGACGGCCAGTTCGCCGTCCTGGCGAATCTCGGCGTCTACGGTCCGCACACACTGGGCGAGCTCGCCGCGCGCGAACGGGTGACCGCGCCGTCCATGAACCGGACGGTGAACTGCCTCGAGGAGTCCGGGTACCTGGTGCGCACGCCCGACGGGGACGACCGGCGGAAGGTCAACATCACCCTGACGGATGCCGGCCGCGCCGTCGTCGAGGAGACGCGCCGCCGCCGCGATGCCTGGCTCGAGCGGGCACTGGCGGACCTCACCCCGGCGCAGCGCGATCTGCTTGCGCAGGCCATCCCCGTGCTGCGGGAGGTGGCGGACAGATGAGTGCCATGTTCCGCTCGCTCCGGCTCTACAACTTCAGGATCTGGTTCCTCGGCGCGCTGGTCTCCAACATCGGTGGCTGGATGCAGGCCACCGCCCAGGACTGGGTGGTCCTGACCCAGCTGACCGACAACGACGCCACCGCCATGGGCATCACGATGGCCCTGCAGTTCGGTCCGCCGCTCCTGCTCGTCGGCATCACCGGCTGGGTGGCCGACCGCTTCGACCGGCGTCGCCTGCTCATGATCACCCAGACGGTGTTGATGACACTGGCGGTCGCGGTCGGCGTCCTCCTGCTGTCGGGTGTCATGACGCTGCCGATGATGTTCTGCTTCGCTCTCGGCTTCGGCATCACCAACGCCTTCGACGCCCCGGCGCGCCAGGCGTTCGTGACGGACGTCGTGGCCCGGGACTACGCCGCGAACGCGGTCGCGCTGAACGCGGCCGGGTTCAACGGCGCCCGGCTGTTCGGCCCCGCGGTCGCCGGATTCCTCATCGTGCTGGTCGGCACCGGATGGGTCTTCATCGCGAACGCCGCGACGTTCCTCGCCATGCTGGTCGCTCTCGCGCTCATCCGCCGGCACGAGCTCATCCCGCGCCTGCGCGCCCCGGGCGCCGCGCGGCTCGCGGACGGGTTCCGCTACGTCGCGCGGCGGCCAGATCTCATCGTGACCTTCGTCATCGTGTTCCTCATCGGCGCGTTCGGGATGAACTTCCCGATCTTCGCGTCGACGATGGCGGTGGAATTCGGCCAAGGCGCCGACGGCTACGGAGTGCTCAGCTCGATCCTCGCGATCGGCTCCCTCGCCGGCGCCCTGCTGTCCGCACGCAGGGACAAGGCCCGGATGCGCGTGGCGATGATGGCCGCAGGCGGATTCGGAGTGTTCTCCATCCTCTCCGCGATGATGCCCACCTACCCGTTGTACGCCGCGGCGCTCGTGTTCGTCGGGTTCATGACGGTGACCCTGCTGACCACCGCGAACGGTTACGTGCAGACCACCACCGACCCGGCGGTCCGCGGCCGCGTCCTCGCGCTGTACATGGCCGTCCTCATGGGTGCCACCCCCATCGGTGCGCCCATCGCGGGTTGGGTCGCGGACACCTGGGGCCCCCGGTCGGCGATCGTCCTCGGTGGCGTCGCCGGGCTCGCCGCCTGCGCCGTCGGTGTGACCTGGCTCCTGGTCTCGGGACGCGTCCGACGCGACACGGCACGCCGGTTCCGGCTCACGATCGACGAGACGACCCCCGTCGCCGTGATCGCCCCGGAGGAGTTCAGCGACGAGGTGATGAGCACGACGCCCATCCGCATCCCGGAACGGCGTCGCGGGCGTCCCGCGCCGAGTGCACGCACCCCTGCGGAGCGCACGACCCCCTGACGCCGGGACGGCCGCCCGCCGGGAAGTCGTGCACTCGCGGGACGGGCCGGCGGCCGCTCAGATGCCGCGAACGTCAGCGCGGAACGGGACCGCGGCGCGCGACGACGACGTTCACACCGGCGCTGCGCAGCCGCTTCACGTGCGCGGCATCCGTCGCGAAGTCCACGATGACAGCATCGAAATCCGCCAGCGGGACCATGGCGTGCAGTGCCCGCTTGGCGAACTTGGTGTGGTCGGCAAGCAGGATACGGACACTGGCGGCGTCGAACATCGCGCGCTTGACGTCCACGGTCTCCAGCGTCTGGTGGAAGCACACGTCGTCCGTGATCGCAGCGGTCGACATCACGAACAGGTCGGCGCGCATCGCGGAGATGGCCGTGGTGGTCATCCGCCCCATGTATGCGCTGCACCAGTTGTAGTACTGCCCCCCCAGCCCGAGGAGGGTGATCCCGTTCGTGGCCTTCAGCTCGTTCATGATCGTCAGCGTGTTCGTGATCACGGTGAGCGGCTTCTTCGCCGGAAGATGCGGAACCAGGTGCAGGGTCGTCGTCGAGTCATCCAGCATGATCGCCTGACCCGGCTCCACGAATTCCATCGCCGCGTGCGCGATGGCCTCCTTCTCCGGCAACTGCCGCCCGGAGCGGTAGACGTCGCTGGACTCGACCAGTGCGGTGGACAGCGCGGTCGCCACACCGCGGCTCTTGCGGAGCAGGCCCCGCCCTTCCAGCTCGTCGAGGTCGCGATGCACGGTCATCTGGCTGATGGCGAACCGGTCGGCCAGCTCCTCGATCCGAAGCGCGCCGGCAGCCATGACGGCCTCGGTGATCGCCCGCTGCCTGGCCGCCTGGCGTCGCTGCCGCGAACCGTTCAGAAGATCCGGCACCTCCTGCTGGTCGCTACCCATGGTCCTCCCCCATTCCGGCTCAGCGGAGCGAGGCGGCCTCGTCGATTATCTCGGCGAGATCACCCGTATCGTGGGCGAAGCGACCGAGGAACAACCCGTCCACCGCCTCGCCGAGCTCGCTCAGCATTCCCCCCTGTGCGCTACCACCGTAGATCACCGACGAGCTGGCGATCCGCGGATCCGCTCCAAGGTGGGCCCGCAGCACCTCGACGACGTCGCGGATGTGACCTGTCGTCGCCGGCACCGGACGCCCGATTGCCCACACCGGCTCATACGCGACGATGACATCGGCGGCCGCGTCGTCGGCGAGGTCGGCCAGGGCCGACTCGAGTTGATCGACACACTCCTCCGCTGCCGCCGGAGCCGAGACCTCCCCCCGCTCGCCGATGCACAGCACCGGCGTCAGACCGTTGCGCACGGCGGCGACGAGCTTCCGGCACACGACGTCCGGCCCCTCACCGAAGTGCTCGCGCCGCTCCGCATGGCCGACCTCTACCAGGGTGCAGCCGACCGCCTTCAGATCCGCTCCGCTGACCTCACCCGTGTAGGGGCCGCGATCCTCCCAGTGCAGGTTCTGCGCCCCCAGCTCCACCGCACTGCCGAGCAGAGCCTGACGGACGGACGGGATGGCGGGAAAGGACGGCATGACGAACAGTCGCACGCGCCCATCCCGGACGGCAGCGCTGCTCCGGGCGACGTCGGCGACCCGCCTCGCCCACTCCTCCGTACTGGCGACATCCAGATAGAGCTTGAGGCTGACTCCCAGTGTCAGCGGCGGGCGACTGAGCGGTTCGTCAACCACAGCTGCCGGTCTGTTCGTACTCCGACAGCACGGCGACCTTCTCCGCGGAGGCAGAGCTCTCGTCGAATTCGTAGCCGAGCCACTCGCGCGCCAGTCTCCGCGCGAGCTCGATCCCCACCACGCGCTGACCGAACGTCAGCACCTGTGCGTTGTTACTGAGAACGCTGCGCTCGACACTGAAACTGTCATGCGCCGTGACCGCCCGGATACCCGGCACCTTGTTCGCCGCGATCGCCACGCCGAGACCCGTGCCACAGACGAGGAGGGCGCGGTCCGCCTCACCGTCGCGCACCTTCTCTGCCGCGCGGATCGCGATGCTGGGGTACGGAGTGTGTCCATCCGCGCCGACACCCACGTCGATGACCTCGGCGACCCGTGGGTCCTTCTCGAGATCCGCTTTGAGGGCCTCTTTGTACTGGTATCCGGCGTCGTCGCAACCGACGACCACGCGCCATTGGCGGGTCATGTCACTCTCCTGCTTTCTCTCAACGCGCGAGGACGGCCGAAGCGGCGGTCATCGCAAGGGCGAACGAAACCGCCCCGGGATCGGGGGTGCCGATGCTCTTCTCCACATGCGGCCGGGCGCGGCCCATGCGTGGGACCAGCGAGGCGGTGGCGGCGGCGGCCTTCTCGGCTTCACCGGCGGCGGCGGCCCACGCATCGGCGAGGGGAAGACCGGAGGACACGGCGTCGCCCAGTGAGTCGACGAAGGGGACGAGGGCGTCCACGAGCGTCTTGTCGCCGACCTGGGCCTTGCCGTTCCCTTGCACGATCGCGCGCGCCGCATCCATTGCACGGGCGATGACCGCCGCGTCCGGGCGGTCCTGGTCGCCGATCTGCTCGCCGGCGGCACGCAGTCCCGCTCCCCAGAGCGCGCCGGAGGTGCCACCGGCGCGATGCGCCCAGGCGTCTCCGGCGAGACTCAGCACGGTCCCGGCGCCGGCACCGGCCGCACCTGCCTTTCGCGCGGCCTCTGCGGCGGCTCGGGCGCCACGTTTCATACCGATGCCGTGATCGCCGTCTCCGGCGACGGCATCCAGCCGCCCCAATTCCTCGGCCTCGCGGTCGATCACGTTCCGGATCGCATCGATGACGGCGCAGACCGTCTCCGCGGCAGCGATGGAACCGGCGGATGCGACCGGGATGTCGGCCTCTGTCTCGTCGATGGCCTCGTCACCGGCGGCGATGCCCGTCAGGTCTCGCGCGCCCTTCCGGTAGGCCGGGGTGTACGCGGGCGCACTCCATGCACGTTCGAGCTCCTCGTCGAGCCAGAACAGGGTGAGCGAGACGCCCGCCATCTCGAAACTGGTGGCGTACTCACCGATCTCCGGCTCCACGACGACGACCCCGGCGTCTTCGAGCAACTGGGAGACCGTGGCGTACACGACGAACAGTTCCTCGGACTTGACCGCGCCGAGACCGTTCAGGATGACCCCCACCCTGGCGCCGTGCGCTCCGGGGATGTCGGCGGGTCGCTCATCGAGCAGAGCATCCACGAAGAGCGCGCCGAGTTCCTTGGCGGTCGGAAGGGGGCGCACATCGATGCCCGGCTCGCCGTGGATGCCCATTCCGACACCCATCTGGCCCGCCGGCACGGTGAACAGGGGCTCCTTCGCTCCGGGCAGTGTGCACCCGGTGAAGGCGACACCGAACGAGCGCGTTCGTTCGTTCGCCCGCGCAGCCACAGCGTGCACGGCGTCGAGGTCGAATCCCTGCTCGGCAGCCCACGCCGCGGCTCGGAAGACCGCGAGGTCCCCGGCGATGCCGCGGCGCTTCTCCCGTTCGTCGGGACCGGCGCTATAGATGTCGTCGGTGACCCGCACGGTGCGGCAGGGAATCCCCTCCGCGTTCAACCGAGCCTCGGCCTGGTCGAAGTTGAGGACGTCGCCCGCGTAGTTGCCGTAGCTCAGCAGCACGCCCGCGTCGGTGGCCACCGCCTTCGCTGCGCTGTAGACCTGCTGCGCGCTCGGCGAGGCGAAGACGTTGCCCATCACGGCCGCATGGGCGAGACCCGGTCCCACCAGGCCGGCGAACGCCGGGTAGTGTCCGGACCCGCCGCCGATGACGACGGCGACCTGACCGCTCGGCGTCGCGGTCGCGCGGGCGACGCCGCCGGGGACGCGACGGACCAGGCCACGGTGGGCTGCGACGAATCCCGCAGCGGCCTCATCGGCGAAATCCGCCGGGTCGTTCAGTACGTAGCTCATGATGCCTCTGGTGAAGTGGATGCGACGGGGACGGATGCGGAACACCCGCCCCCGTCGCAGGCCGTGCGGACGGCACGGCCTGTGTGGACCGAGCTCAGTCGGTGTAGGTGAACGGAGCCGTCATCTTGTCGACGTTCTCCGAGGTGATCAGGATGCAGTCGAACGCCTGCTTCTCGGTCTCGGGCGCCTCACCGGTCCGGATGAACGTGTCCGCGAGACGGACCGCCTCCTCCGAGAAGACGGCGACCGGCTGAAGCACCGTGTAGGCCAGCTCGCCGGCCTTGATCGAGTCCACCGCATCCGGGGAGCCGTCGAAGCCACCGACGACGATGCCGTCGAGCGCACCGGCCTCCTTGAGAGCGGCGATCGCGCCGAGCGCCATCTCGTCGTTACCCGAGATGACACCGTTGATGGCCGGGTTCGCCTGCAGGAGAGCCTGCATCTTGTCGTGACCCTTCGTGCGGTCCCAGTCAGCGACCTCCTTGCCGACCTGGACGAGTCCGGGGTACTGGCTGATCACCGTGGTGTAGCCGTTCGACCGGGTCTGGGCGTTGTTGTCCGACGGTGCGCCGAAGAGCTCGACGTAGTCACCGGCGTCGCCCATCAGCCGCACCCATTCCTGGGCGCCCAGGGCCGCACCCTGCGCGTTGTTCGAGACGAGCTGTGCCTTCGCGATGCCCGGCTCGTTGATCTCGGCGTTGACCAGGAACACGGGGATGCCGGCGTTCGTCGCCTTCTTCACCGCGGCGACCGACCCGTCGGCGTTCGCCGGGTCCAGGATGATGGCGACGGATTTGTTCGAGATCGCCGTGTCGATGAGGGTGTTCTCCGTGTTGGCGTCCCCCTTGTGGGCGCCCACGGTCGCCTCGTACCCGAGTTCCTCGGCGGTCGCCGCAGCGATGTCCCCCTCGGTCTTCCAGTACGGGTTGGCGGGGTCGTTGACGATGATCGTGATGAGACCCCCGGCCTCGCCCGATCCCGCCGCAGCACCGCCGGTGGATTCGTTCGAGCTTCCGCCCGAGCAAGCGGTCAGGCCGAGGACGAGCGCGCCCGCAGCTGCGAGGACGGCTAGCGCCTTCTTGCGCACCATGTGATTTGTCCTTTCTTGGAGGATCGGCAGCGGTCTTCGATGCCGATTTCGCGGTGACGGATCCGGCCGTGGCCTAAGATCCCTGTCCCGACGAGTTGGATCCCGAGCCCGCCGGCACGGGGGCCGGCGTCGAGGGTGCGGGAGAAGCAGGGGCGGCCGGGCGACGGCGCCGGCCATACTGCAGCGTGTTCAGGAGCACGGCGATGACGATCACGGCACCCATGAACACGGTCTGCCAGTAGGCGGAGACGCCGACGATGACGAGCCCGTCCGACAGGAAGCCGATCACGAAGGCCCCGAGCAGCGTGCCCCGCACGTTGCCGCGTCCGCCGGTGAGGGCTGCCCCGCCGATGACGACCGCGGCGATGGCGGTGAGCTCGTACGTGTTGCCCGCCGTCGGGCTGGCACTGGTGAGCGTCGACGCGAGGATGAGTCCGGCGATGGACGCGCACACGCCCGAGATGACGTAGACGTAGACCTTCACCCGCTTGACGGGGACACCGGAGAGCTCCGCGGCGCGTTCGTTGCCGCCGGAGGCGTAGAGCCAGCGGCCGAACTTGGTGCGTCCCAATACATAGCCCAGCGCGATGGCGACCAGACCCATGATGATCACACCGATGGGAACGTTGAGGATGCGGTTGAAGCCGAGCCAGTCGAAACCGGTGTTGCCGAGCTCCGGCTCCCCGGCCAGGTCGTTGATCGTGAGCCCGTTGGTCATGAGGAGCGCGAAGCCCCGGACCACATAGAGCATGCCGAGCGTCGCCACGAAGGGTGGGACGTTGAACCGCGCCACCAGGATCCCGTTGACCAGGCCGACGAGCGCGCCCACTCCGCAGGAGAGCAGAACCACCACCGGCACACTCGGGTAGAGGGTGACGCCGAAGATCTCGATGGGCACGCCTTGGAGCAGGAATCCGGCGATGACCGCCGAGAATCCCAGCGTCGAGCCGACCGAAAGATCGATGCCTCCGTTGAGGATCACCATCAGCATCCCGAGCCCGAGCAGCGCGTAGATCGCCACGTGCGACGCCATGATGAGCACGTTGCCCACCGTGAGGTAGTTGGGCGAAAGGAGCGAGAACACCACGATGATGAGGATGAGCGCGAGGAAGGCCCGCCCCTCCAGCAGGAGCTTGGCGAGCGAGAACTTCTTCCTGTTCTCGAGGATGGTGGTCGTTGTCGTCGTCATTGTCCGATCCGTTCTGGAGGGCTTCAGTCGGCCACGGCTTCGCCGGAGGCGGCCATGATCATGTCTTTCGTGGCGTCCGGGGTGAACTCGGCCGAGATCCGGCCACGGCGCATCACGATGATCCGGTGGGCGATGCTGAAGCATTCGCCGACCTCGGAGGTGGAGTACACGACCGCCAGACCCTCGCTGGCGCGCTGGGCGAGAAGGCGGAACACCTCACCCTTGGCCCCGACGTCGATGCCTCGGCTGGGCTCGTCGAGGAGCATGACGCGCGGTTCGGTCGCGATGATCTTGCCGATCACGACCTTCTGCTGGTTGCCACCGGACAGCGAACCGATCGGTGCGTCCGGACCGGGCGTCTTGACGGTGACGGCGTTGATCAGGTCGAGGGCACGCCGCTTCTCGCTCCGTCGTGAGATCGCGCCCCTCACGAGGCTGCGGTCGAGGCTCGCGAGGGTCAGGTTCGTACCCACGTCGAACGTCTGCACCAGCCCGTCGCGCTGCCGGTCCTCCGGAACGAGGCCGACCCCGTCGTCGATGCGCTGGGCGATGGTGTCGGAGAGGATCGAGCGGCCGTCGAGGAGGATGTCGCCGGCGGCGACCTCCTCCTTGCCTGCGATGGCCTCGAGGAGTTCCGTGCGTCCTGCACCCATGAGTCCGTAGATGCAGACGACCTCGCCGGCGCGCACGTCCAGGTCGAGCCCGTTCACGATCGTGCGCTCAGGGTTCTCCCGGTCGACGATCTGCAGCTTCTTCACGCTCAGAACGGTGTCGCCGAAGTCGTACCCGGTGGGCGGTGAACCGAGATCGAAGTTGTCGCCGACCATGTTGCGGACGATCCATTCCAGGTCGATGTCCGCGCGCTCACCGCGGGCGGTCATCGTCCCGTCTCGGAGTACGACCGCGTGATCGGTGACCTCCAAGGCCTCTTCGAGATGATGCGAGATGTAGACGATCGCGACGCGGCGCGAGAGCAGGTCGCGGATGATGCCGAACAGCACTTCCACCTCTGCGGCGGCGAGCGCCGACGTCGGCTCGTCCATGATGAGGATGCGGGAGTTCACGGAGAGGGCACGGGCGATCTCGATGATCTGCTGCTGACCCACACGGAGATCGGCGACGAGGGTGTCCGGATCGATGGCGAGCTGCATCTCGTCGAGCAGCGCACGCGTCTGGCGGGTCTCCTCCGCGTAGTCCACTCCGAAGGGTCCGGTGATCTCCCGCCCCATGAAGATGTTGTCCCGCACGGACAGATTCGGCGCGAGGCTCAGCTCCTGGTGGATGATCGAGATCCCGCGGTCCCGCGCGTCGGTCGTCGAGGCGAACACGACGGGCTCCCCGTCGAGGATGATCTCCCCGGAAGTCGGCTGTTCGACGCCCGAGAGGATCTTCATCAGGGTGGATTTGCCCGCGCCGTTCTCCCCGAAGAGGGTGGTGACCGTGCCCGGGCGGATCTCGAAGTTCACGCCTTTCAGCGCGCGCGTCCCGCCGTACGTCTTGACGATGTTTCGCGCCTCGAGGACCACGTCATCGGCGCTCATGAGACTTCGATCTCCGTGGGAGTCACGAGCCACGAACTCGGATTGATCAGGGTGAATGCGCCGGTGACGGTGATGGTCTTGCCCTGGAGCGCGGCGTTGTCGATGTTCGCGAGCACCGCCTTCTTGAGCTCCTCGTTCAGCGCGGCGGCCGCGTTCTGGTAATCGATCTGGTTCGTGAACTGCCCGAACGTGATCTCGCCGGTCGCGTCGCGCAGTTCGGTGCCGTTGATGGCGGGTCCGGTCTGCACGCGCACGAGCACGTCATCGGGCAGCCCCTCGACCTCGACCTCGTAGATGCCGGACGTCCCCTCGCCGACGGTGCCGGTGAAGGTCACGCTGTACACCGGACCGCCGGAACTCGCCGTCGCGTACTCCTCGGCCGCGGCGGCGGGATCCTCGGCGATCGCTGCGGCGAGCGTCTCCGCGTCGGTGGCGCGCTCGGCGATCGATTCCTGCACCCCGGGGAAGTTCTCCGCGCCGAACGTCGCCGGGTCGAACTCCTCGGTGCCCTGGAGCAGCGGGTCGTCGTTCGAGACGACCCGGGTGCCGAGCACGACGCCCAGGATGACCAGGACGATCACGCCGATCCAGATGCCGCGCTTGGCTCCTGGCGACAGGGCCTTACGGGGCGTGGCCCGCTGTGCGGTGGCGGTCACAGGAACACCCGCGATTCGGTGTCGTTCGGGCGGATCTGCAGCTTGCGCCCTTCTCCGCGGCGGAACATCTCCAGCGCCTGGTCGTAGTCGTCCAGGGTGAACGAGTGGCTGATCATGGCCTTGGCGTTGATGGCGCCCGCTTCGAACAGCTCCACGGCACGGCCGAACGAGTTCAAGACCGCCATCGTGCCGACGATGGTGATCTCATCGCGGTAGACCCGGAAGGGCGAGAACTGTGCTGTCTTGTCCGCCGGTGCGACGCCGAAGTCCTGGAAGTACCCGGCGGGCTTGACGCGCGTGAGCCCGTCTTCGATCGCGCGGATGTTGCCCGTGCAGTCGATGACGACGTCCCACTTCTCGCGGTCGGCGTCATCAGCGCTCGTGTAGCGCAGCTCGATGCCGCACTCGGCGGCGGTCTGAAGCCGCGCCTCGTTGAGGTCGACGATGGTGACCGTCGCTGCCCCGGCCTTGCCGGCGAGTTGCGCCATGAGAAGCCCCATCGTCCCTGCGCCGTAGACGAGCACGTGGTCCCCCAGGCGACGCGGCAGCACATCCCAGCCGCGAATGGCGCACGCGAGCGGCTCGATCAGCGCCGCCTCATAAAGGTCCGTCTCGGGCTTCAGCTTGTAGACGTTGCCGGCGGGCGCGGTGAAGTACTGCTGCGATGCGCCGTCGGAGGCGACGACGCCCAGTCCGTTCCAGAAGCGGCACAGGTTCTGGTGGCCGTTCTGGCAGAACTCGCATTCGCCGCATGTCGTGCTCGGGTTGACTGCGACGTGGTCGCCGACGTGGAAATCGAACACACCGTCGTTGACCCCCTCGCCGAGCGCCACGATCGTGCCCGTGGCCTCATGGCCGGGCACGAGGGGGAACACCGTGCCCTCGAACTCGCCGTCGAACACGTGGGTGTCGGTGCCGCAGATGCCGACTGCAGCGGTCTCGATCAGGATCTCTTTGTACCCGGGCGTCGGCTGAGGCCGCTCCTCGAGCGCCAACTTGCCTTCCGAGGTGAATACAACTGCGCGCATCATCGCTCCCGTTTGTGTCTCGGCGCCAACCATGAGGCGCGGCGTCGTCGACGTTCTCGCCTGCATCCGGCCGGAGCACGATGTCCGGCAGGTCGGCCCGACCGCCTGTGTTATCTTTCCTGTGATCTTGTCACGTAACTACGTGAGATACACCATAGGAACATCACATTTCAGTGTCAAAACCCGCACGCGACCCGCGTGTCGCCGACGATTCGAAGGAGATCGCCGTGACTGAACGCACCCCGGACCGCACCCCCGAGCAGATGGACGCTGCGGTGCTCGTGCGCCGCCAGGAGATCGAGGTCCAGCGACGCCCGGTGCCTACCCCGCGAGCCGATGAGGTCCTCGTCCGGGTGACGGCGGTCGGCGTGTGTGGCAGCGACGTGCACTTCTTCACCGACGGCCACCTCGGCGACTGGGTCGTCGAGGAACCACTCGTCCTCGGCCACGAATCGGGCGGGACGATCGTGGCGGTCGGCGCCGATGTCGACCCGTCCCGCGTCGGCGAGCGCGTCTCGATCGAGCCGCAGCATCCGTCGACGACCTCGGCTGAGACGCTGCGCGGCGAGTACAACCTCGACCCGCACATGGAGTTCTACGCGGTTCCCGGCACCGACGGCGCCTTCCAGGAGTACGTCACGATCCAGAGCCACTTCGCCCACGCCGTCCCCGACACGGTCAGCGATCACGCGGCGGCACTCATGGAGCCGCTGTCGGTCGCCATCGCCACGGCCAGGAAGGCAGGGTTCTCCCCGGGCGATCGGGTACTCATCACCGGCGCCGGCCCGGTCGGCATCGCCATCGCGCAGGTCGCGGTCGCGTACGGCGCCTCGGAGATCATCGTCTCGGACATCGCCGAGGACCGCCGCGCAGCCGCACGATCATTCGGCGCCACGGCGACCGTCGATCCGGCGTCACCGGACTTCGCTGCTGCCATCGAGGGCGTGGACTCCTTCGTCGATGCCTCGGGCGCTGCATCCGCCGTCCGGGCGGGCATCACGGCGCTGCGCCCCTCGGGCCGCGCGGTGCTGGTCGGCATGGGACTGCCCGAGGTCCCCCTGCCGATCATCGCTATCCAGAACAAGGAGCTCGTCGTCACCGGGGTCTTCCGGTACGCGAACACCTGGCCCACCGCGATCGCGCTCGTCGCGAGCGGACGCGTCGACCTCGACCGGATGGTGACCGGGACGTTCGGGCTCGGCGACGTCCGCACCGCGCTCGAGTCCACGGCCGACCCGCGCACGATCAAATCCATCGTCGAACCGGGTCGTCGCTGATCATGCCTACCCGTCGCCGCTGAGACGGGCGGTCGCCGTCCCGGCACGATCACCCTGCGGGTGCGCTCGACGGTGTCGAGTCGCCGTCCCGCGGCGCCGAGCCCCGGCGACCGCTCAGATGCCGCCGTACTTGCGTTTGGTGAGGCCGTTCAACAGCGCCGCGAACACCAGCACCGCACCGAGCGCGAACAACTGCAACTGGGACCCCTCGTTGCCGGGGACGAGCAGCAGGATGCCGGCGTTCAGCCACACGATCAGCAGGGCGGCCAGCACCACCCCCGCGACCCGTCCGATGCCCCCGGTGATCGCTACACCGCCGAGGACGGCGATCGTGATGGCCGGCAGGGCCATCCCGTTCCCGGACGTCCCGGCATCCGGCCGCGCGGAGGCGAACTGCGCGACCGTGTAGATCGCGACGACGCTGGAGATCACCCCGGACAGGACGTAGGCGCTCGCCCGCGTCGACTTGTTGCCGAGTCCGGCCCACACCGCGGCGACGTCGTTCGTGCCGATGGCGTACACCCGCCGCCCCCATGTGGTCTTGTTCATCCCCAGCCACACCAGCACGATCGCGGGGAGCAGGAAGGTGAACACCCCCAGCGGCACGAGCGGCAGCACGCCACCGATGACCGGTAGCTCCACCGCGCGGGCGGCATCGTAGAACTGCTGGATCGCCGGCGCGTTGATGGGTTTCTGCCCGCTGACCACGAGGGCCAGCGAGCGGTACATGTAGAACGTCGCGAGCGTCGCGATCAGCGCGGGGAAGCCGATGTAGGAGACGAGGACGCCGTTCACGGCTCCGGCCAGGGCCCCCGCGAGCACCGTGATCACGATCGCGACGACCAGCGGGAGTTCGAGGATGCCGTAGAGGTAGCCGAAGACGATGCCGGTGAGGGAGACCATCGACCCGACCGACAGGTCGATCCCGCCGCGCCCGGACGTGATGACGATGAGCTGCGCGAGACCCAGCAGCGCCAGCGGCACCGCGCTGATGAGCGCCGCCGCCAGGTAGTCCGCGTTGTAGGACCCGCTGAGCAGCCCGCTGACGTCCAGGATGGTCATGACGCCCAGCAGGATCACGATCAGCACCGCGAGCAGCACGATCCGCTGCGTGAGCAGCGCCTGCAGCGCCCGGCTCGCCCAGGATCGGGGCGGATCGACGACGTTCGTCGCGGTCGTGGCATCCACGGGCGGTGTCGAAGGGGGAGCGCTCATTTCTTCTTCCTCGCCTTCTCGCGCAGCAGATCCGTGCCGACCGCCACGATGATGAATAGTCCGACGAACAGGAAGCCCAGCTGCGACGGCCAGCCGAGCTGGGTCACGCCGCTGAGCACGGTCTGGACGAGGATCGCGCCGAACAGGGTGCCCACGACCGAGCCGCGTCCGCCGAGGATCGATGTGCCCCCGATGACCACGGCGGCGATCACCGCGAGTTCGCGACCGGCCCCGACCGATTGGTCGAGCGAAGACGTCCCCGCAGCGATGATGAAGCACGCGGCCAGTCCCACCAGCCCGCCCGTGATGGCGTAGGAGCTCATCACCCGCGGGCGCACCCGGACCCCGGCGAGGCGGGCGGCGTTCTCGTTGCCGCCGATCGCGTAGAGATGACGACCACCCCGGGTGTACCGCAGGTACCACCAGGCCAGCGCGACCACCACGACGGTGATCGCGAAGCTGTGCGGGATGCCGAACGTGCGGCCGGCTTCGCCCCGCCCGAACGCCTCGAGCGTCGAGGGGATGCCGTTCACCGTGGACGAACCGAAGATCCGCAGGCCGAGGAACTGGAAGAGGTTCGCGGTGCCGAAGGTGATGATGATGGCGTGCACACGCCCGTACGCGATCAGGAAGCCGTTCAGCAGCCCGAGCAGTGTGCCGGTGACGACCGCGACCAGTACCGCCACGACCAGCGGCACGTCGGCGCCCACCATCAGCTTCGCCGTGATGACCGCGCAGACCATGATCGCGCCGCCGACCGAGACGTCGATGCCGGCGGTCAGGATGATGAAGGTCATCCCGACCCCGACGAGGGCGATCGGGGCGACCGCCACGAGGAGGGGCTGGACGGACCCCGGGCTCAGGAACGCCGGCGTGAAGATCCCGAGCAGGACCCACAGCGCGGCGATCACCCCCACCAGCACCCATTCCTGCCCGGTGACCGCGGGAGGGAGGATGCGGCGGGCCGTAGCCTGGACGACGGGTCCGGTCTCGGGTCTGATGGTGGTCATCCCGCCGCCCCTTCCTGCTCATCCGCATCGACGGGGGCGAGCCCCGCGGCCTCCTGTGCGCGCTCGTCGCCGGCCGCGGCCGCGAGGATCTGCACCTGCGATGCATCCGGTCCGAACTCGGCCGCGATCCGCCCCTCCCGCATCACCAGGATGCGATCCGAGATCCGCAGCACCTCACCCAGATCGCTCGTGGTGACCAGGACGGCCGCGCCGTCGTCGGCGAGTCCGGAGACGATCCGGTGGATCTCCTCCTTCGCACCGATGTCGACCCCCTGGGTGGGTTCGGCCAGCACGAGCAGACGCGGGGGCTGCACGAGCTGGCGCGCGAGGATGACCTTCTGTGCGTTGCCGCCGCTCATCGCCGAGATCGGCTGACGCGCGGAGGGGGTCTTGATCGACAGCCGGGCGATCATGTCGTCTGCGATGGCGGTCTCCCGCCGGCCGCTCACCCAGCCGCGGACAGCGCTGAGGACGCCGAGCGCGCCGATGGTGATGTTGAAGGCGATGGACTGGAAGGCGAAGGATCCCTGCGCGGACCGGTTGGCCGGGAGCATCGAGATCCCCTCGCGCTTGGCCTGCCGAGGATTGGCGAACCGTCGCGCGCCACCGTCGTACCAGAGCGTGCCCTCCGTGACCGGGACCATTCCGTACACGGCGGCGGCGACATCCCCGGCCCCCGAACCGATGAGCCCGTACACTCCGACGATCTCACCCGCGGCGACCTGCAGGTCGACCCCGTGGAAGCGGTCACCGCTCGCGAGCGACTCGAGCCGCAGCACGGGCGCGCCGCGCGATGCCGCGGCATCGTCGCGCCGCGAGGCCGTCACGATTCCGCCCACCATGAGCTCCGCGATCTGCCGGACGCTGAGCTCCGCGATGGGGCGCGTCGTGATCGTCCGGCCGTCGCGCATGACGGTGACGCGGTCGGCGATGCGGAACAGCTCGTCCAGGCGGTGGGAGATGTAGATCACCGAGACCCCGGTCCCGGTCAGGCGCCGGATCACGGCGAACAGCACCTCGATCTCACTGTCCGTGAGGATCGCGGACGGTTCGTCGAGGATGAGGACGGAGGCCTCGGCGGCGAGCGCCTTCGCGATCGACACCTGCTGCTGCTCCGCGATGGAGAGCTGTCCCACCGGGACCGTCGAGACCCGGTCGGGGAGCCCCACGGTCGCCAGGAGGGTGTGCATCTGCTCGGCCTGCGCAGACCAGTCGATGCGCCCCGCCCGGGTGATCTCCCGCCCGACGAAGACGTTCTCCGCGACGGACAGCTCCGGGAACAGCTGCGGCTCCTGGTAGACCGTCTGCACCCCGAGGCCGATGGCATCGGATGTGGACGAGATGCTGACGTCCCGCCCGTCGTAGCGGATCGTGCCGCCGTCTGCCCGCTCGGCACCGGAGAGGATCTTGATCAGGGTCGACTTGCCGGCTCCGTTCTCGCCCACGAGGGCGTGGACCTCGCCGGGGGCGACGATCAGGTCGGCGTGGCGGATGGCGCGCACACCCCCGTAGTTCTTGTGGATGTCGGTGAGCTCGATACGCGCCGCGCCCGGAGGCGCGGGGTCGGTGGTTCCAGGCACGGTGCTCCGATCTTCTGGAGGTGCGGGGCGGGCACGGGCCCGCCCCGTACCGGTTGCTCAGTAGTCGAACTCGTCGACGTTCTCGGTGGTGATCCGCAGGGCCGGGCCGAGCAGCAGCTGCTTCTCGTCCGGGAAGTACTCGACCGCGCTGAGCTCCTCGCTCACGTCGTTCGTGTCCTGGAACCCGTTCCCTTCCGCCAGTTGCAGTCCCGCCCATCCGGTGAGGTATCCGAGCTGCTCCACGTTCCACAGGATGGACGCCGACGAGGAACCGTCCTCGAGGTAGTCCTTCATGGACTGCGGGGTGCCCAGCCCCACCGTGAAGACCTGCCCGATCTTTCCCGCATCCCGCACCGCCTGCGCGACGCCCGGCGCCGAGGAGGTGCATTCGCCGACGAGACCGGTGAGGTCCGGGTGCGCGTTCATCAGATCGGTGGCCATCGCGGTGGCGGCAGCCTGGTCCTCGCCCGCGTAGACGATGTCCACGATCTCGGCGTCCGGGTACTCCTCCGCGGTATAGGCCTCCTGCACCTCGATCCACGCGTTCAGGTTGGCCGCGGTCTCACCGCAGGAGACGATCGCATACTTCCCCGAGCCGCCCATGGCCTCCAGCAGCGCATCCGTCAGCCCCTGACCGATGCCCTCCACCGATGCCTGGTTGACGAAGACCTCCCGCACCGAGTTGGGTGCGTCGGTGTCACTGGTGGCCACCTTGATGCCCGCGTCCGCCGCCTCCTGGAGGAGCGGCGCCATGGAATCGGGGTCGTTGGGCGCGACGATCAGCACGTCGACGCCCTGCTGGATGAACGAGCGGACGATGTCGGCCTGGGCCGCGGCATCCGCCGTCGTGGGGCCCTGATAGAGCCACTCGAAGCCGAGTTCCTCCGCCGCCTGCTGACCGCCGGTGTTCATCGCCTCGAAGTAGGGGATCCCCTGGAGCTTGGGCACGAACGCGACCGTGACGTCGCCGTCGCCACCGGCGTCCGCTCCCCCGGTGTCCGCGGTGCCGCCGGTGTCACGGGACGTGCACCCCGCCAGCACGAGCGATGCCGCGACCGTCAGCGTGCCGAGCGCTATGAGCTTCTTTCGCATGTGTGTCTTCCTCTCTGAAGGGATGCCACGGCGGCGTCGCCGCGACCGGAGCCGGCTTCCACGCCGGCCGCTTCTCAGCCGACCTCCACCATCGGCGCACCGACCTCGTCCGGATGTCGTCCCCCCGGATGTACAGGACAGCGATCGACCTGCACGCCCTCCTCCCGCCAACGCGCGGCGTCCTCGTCGGAGAAGCCGGTGTCGGTGATGAGCCGTGTGACCCGGCCGGTGGCCGCGAAGCTGTGCAGGCCGAATCCGTCGGCCTTGCCCGAGTCGAACAGGCCCACGACCTCGCGCGCGGCATCCACGATGACGCGTTTGCTCTCCGCCTCCGCGACCGACAACTCCAGCAGACCGCGCTCGATCGACAGTGCGGCCAGGCCCAGGAACGCGTGGGCGACCCGGCCCCGTCCGGAGAGCACCTCGGAGACGTCTCCGACGGTCGATGCCGAGGTGCGACGGATGGTTCCGCCCATCAGCACGACGGTCGCGTTCGACTCCTCGACGAGCACGGTGGCGCTGCGCAGGGAGTTGGTCACCACCACGAGGTCCCGGTGCCCGAGCAGTTCGAGGGCGAGGAAGTACGCGGAGGTCGACGAATCGAGTGCGATCACATCGCCGTTGCGCACGAGCGCAGCGGCGTGCCGGGCCACGGCCTTCTTCGCCGCGACACCCCGGCTGAGCCGGTCGGCGAAGGAGCCCTCCTCCGCCGGGGCGGCCGCTCGCGCACCGCCGCGGACCCGCTGCAGGAGCGAGCGCCGTTCGAGCGCGTGCAGATCCTTCCGGATGGTGACCGCCGACACCCCGAACCGTTGCGCCAGCTCGCTGACGGACACCTGTCCCTGGTGTTCGAGCGCCGCGAGGATGCCGTCGACCCGCACGACACTGTCGATCTCCACCGAGCCACCCCGCCCTTCGCCGCCCCCGGCCACGGTGCCGGGGGTCGTGTAACGGGGAAGCTAATGCATGGCGAAAGGCTCGTCAATGCTCTGGAAGCTGCATCCGGGTTTCGTGCGAAACCCACACCGTTGACGCACGAAACCCCACGCAGTATCGTCTGGCAACCGGATCCAACGGCGTCGACGTCGACGCGGACGAGAGGAGCGACACATGACGCAATTCGGGTCGCACGGGCTGGTCTGGTCGGGAACCTTCGACGCCGAGGGTTTCCGCCACGCCGTGCGGAAGAACGCCGAGGCGGGCTTCGACATCCTGGAGATCCCGCTGCTCGACCCGTTCGCCTTCGACGTCGACGCCGGACGCGCCGTCGTCGAGCAGGAGGGCGTCACCGTGACGGCCTCGCTCGGACTGAGCGCCGCGACCGACATCAGCGGCGACGACCCGGACAGGGTCGCCGCCGGGGAGCGGCTGCTCCTCCGCGCCGTCGACGTCGTGGCCGCGCTCGGCGGGCGATACCTCGCCGGCGTGATCTACGGCGCGATGCGCAAGCACGAGGCTCCCGCCACCGAATCCGGTCGCCGGAACGGCATCGAGGTGCTGCGCCGCGTCGCCGACCACGCGCAGGCCGCCGGAGTGGTCCTCGCTCTCGAGGTGGTCAACCGGTACGAGACCAACATCATCAACACCGCCCGCCAGGGCGTCGTCTACCTCCGCGAGATCGGGCACGACAACATCCGGCTGCATCTGGACACGTACCACATGAACATCGAGGAGTCGGGGATGTTCGAGCCGTTCCTCGAGGCCGCACCGATGCTCGGCTACGTCCACATCGGTGAGAGCCACCGCGGGTACCTGGGCACCGGCACGGTGGACTTCGACGCGACCTTCCGCGCCCTCGCGCACATCGGGTACGACGGCCCCATCGTGTTCGAGTCCTTCTCCACCGCCATCGTCGACCCGAACCTGAGCAACACGCTGGGCGTGTGGCGGAACCTCTGGGACGACAACGAGGACCTCGGCCGCCACGCGCTGGCGTTCATGCGGGGACGGCATCGTGCGGTCGAGACGATCGCCCTGCACTGAGCGCGGCGTGTGCACGAGCCGCCGCAGGGCGCGCCGGTCACGGGCGCCGACACACCGGGCACACGCGACGGCGTCGTGCGCACGCCGGGGCGCGGCGCGGGAGGTGGGCCGGGATGCGGAGCGGGATGCGGCGCGGGAGGTGGGCCGGCAGGCGGCCTCAGCCGCGGGTCGAGTCCCGCACCACCAGCTCGGGTTCGAACCGCACCTGCCGGTCCAGCCCGGCGTCGGTCCCCTCGGCCAGGAGCAGTTCCACCGCGCGCCGGCCGATGAGTGCGGCGGGCTGGCGGATGGAGCTCAGCGGCACGACCGCCGCGGCGGCGAAGTCGATGTCGTCGTAGCCCACGATCGCGATCTCCTCGGGGATCCGCAGGGCGCCGCTGCCGGCGAGACTCTGCAGCAGCCCCAGGGCGACCAGGTCGTTGGCCGCGAACACCGCGTCCGGGCGCAGCTCGGGGGGGCGGGCCGCGATCCGCTCGCCGGCGGCGCGCCCCTCGGCAACCGTGGGCGCCCGGGTGCCGATCACCTCGAGCGAGGCGTCGGCGACCTCGGCCACCGCACGTTCCGCGCCCTCCAGCCGGTCCGCCACCTGCCGGAGCCCGAGCGGCCCGCCGACGAAGGCGACCCGGCGGCGGCCCAGGCCGGTGAGGTGGGCGGCTGCCAGTCCGCCCCCCACGACGTCGTCGACGGACACGGAAGGGATGGTCGTGTCCCGCGAGGCCCGGTCCACCAGGACGACCGGGATGCCGCGGGCGGGCAGCCCCGCCAGTCGCGGCGAGGGGTCGGAGACCGGTGTCGCCAGGATCCCGAAGACACGCTGCTCCTCGAAGAGGTCGAGGTGCGTCGACTCCCGGTCGACCCGATCGTCGCTGTTGGCGATGAGGACCGACAGCCCGTGCTCCGCGGCACGCTCCTCCGCTCCCCGGGCGATGTCCATGAAGAACGGGTTGCGCGCGTCCAGCACCATCAGACCGATCGTGCGGCTACGGCCGGCTCGCAACTGACGCGCGGCGTCGTTGCGGACGAAACCGAGCTCCTCGATCGCCGCCTGCACCCGGGAGAGCGTCTCCGGCGCGACCCGGTCGGGCTTGTTGAGGGCATTGGAGACGGTGCCCACCGATACTCCGGCCGCGGCCGCGACATCACGCACGCTCACCTGCATCCCGACGCCCCCTTCGTCATCAGCACTCTAGGGGATGACCCGTCTGAACGGTGCCGGGGTTGAAACGAATCAGCATGAACGGAGGACGACACTCTCGGCCGTTTGACAGGAACGCCGACCCCGGCATATCGTCTCTTGACACAGGGGCTGAAACGATTCATCGCAGGGTCCCTCAACGACGAGGGCAGGTGTCTTCGTCGAGAAAGGCACCCATGACCCGCGTCTGCTTCGAGCTCCAGATCGCGCCCGACCTCGTCGACGAGTACGTGGCGCGGCACTCCCCCGTCCACCCCGAGATGCTCGCCGAGATCGCCGCATCCGGACGCCGCAACTACTCGCTGTTCCTCGGCGAGGGTGGCCGCCTCATCGGTTACTACGAGACCGACGACGACGCGGCGGCACAGGCGTACCTCGCCGCCTCCCCCGTGGCGGCGCGCTGGGAAGCCGAGATGTCCCGCTTCTTCGTCGGCCTCGACGGTCGCCCCGACCAGGCGGCGACGCCGCTGACCGAGGTCTTCCACCTCGCCGATCAGATCGCCGGTACGCAGCCCTCCTGACCCATCCCCTCCGGCGCCGGACACCGACGACGCCGTTCCGCACGTTAGTTTGAAACGATTCACCACCCGGAAGGTCCCCACATGACACTGTTCTCCCCCGAACAGCTCGCGACACTCGAGTCGCAGAGCATCGAGCTGCCCAGTTGGGCGTTCGGCAACTCGGGCACGCGGTTCCGCGTGTTCGGCACCGAGGGCACGCCCCGCGACGTGTTCGAGAAGGTCGCGGACGCGGCCGAGGTCAACCGGCTGACCGGGCTCGCGCCGTCGGTCGCCCTGCACATCCCGTGGGACAAGGTCGACGACTACGCCGCCCTCCGCCGGCACGCGGAGGACCTGGGCGTCGCCCTCGGCACCGTCAACTCCAACACCTTCCAGGACGAGGACTACAAGTTCGGCGCCCTGACGCACGAGGACGACCGCATCCGGAACAAAGCGATCGCGCACCACCTCGAGTGCATCGACGTCATGGACGCCACCGGCTCCCGCGACCTCAAGATCTGGCTCGCCGAGGGCTCCAACTACCCCGGCCAGACCGACATGCGCTCCCGCCAGGACCGCCTGAACGACTCGCTGCGCCAGATCTACGCCCGGCTCGGCGAGAACCAGCGCCTGGTGCTCGAGTACAAGTTCTTCGAGCCGTCGTTCTACCACACGGACGTCCCGGACTGGGGAACGTCCTACGCCCAGGTCGCGACCCTCGGGGACCGGGCCATGGTGTGCCTGGACACCGGTCACCACGCGCCCGGCACGAACATCGAGTTCATCGTCATGCAGCTGCTGCGTCTCGGCAAGCTCGGCTCCTTCGACTTCAACTCGCGCTTCTACGCCGACGACGACCTCATCGTGGGCGCAGCCGACCCGTTCCAGCTGTTCCGCATCCTGGTCGAGGTCATCCGCGGCGGCGGCCTCAACAACCCCGATGTGGCCTTCATGCTCGACCAGTGCCACAACGTCGAGGCGAAGATCCCCGGTCAGATCCGCTCCGTGCTCAACGTGCAGGAGATGACGGCACGCGCGCTGCTCATCGACCACGACGCCCTGTCCGCCGCGCAGCGCGCGAACGACGTGCTGGGCGCTCAGGCGGTCTTCATGGACGCCTTCTACACCGACGTCCGCCCGGCCCTGGCCGAATGGCGAGAATCCCGGGGTCTCCCGGCCGATCCGATGGCCGCCTACGCGGCCTCCGACTACCAGGCCACCATCGAGGCGCAGCGCGTCGGCGGTACCCAGGCCGGATGGGTGCGTGAACCACATGAAGACGCAGAAGCGCACCATGACCGCATGGAAGGCGACCATCGCCGTCGCCATGTCCAACTACATCGAAGCGGGCGCCATCATCGCCCTCGCCACGAGCCTCACCCTGTGGCAGGAGGCCTTCGGCTTCGACAACGGGATGGTCGGCGTCGTCGCCGCCCTCTCCGCCAACGCCTTCGGGTCCGCCATCGGCGCGCTCATCGGCGGACCGCTCTGCGACCGTCTCGGCCGCAAGTTCATCTACACGTACGACCTCATCGTGTTCATGGTCGGCGCGCTGCTGGTGACGTTCTCGCCGAACCTCGGCGTACTGCTGGCCGGCGTGATCCTCATGGGCATCGCGGTCGGCGCCGGCGTCCCGGCATCGTGGACCTACAT
This sequence comes from Microbacterium caowuchunii, assembly GCF_008727755.1. NCBI lineage: Bacteria > Bacillati > Actinomycetota > Actinomycetes > Micrococcales > Microbacteriaceae > Microbacterium > Microbacterium caowuchunii. The sequence goes on from NZ_CP044231.1 coordinate 2,787,878, forward strand.
CGCCGAGGAGGCCCCGAGCGAACAGCGCGCGGCCCACGTCGGCACCGCACAGCTCGCCTGGTCGATCGGACCGGCGATCGGCTTCCTCCTCGCTGTCCTCGTGGGACCGCTCGGCCTGGCGGGCTCGCGGCTCATCTTCGCCCACCTGTTCGTCATCGCGGCGATCACCTGGTGGGTGCGCCGCGGCCTCCCCGAGTCCACGCGCTGGAAGGCGCAGCGCGCCGCCGAGATCGAGGCGGGCGAGCGCATCTCGTTCTTCTCCGGCGTCGCGGGGCTGCTCAAGGACCGCAAGAACTACGGAGCGCTGCTGTTCCTGCTCGGCGTCTACGGCCTGTGGAACACGGTCGCCGGCCAGGCGGGGATCTTCCAGCCGCGCGTGTACGCCGCCGCCGGCCTCGAGGACCCGACCGCCCAGAACCTCCTGCAGGTGCTGGTCTGGTCCCTCACGGCCCTCGCCACCTACTTCGGCTTCATGAAGTACGGTGACCGCGTCAACCGCCGCTGGCTGTACTTCGGCGGCGCGGCGCTCGGCGTCGTGGCCTGGGTGGTGCTCATCTTCGCCCCTCCCGGTGTCGTCTCGCTGCTCTTCTTCGCCGTCGCGTGGGGTATCTCGGCCGGTCTCGGCGCGCAGGCCTTCTACGGCCTGTGGACCGCAGAACTGTTCGCGACCCGCTACCGCGCCAGCGCGCAGGGCATGCTGTTCATGCTGGCCCGCGTCATGGTGGGCCTGCTCAGCCTGGTCTTCCCGATCCTCCTGACCAGCCTCGGTCTCGAGTCCGTCGGCGTGATCATCCTGGGACTGCTCGTCGCCGCGCTCCTCATCGGTACCATCTGGGCGCCGAAGACCGAGGGCAAGACCCTCGAGGAGATCGAGCACGAGCGCTACGGCGACCGGACCCCGGTGGAGACGCCGGTACCCGGAAACCTCTGACCCGGCCACACCCGCCGCATCCACCGACACGACATCCGCACCACGGAGAAGGACCCCTCTCATGACGAACCCCACCGCCGCTGAGCTGATCGCGCGCAGCAATCGCCTCGGCGCAGACCCCAAGAACACGAACTACGCCGGGGGCAACACCTCGGCCAAGGGCACCGACACCGACCCGGTCACGGGCGAGCCGGTGGACCTGCTGTGGGTCAAGGGGTCCGGTGGGGACCTCGGCACACTGAAGGAGTCGGGCCTCGCGGTCCTGCGCCTGGACCGGATGCGTGCCCTCGTGGACGTCTACCCGGGCCTGGACCGCGAGGACGAGATGGTCGCCGCGTTCGACTACTGCCTGCACGGCAAGGGCGGCGCGGCACCCTCGATCGACACGGCGATGCACGGTCTGGTGGATGCGGCGCACGTGGACCACCTGCACCCGGACTCGGGCATCGCGATCGCGACGGCGGCGGATGGCGACGCGCTGACCTCGACCATCTTCGGCGACAAGGTGGTGTGGGTGCCGTGGCGTCGTCCCGGCTTCCAGCTGGGTCTGGACATCGCGGCGATCAAGGCGGCGAACCCGCAGGCGATCGGCTGCATCCTCGGTGGACACGGCATCACCGCGTGGGGCGACACCTCCGCCGAGGCGGAGTCGAACTCGCTGTGGATCATCGACACGGCCGCGGCGTACATCGCCGAGCACAGCAAGACCGATCCGTTCGGCGGGGTCCGCGCCGGGTTCGAGGCGCTCCCGGAGGCCGAGCGTCACGCCCGCGCCGCCGCGCTCGCCCCCACCATCCGCGGGCTCGCCAGCCACGACAAGCCGATGGTCGGCCACTACACCGACTCGGACGTCGTGCTCGACTTCCTCGCCTCCGAGAAGGCACCCGCGCTCGCGGCGCTCGGCACGAGCTGCCCCGATCACTTCCTGCGCACCAAGGTCAAGCCGCTCATCCTCGACCTGCCCGCCACCGCCACGGTGGAGGAGCAGATCGCCCGTCTGGAAGAGCTGCACCAGGAGTACCGGGCCGACTACCAGGCCTACTACGACGCGCACGCCACGGCGGAGAGCCCCGCGATCCGCGGCGCCGACCCGCTCATCGTGCTCGTCCCGGGCGTCGGCATGTTCAGCTACGGCGCGAACAAGCAGACCGCCCGCGTGGCCGGGGAGTTCTACGTCAACGCCATCAACGTGATGCGCGGCGCCGAGGCCCTCTCCACCTACTCGCCCATCTCGGATGCGGAGAAGTTCCGCATCGAGTACTGGGCGCTGGAAGAGGCGAAGCTGCAGCGCATGCCGAAGCCGAAGTCGCACCAGGGCCGCATCGCCTTCGTCACCGGCGCCGCATCCGGCATCGGCAAGGCCATCGCCACCCGCCTCGCCGCCGAGGGCGCCTGCGTCGTCGTCGCCGACCTCGACCTGGAGAAGGCGCAGGCCGTCGCCGCCGAACTCGGCAGCACCGACGTCGCCATCGGCGTGGCCGCGAACGTGGCCGACGCCGCCGGCGTCCAGGCCGCGATCGACGCGACCGTGCTCGCCTTCGGCGGCATCGACCTCGTCGTCAACAACGCGGGCCTGTCCCTGTCCAAGCCGCTACTGGAGACCACCGAGAAGGACTGGGACCTGCAGCACGACGTGATGGCCAAGGGCTCCTTCCTCGTCTCCAAGGCCGCCGCGAAGGCACTCGTCGCGCAGAAGATGGGCGGCGACGTCATCTACATCTCCTCCAAGAACAGCGTCTTCGCCGGCCCGAACAACATCGCCTACTCCGCCACCAAGGCAGACCAGGCCCACCAGGTCCGCCTCCTCGCGGTCGAGCTCGGCGAGCACGGTGTGCGCGTCAACGGCATCAACCCCGACGGCGTCGTGCGCGGCTCCGGCATCTTCGCCGCAGGATGGGGCGCCAACCGGGCCAAGACCTACGGCGTGAACGAAGAGGACCTCGGTCAGTTCTACGCGAACCGCACCATCCTCAAGCGCGAGGTCGTCCCCGAGAACGTCGCCGACGCGGTGTACGTGCTCACCGGCCCCGAGCTCAGCCGCACCACGGGCCTGCACATCCCGGTGGACTCCGGCGTCGCGGCCGCCTTCCTGCGATGACCTCCTCCCCTGCTCCCCGCGGCGCCGAGGCGCCGCGGGGAGCCGAGGCGCCGCGGGGAGCCGCCGGGCGCGGAGGCGCCGTGGCGGCCGTGGACCTCGGTGCGACGAGCGGCCGGGTCATCGTCGGGCACGTCGGACGCGACACCCTCCACCTCGACCACATCGCGCGGTTCGCGAACGGCCCCGTGCGACTCGCCTCCGGACTGCACTGGGACCTCACCGGTCTGCTCGCGCACGCCCTGGACGGACTGGCGCAGGCGGTCCACGCCGAGTCGGCCATCGCGAGCGTCGGGATCGACTCCTGGGCGGTCGACTACGTCCTCATGCGCGGCGACCGGATGCTGGGCGAGCCGTTCCACTACCGGGACGACCGCACCGCCGGCGGAGTCGAGGCCGTCCACGCCGTCGCCGGGTTCGACGAGCTCTACACCCGCAACGGGCTGCAGTTCCTGGCGTTCAACACGCTGTACCAGCTGGCCGCCGACCGCCGGGACGGTCACCTCGACGTGGCCGACACCGCGCTCCTCGTGCCCGACGCCCTCGCCTTCCAGCTCACCGGTTCGCGCGTCACGGAGCGGACCAACGCCTCCACGACCGGCCTGCTGCGGGTGGCGGACGCACAGTGGGACACCGAGCTGATGGCACGCCTGCAGCTGCCCGTCGGTCTCTTCCCCGACCTCGTCGATCCCGGCACCTCCCTCGGTACGCTGCGGCCGGCACTGACCGAACAGGTCGGCGCCGCGCTCGAGGTCGTCACCGTCGGTTCGCACGACACCGCCTCCGCGGTCGTCGCCATCCCGATGGCGGATCCGGAGACCTCGGCGTACATCTCCTGCGGCACGTGGGGACTCGTGGGTCTCGAGCTGGACAAGCCGGTGACCACGGATGCGGCGCGTCTGGCGAACGTGACCAACGAGGGCGGGGTGGACGGCCGCGTGCGCTTCCTCCACAACGTCATGGGTCTCTGGCTGCTCAGCGAGTCGGTGCGCCAGTGGGAGCGCGACTCCGGGCAGGCCATCGACCTGCCGACCCTCCTCGCGGATGCGGCCGAGGTGCCCGCCGCATCCGTCGCCGTCTTCGACGCCAACGACCCGGTGTTCCTCGCCCCCGGCGACATGCCGGGCCGGATCGCCCACTGGTACCACTCGCACGACCTCCCGGTTCCCGCCACGCGAGCCGCATTCGCACGCGCGATCGTGGAGAGCCTGGCGGAGGCGTTCGCCCGCACCGTGCGCACGGTAGCCGAGCTCGCCGGCCGCGAGGTGGACACGATCCACATCGTCGGCGGCGGGGCGCTGAACACCCTGCTGTGCCAGCGCACCGCCGACCGTGCCGGGCTGACCGTGCTCGCCGGCCCGGTCGAGGCCACGGCACTCGGCAACGTCCTGGTCCAGGCCCGGGCGCACGGCTGGCTGGGCCGCGACGCCACCCTGGAGGACATGCGCGCCCTCGTCTCCCGGACGACGGCGCCGCGACGCTATTCTCCGCGCGCCTGAGGCGTTCCGCGCAGCTTCCTGCGCCGTCACGAAGGGGTCACGCCGAGCGTGGCCCCTTCGTCGTCTGCGGGGTCGGCCGGCCTCCGATCCCGCCGAACCGGGGTGACTCCCCGGGTGATCTGAAACATCATCCTGGGGTGATCCGAAGGGTGGTGCGGGGGTCCTCGGCCCCGGCTCCGCTGCCGGATACGCTCGCAGATGACCCGCGACTGCGCAGGTGAAATCAGGGAAAAACGAAGAATGGACACGTGACGCTGATGTGCACACGAGTTGTATGGCCGGACGCCAACGGATCGGTCATCGTAGGCCGCAACATGGACTTCCACATGGATCTGCTCACCAATCTCTGGAAGCTGCCGCGAGGGATCGAGCGCACCGACGGCGCCAACGGCACGCTCACCTGGAAGGCGAAGTACGGCAGCATCGTGGCGACCGCCTTCGACCTCATCGCCACTGACGGCATGAACGAGGAGGGCTTCGCCGGCCACATCCTCTGGCTCGCCGAGTCCGACTACGGCAAGCCGGCCGCCGACGCCACCCAGCTCAGCCAGGCCGTGTGGCTGCAGTACTACCTGGACAACTTCGCCACCGTCGCCGAGGCGGTGGAGTGGACGAACTCCTCGCAGGTCCAGATCGCGCAGCTGTTCGATCCGACCGGACACCTCGTGCCGACCCTGCACCTCGCCATCAACGACGCCACCGGCGACTCGGCGATCATCGAGTACACCGACGGCAAGCCGAAGGTGTACCACAGCCGCGAGTACCAGGTCATGACCAACTCCCCCACCTATGACAAGCAGCTCGAGCTCGTCAAGGAGATCGACGGACTCGGCGGCGACAAGCCGCTCCCCGGCTCGACCCTGGCCAGCGACCGCTTCGCCCGCGCCTCGTACTACGTCGCGCACCAGGTGCAGCCGAAGACCCAGATCGACGCGATGTCGGCGATGTTCAGCATCATCCGCAACGCGGCGCAGCCGTTCCGCACCCCGGAGCCCGGCAAGCCCGACGCGTCGCAGACCATCTGGCAGGTCGTCCTCGACCTCACCAACAAGCGTTACGCGTTCGAGTCGACCACGCGCCCCAACATCGTCTGGGTCGACTTCGACGAGGTGAGCTTCCACGAGGGCACCAAGGTGCTCAAGCTCGACCTGGTGGGGCGCCTCGCCCTCGAGGGCGGTCTCGTGGGCAACGCGAGCCACCAGTTCCACGACGTGGGCGAGCTCGCTGACGAGGCCCTCGCGACCGGTGTGAAGGCCCTCGAGTGGGTCGCCCGGAAGCAGGACGAGTTCGCGGCCGTGCAGAAGGCCGTGCAGGACCTCGTGGGCGCCAAGAAGTAATCCCCCGAACGCAGAAGAGCGGTCCCGGGCGCCCAGCCGGGGACCGCTCTTCTGCGTCCCACCCTGCGCACGTCCCGCTCGCCGTCCGCACGTCGTCCGCACGACCGCTCGCCGTCCGCACGACCGCTCGCCGACACGCGGCACGTGGAGGCCGACACGCCGCGCCCGTCGCGGCACGTCGTGCGCACGGCACGGCCGCGGAAGCGCTCAGGGCTGCGGAGCGCTCAGGCGGATGCGGCGCGGTCACACGCGGTGGAGCCGCGACGCAGCAGTGCCGGCTCGACGACGATCCGCTGATGGAGGTGCGCCCCGGTCTTGTCCCCGATCTCCTCGAGGAGCATCGTCATCGCGGCCGTGCCCATCCGCTCGCCGTGCATGGCGAGCGTCGTGAGGGTCACCGGCGTGGACGCCGCCGTCGTGTTGTGGTCGCAGCCCTGCTCGATCAGGTGCCGGGCCGCGAGGTATCCGACCTGCTCGTTGTCGACGACGACACTGCAGACGTCGTCCGCGCCCGAGTCGTAGTTGATGAGAGATCGTCGCGGAGGGGACGCCGGTCCTCGGGACAGGCGAATCGGTCGCGGAGGCCCTCGAGCACCCGCGTCGACATCCCGGATGGTGCGACCCTGGTCGTGGGCGACCGGCAGGTCCCCGGTCCCGGAACGGTCCGCCTCCCCCTGGCCTGATTGCACGGCCCGCAGTTCCCGGCGGGCCGTGCAATCGACGCGGCGTCCTCCGCCTCGCGGTGGCGCGCTCCTACTTGTTCCCGCCGGCCTGACCGGCGTTGCGCGGGGCGAAGCCTCCGCCGTCCACGCTGAGCACCTGGCCGGTGATCCACCGCGCCTGGTCGGTCAGCAGGAAGAACGCCGCTGCGGCGATGTCCCAGTTGTTCCCCTCGGTCTTCATCGCGACGTTCTGCACCCGGATCTCGCGCTGCTCCTGCGTCATCCCGCGGGCAGCGAACGCACCCCAGATCATTCCGACGCGCACGCAGTTCGCCCGGATGCCGCGCGGCGCGAGGCTGCCCGCCGCACCGACCGTCAGCCGCTCCAGCGCCGATTTGCCGAACGAGTAGGGCAGACCCGGTCCGCGGCCCTCGGCCGCGCCCGATGACACGGTGACGATCGAGCCGCCCCGCTCCATGTACTTCTGCGCGTGCCGCATGACGTACCAGACGGCCGTGAAGTTCAGCCGCATGGCCGCCTCGAACTCGTCCGGCGTCGCGTCGAACATGGGCTGCACGCCGCCGCCGCCGATCGAGTCCGCGACGACGTGGATCGTGCCGAATCGCTCCGCCGCCGCCGCGACGGCGGCCGCGACCGAATCGTCGTCCATGACGTCGACCTCGAAGTACTCGGCCTCGCCGCCCTCGGCGCGGATGGCGTCGACGGTGCGGGCGCCGGCAGCGGGGTCGCGATCCAGCACCGCGACCGCGGCACCGTTGCGGGCGCAGAGCCACGACAGCGCGAAGCCGACGCCGCCTTCGGGGCCGCTCAGGCCGCCGCCGGCGATCAGCGCCACCTTGCCGGTCAGCCAGGGCTCTCCGGCGTGGGCGAGCGGGTCGGATACGGGGACGTCCCAGGTCTCGGGTGCGGTGTCGGTCATGGGTGTGCGGCCTCTCTGCCGGTGGATGGGAAGGGGTGGGTCAACGTACGGGGAAGGACTGGCCGGACCAGATGCCGAGCACCCGGAACACCATCGACATCGCGGCGTTGCGCGATCCGGCCACGATGATCGGCAGGGTCGCCGGCTTCGCGTCCGCGATGGTCGGATGGAAGTGGTCGTCCTCGAAGGGGCCGCCGGGGAGCCCGCCGAGTCCCTTGCCGACCGCGCGCAGCTGCGCCTCGGTCTTGCCGGCGTGGGCGACGATCCACTCCCGGACGTCCTGCTTGCTCATCCCCGCGGAGGCGAAGAGCCGGGCGTGCTCGGGATTCAGGATGATGCCGGTCGGGCTGTGCCTGCCGATCAGCGCCCCCGAGCGCTGGATGGTGTCGGCGAAGTCGGCGAGGACCTCTTCGTGGCTCGTGAAGCTCCGGTTGTCGACCACCTCGAAGGTGCGCACGAGCGTCGCGGCGACGGCGCTCTGTCCGGGGGCGAGTCCGGCTTCGACCGAGAGGGGCTCCCACGGGCTGTCCTCCTCGTTCTCACCGATGCACAGCTGCCACCGACCGACCGTACCGATCGTGGCCTGCTCGAGTTCTCGCGGGCGGATGCCGAAGCCGTTACGGACGGTCAGCCCGATGGCTCGCGGGATGGTGGCGTTGGCGCGGAAGCCCGGACCCAGGGCGCCGCCGGCGGAGTTGATCTCCAGCTGTGCGCGCACGGGGCCGTTGACCACGATGAGGGGTCCCGGTCCGCTGGTGGACTGCCACCCGCCGCCGCGCGCCGACCTCTCCGCCGACAGCGCATCCCAGACGGCGAGCACGACCGGGAAGTACTCCGGAAGACACCCCGCCATCACGGAGTTCACCGCGACGTCCCGCACGGTCACCCGGCGGTCGAGCTGCGGGTGCTCGGCGACGACCTCATCGGGATCCCGGGCGGTGGTCGCCAGGAACTCCGCGACCGTCGCGGCCGTCGCGGGCAGGGCGGGCAGGCCGTCCGTCCAGCCCTGTTCATAGAGGTGGGCGGCGACGGCGTGGGCGACCTCGGGGTCCAGGACCGCGGTGGTCATCGCGCTCCCGGGCCGTTCCCTGCCAGGGCGGGCTCCCCGACGAGCCGGCTCTGGACCTGCGCGGCGAGGTCGGCGGCGCGCGCGTCGATCTCCTCCGCGGTCAGGTTGGCGATGGGATGCGGTGTCAGCAGGTACGGGAAGTCGGGCGCGCCCTTGAGCGCCGCCATCGCCGAGGACGGTTGCACGAAGGCATCGGTGCAGATCACGGCGGTCGGGATCCCGACGGCCTCGAGGGCGATCGAATCCGCGACGGCGGATGCGCTGCACGAGCCGCAGTCCCCCACGCCGATCACGACGACGTCGCACTCGCGGATGAGCTCCTCGACGAGGTCCTCGGGCAGCGGCATGGCGAATTGCGTCTTGGTACGGGGAATGAGCTCGGCGAGCTCGGTGGTGGCCGCCAGGCGGACACCGATCGCGTCCAGGATGCGGTCGGCGTTGCGCTTGGTGTTGCCGAGGAGCCCGACCCGCAGACCCGTCAGATCGGCGGGTCGCGGGGCATCGGCGGGGACGATTCCGCCCGCGCTCCGCAGGCCTGCGGTGGGGTCGATGATGTCGGCGGTCATGATGTGCCTCTCGGGTCGGCCAGCACCACTATCGCGCTCGGGGCGGAGGGCACGGGCGGGTGATTCCGTCGGATGGAACCCGTTCAACGTACGCGGCGGGGTTGCCGCGCCGGGCGTGGGCGGTGCGACGGGTCCCGGTCGCACCGCCCACGGAGCGGGCCTCAGCCCTTCCAGGTCATCGTCAGCCAGTTGAGGTTGCCGGTGGCGGTGTCCGCATCCGGCTCCACGAGTCCGTCCCAGCGCGTCGTGTTGACGCTCGGGAAGGAGGCGTTCGTCCACACCAGCGGCGCGAAGAAGATCAGCTCCTTCGCGCGCTGCTGCATGTCCGCGAAGTACGCGGCCCGCTCCGCACGTTCGGGCGTCGAGTTGGCGCCGTCGATCGCGGCCTCGATCTCCTCGTCGCAGACGCCGGACGGGTTGCGAGCGGCGATGTTGTCCGGGTTGCAGGCGTACCACCGGGCGATGCCGAGACCGGGGTCGCTCGAGACGGTGGTGCGCAGGAACGCCAGGTCGAAGTTGCTCTGCACGTACACCTGGTCCGTGAAGATCTCGGAGGTCACCGCCTCCAGGTTCACCCCGATGCCGACGTCGGCGAGCATCGACTTGGCCTGCTCGGCGATCGCGACGGTGTCGGTGAGGACGGAGATGTACTTCACGTTCAGCGTGAACCGGGTGCCGTCGGCGCCCACCGGGTAGCCGGCGGCATCCAGCTTCTTGTTGATCGCGTCCGGGTCGTACGGGAAGTCCTTCGCGAAGTCGATCGACTCGTCCTTGGCCCAGCCGAGGGAGTCGGGGAAGAAGCCGTCAGCCGGCTCGCCGTATCCGGCGAGCGCCGCGGAGGCGAATTTGTCGCGGTCGAGCGCGGAGAACACCAGCGCCCGCACCTCGGGATCGGCGAGGTATTCGTTGCGCGCGTTCATCTCCACGACGACGCCCTGGGCGAAGAACCCCTTGGTCAGGTGGACCAGTTCGGGCTTGCCCTCCAGCTGGTCGAGCTGCGACGCGTCGATGGCCGCCTTGTCGACCTCGCCGGAGATGAGAGCGAGCGCCCGGGTGTTCGTGTCGCCCATCACCGGGTAGATCGCCCGGTCGACCTTCACATCCCCGCGCCAGTAGTCCTCGTTCTTCACCAGCACGACCTCGGACCCGGAGGAGAAGGACTCGAACTTCATGGGTCCGGTGCCGATGGGTGCCATATTGGCCGGGTTCGTGACGTAGTCCGTGCCCTCGTACAGGTGCTTCGGGATGAGCACCTGCAGGGCGAGCGTCTCGAAGAACGGACCGTAGTTGGAGTTCAGGTTGAGCACGACGGTGTGGTCGTCCGGGGTGTCGATCGAATCGATGGAGTTGACCAGCGGCGCCCCGTAGGTCTGGAACTCCATGATCTCCTCGAAGTTGAACTTGACGTCCTCCGCGGTGAAGGGCTCCCCGTCGTGCCAAGTGACGTCCTGCTCGAGATCGAACGTCAGCGTCGTGTTGTCTTCGTTGAACTCCCAGGACTTCGCGAGCATGGGGAAGATGTCCGCCTCGGCGGTGATCCCCACGAGCGTGTCGAAGACCGCCGCGCCGAACGCGGTCGTGGCGGGCGAGTTCGTCAGCTGCGGGTTGAAGCTGCTCGGGTCGGCCTGGATCGCATCGATGTAGACGTGTTCGACGTCGTCGGCCGCGTCGCCGCCACCGCTTCCGCCGCCGGAGCAGCCGGCGATGAGCAGCGCTGCGGACGCGACGACCGCGAGTGCGGCGAATCGGGTCTTGCGTGAATCGGACATGCAACTACCTCTCTGTAGTCGGGGCGGAGGCCCCAGGTGTCGTGGTGCGGTGTGCGATCGTCCACGCACGCGAGCGGCCGGTCATGGCAGCGTCTCGAGCGTGAGTTCGGAGGCGAGCAGACTCTGGGTGTACGGATGCTGCGGGTCGGTGAAGATCTGGTCGGTCGGTCCGGTCTCCACGATCTCGCCGGACTTCATGACGTAGACGCGGTCGGCGACCTTCTTCACGACCGGAAGGTCGTGGGTGATGAACACGTACCCGACCCCCAGTCGTTCGGTGAGTCCCCGCATGAGCCGCAGCACGCCGGCCTTCACCGAGGCGTCGAGGGCCGAGACGGCCTCGTCCGCGACGATGATCTGCGGGTCGAGCACGATCGCCCGGGCGATCAGCACGCGCTGGCGCTGACCTCCACTGAGCTCCTGCGGGTAGCGGTGCACGAAGTCCTCGGCCGGTCCCAGGCCGACGAGATCCAGGACCTCGGCGACCTTCTGGTAGACCGCTGTCCGGCCCTTGGCCATCTCGTGCAGCCGGACGATCTCGGCGATGGTCCGGCCGACGGTCTTGCGCGGGTTCAGCGACCCCGACGGATCCTGCAGCACCGCCTGCACGGTGCGGCGGAAGGCCTTGCGCTGCGCGGTGTTCATCCGGGTGATGTCCACGCCGTCGATCCGGATGGAGCCGCCGGTGGGCTCGATGAGCCCGAGCAGCATCCTCGCCAGGGTGCTCTTCCCCGATCCGCTCTCGCCCACGATGGCGATGAACTCGCCCGGTGCGGCGGTGAGGTTCGCGTCGATCACCGCGTGCACCTCTCCGGCGGCCCGCCGGGACCGGAAGGACTTGGATGCGTGGTCGACCTCGATCATGCGTGATCTCCGTTCCTGACGAGTTCGTCGATCTCCCGCCGCAGCTCCGGCGGGATGGACCAGAGCTCGGTGTCCTTCTCGGTGAGACTGCGGACGCTGCGCAGCAGCGCCTGCGTATAGAGGTGCTGCGGGGAGTCGAGGACCTGACGGGTGGGCCCCGATTCCACGACCCGGCCGGCGTACATCACGTAGATCCGCTCGGTCATGCTGGCAACGACCGCGAGATCGTGCGAGATCATGATCAGCGCCGTGTCGAGCGCCGCCACGGTGTCCGACAGCGTCGCCAGCACGTGGCGTTGCACGGTCGCGTCCAGCGCGGTGGTCGGCTCGTCCGCGAGGATGAGGTCCGGCCCCTTCGCGATGCCGATCGCGATCAGCACGCGCTGACGCTGACCACCGCTCAGCTCGTGCGGGTACCGGCCGGCGAGGTCCACGGCATCCTCGAGTCCGGCGAGCTGCAGGAACCGCAGGATGTCGGGCGAGTCCACGGGGACCCGCTTCCCGCGGTCGGCGGGAATGGCCTCGCGGACCTGCGCCCCGACCTTCATGACGGGGTTCAGGAACGTGAGCGGGTCCTGGAAGATCATGCCGACCGAGCGCGTGCGCACCTCATCCCAGGCCTTCGGGCGGGCGCCGACCATCTCCCGGCCGTCGAACCGGATGGATCCGGAGACGCGCACCCGCGGGTTCGTCGGCAGCAGCCCCGCGATGGCGCGGCCGGTCACGGATTTGCCCGATCCGGACTCCCCCACGATGCCGACCCGTTCGCCACGACGCACCTCGAGGCTGACGGAGGTGACCGCCTCGATCTCGCGTCGGGGACCGGTGGGCAGGAACACCCGCAGGTCGGAGACCTGCAGGAACGGGGTGGAGTCGCCGGGGGCGCCGTCCTGTGCGGACCCGGGGCTCGGTGCGGAAACGAGGGTTGTCATTTCACCTTCCCGATCGAAGGGTTGAGGGCGTCGTTGAGCGCGTCGCCGAGGAGGTTGATGGCCAGCACGACGAGGAAGATGCACAGGCCCGGGAAGACCGCGAGCCACCACGCCGTGGAGATGTAGGGCTGCGCTTGGTTCAGTAGCGCCCCCCAGCTGGGCCGGTTGGCGTCGCCGATCCCGAGGAAGGAGAGCCCGGACTCGGCGAGGATCGCGCGGGCCACCGTCATGGTGGTGGCGACCATCACCGGCGGCATGGCGTTGGGCAGCACGTCGGACCAGAGGATACGCAGGCTGTGGAAGCCCGCCGCCCGCTGCGACTCGACATAGCCGAGCTGGGAGATGCGCATCGCCTCGGCGCGCACGACACGGGCGACGCCCGGCCACATCGTGATCGCGAGGATCGCGACGATGATGGTGACGTTGGAGCCGAGCAGCGACGCGGCCACGAGCGCCAGGATGAGCCCCGGGATGACCTGGAAGAACTCGGAGATCTTCACCAGGACGGTGTCCAGGAATCCCCCGTAGAAGCCGGCCAGTCCCCCGACGATCAGCGCCAAGGTCAGGCACAGCACCGCGACACTGAAGCCGACGAGCAGCGAGACCTGCCCACCCATGAGCACCCGGGCGAGATAGTCGCGTCCCAGGTTGTCCGTCCCGAGCGCGAACTCGCCGCCCGGCGGGACGAACGTGGGGTTGTTCGCGGCGAACGGGTCGACCGTGAACAACGGCCCGACGAACGACGCGAGGACGATGAGGATCACGATGGGCAGGAAGATCCGCGCGGTGGGCTTGCGCAGGAACACCCGCCACACGGCATCCGGGTTGGCGTTCCGGCCCCGGGGGACCGTGCCGATGGTCGCCGTCCGATCCGGTCTCAGCTGTTGCACGGTCATGCTGCACTCCTCGCGGACCGCATCACTCGGCTCCGCAGCCGGGGATCGACGAGTCCATAGACGATGTCGGTGATCACGTTGATGACGAGGATCGTGACGGTCAGGATGATGACGACGCCGAGCACCAGCATCGTGTCCTGCCGTTCGATCGCGCCGATGAACAGCAGGCCCATGCCCGGCCAGCCGAACACGCGCTCCACCAGCACGGAGCCGGCGAGGATGTGGCTGAGGCTGAGCCCAACCACGGTGACCATGGGCAGCAGGGCGTTCGGGAGCGCGTGGCGCCAGAGCGCCGTCCGCTCGGAGAGGCCCTTGGAACGCGCCGTGTCCATGAAGTCCTGGCCGAGCGACTCGATCATCGAGGACCGCATGATGCGGGCCTTGAAGGCCAGCTCTGCGGTCGCCATCGTCACCAGCGGCAGGATCATGTACTGCACGGCGATGCCCTCCTGCCCGTAGGGCGCCTTGCCCTGAGTGGGGAGCCAGCCGAGCTCGACCGAGAAGACGATGATCAGCATGAGGCCCAGCCAGAAGTTCGGCAGCGAGAACAGGGCCACGGAGCTTCCGGACAGCAGGCTGTCGAGCCAGCGCCGGCGCGTCTTGGCGGCGATGGCGCCGATCAGGACGGCGCCGATCGTGGAGAGGATGAAGGACGGCACGGCCAGGGCCAGGGTGTTCCCGATGCGCTGGCCGATCAGGTCGATGACCGGCACCTGCGTGCCGAAGGAGACGCCCAGATTCCCGGTCAGCACGTTGCCGACGTAGATCAGGTACCGCTCCCAGAACGGCTTGTCCAAGCCGAACGTCGCGTTGATCTGCGCCCGCAGCGCCTCCGAGACCGGGACGTCTCCGACGAGTGTCTGGATCGGGTCCCCCGGCGCGATCTCGAGCAGGAGGAACAGGATGGTGATCACCGCGATCAGGAGCACGAACGCGGAGAAGATGATGCGGCCGAAGTGGATCAGCATGCCCTTCATGCGGGCACGCGCCGATCCGGCCATGACAGAGCCGACCTGGGAAGCATGGGAGTCTCTCCTTCGAAATACCCAGTGCCTCGCGGTGTCCCGCGGGGCCGGGTGAAGACTCCCAAGGAGCGTCAACAGCGCTCAACGCGCGATTCCGGTGGACGGAATCAGAGAATCGCGACGCGCGTGGCTAGGCCAGACCGGCCTTCCGGCGGTTGAAGGCGACCGTCGCCGGGTGCGGAGGATCGTTCCGGCAGGCGAGGGAACGGGCGATGCGGGTGGCCGTGATGCGCACGGCGTCGATCAGCCGCGCCGGGTCGTCGCGCTCCAGGATGAACACCGACCCCACCGCCGTCTCCACCGTGCCGTCGTCGCCGAAGACCGGCGCGGCGACGGAGCCGGCCCGGGGCGAGATGGTCCCGTTCAACCGGGCGTGCCCGGAAGCCCGGATCCCGGTGAGGGTCGCCCGCAGCTCGTCGGGGTCGGTGACCGTCTTGGGGGTGTACCGCTGCAGCGGGCGGCGGAGATAGTCCTCGATGTCGCCCTCCTGCGCGTAGGCGAGCAGGACGAGGCCGGTGGCGGTGGCGTGCAGCGGCATGCGTCCCCCCATCCGGTTCTCCCCGGAGTAGTTCGTGTGGGAGCGGAGCGCCTCCAGGTACAGGACCTCGTCGCCGTCCCGCACGGCCAGGTGGACGGTCAGGCAGGTGGTCCGGTGCAGCTCCGACAGATGCGGCAGCGCGCTCTCGCGCAGGCGCATCGCATACGTGGAGCTGGAGGCGAGGTCGAGGATCTTCCGGCTCAGCCGGTACTTCCCCGTCTCGTCCAGCTCCAGCCCGCCCCAGGCGACGACCTCCCGGGCGAGCCGGTGCGCCGTCGTCAGCGGGAGGTCGGCGTACCGGGCGATCTCGGTGAGGGTGAGCGCCCCGCGGCCATGCGAGAACGCGCCGAGGACGGCGAGCACCCGATTGGCTGCCGTGCGGGGGGACTCGGTCCGCGGCGCCGTGGCGGAGTCCATGACCATGATCCACTCCCTGGAGGTCGACCGATCCGATCACCCCCACTGTGCGGGTCCCGGCCGACCGCGGGGCGGGCGCTTCCACGGAGCGGGAGACTCGCCCGCCGGATCCGAGGCACGTACGCATTGCGGTCGATTGCACGCTTTGCGTACGCTGGGGGGCGAGGGGCCGGCATCGACGGCGGCCCCGGAGAGATGAGGACGACGATGCCCGGACACCGTAGCAATCTGCCCGCGACCTCGGCGCTGGGGATCGCGCGTCGCGCGCACTGGCGATCGCTGGGCCTGTCGGTGGCCGACCTGACCAAACCGAAGGTCGCGATCGTGAACACCTCCTCGGAGCTGGCGGCCTGCTACGCGCACCTCGACGACATCGTCCCGGTGCTCAAAGCGGAACTGCGCGAGCGCGGCGTCATCCCCTTCGAGATCCGCACCACCGCGCCGAGCGACTTCGTCACGAGCGCGGGGCGCGCGGGCCGCTACATCCTGCCGAGCCGGGACCTCATCGTGGACGACATCGAGGCCGCGGTGGAGGGCGCGCAGCTCGACGCCATGATCTGCCTGAGCTCCTGCGACAAGACCACCCCCGGGCACCTCATGGCGGCCGGGCGGCTGAACATCCCGACCGTGGTGATCCCCTGCGGCTACCAGCACTCCGGCCGCGCCGAGGGGCGCGAGGCGGATGTCGAGGAGGTCTTCCTCCTCGCGGCGAAGGCGGCTGTCACCGGCGAGCTCACCGACGGGCTCGAGGAGCTCGCCGACGACGCGATCCTCGGCCCCGGGGTGTGCGCCGGGATGGCGACCGCCAACTCGATGCACATCGTCGCCGAGGCGCTCGGCATGGCGGTGCCCGGCTCGGCGCCCGTCCGGGCGAACGGGGAACCGATGTGGGACGCGGTGCGACGCTCCGCGGCGGCTCTCGTCGACCTCATCGACCGCGACGTCCGCCCGCGGGACATCATGACCGCGGGCTCGGTCCGCAACGCTGTGCGCGCCATGCTCGCGGTGGGCGGATCCATCAACACGATCAAGCACCTCCAGGCCATCGCGATCGAATCGCACGTCGACATCGATGTCTGGGAGGAGTTCCGGGTCCTCGGCCGGCAGACCCCCCTGCTCGCCTCGGTGCGACCCAACGGCCCCTGGCTGGTGGAGGACTTCGAGGATGCCGGCGGCGGAGCGACGCTCCTGCGGGAGCTCCTGCCCCTCCTCGACGGCGACCGGCTCACCGTCACCGGAGCCACCCTGGCCGAGAACCTCGCGTCGGCCCGGCCCGGCGACGGCCAGGTCATCCGCTCCATCGCCGACCCGTTCGGGACCGACCCGGCGATCACCGTGCTGCGGGGATCCCTCGCCCCCGGCGGAGCAGTGGCCAAGCGCCCGGTGCCCGACCCCGGCCCGGCCATGTTCCGCGGCCCGGCCCGGGTCTTCGGCAATCGCGAGGAGGCCATCGCGGGTATCGCGAGCGGCCGGCTCCGCGAGGGGGACGTCGCCGTCATCCGGGGCATCGGCGTCACCGGGGCGCCCGGCATGGGGATGACCTCGGCGTTCATCTTCGCCCTGCACGCCCGCGGACTCGCGCAGAGCGTGGCGCTCGTGACGGACGGACAGTTCAGCGGCCTGGTGAACCAGGGCGTGACGGTGGGCGAGGTCTCTCCCGAGGCCGCCGCCGACGGGCCGCTCGGCCGCGTCCAGGACGACGACCTGATCGAGATCGACCTGCGCGAGGGTCGCCTGGACCTCCTCGTCGATCCCGCCGAGCTCGCGGCCCGCGCCCCGTACCGCGCGCCGGCCGACCGGGACTCCGGGGGCGGCCTGCTCGACCAGTACGAGCAGCTGGTGCAGCCCCTCGCCTGCGGCGCCGTGCTGTGCGCGCGCACCGGGCTCGCCGTCTGCACCGATGCGGCCGAGTCCGCACGAGAGAAGGAGAACGCGTGAACGCCGCGACGATCCGCCTGCCCGCCCGCGACGTGCCGATCATCGGCGAGTACGACGTCGTCGTCGTGGGCGGGGGCCCCGCGGGCCTCTTCGCCGCGACGGCGGCATCGCGTGCCGGGCGGTCCACCATCCTCATCGAGCGCTACGGCTTCCTCGGCGGCGCCGGCACGATGGGCGGTCTCAGCACGTTCTGCGGGCTGCACGCCCGCGTGTTCGGCGAGGACCGGCGGGTCATCCGCGGTTACGCCGACGAACTGCTGGACCGGATGGCGGCGATGGACGGGCTCAACGAGCCGCACCTGTCGGTGGACAACCGCATCCAGGCGCTCTCCTACGACATCTCCGTACTGAAGATCGCCGCAGACGAGCTCGTCCTGGCCGGCGGCGCGGAGCTCCTGTTCCACACCGCCGTGGTCGATGTCGTGATGTCCGACACCGATCGGATCGATGCGGTCGTGGTCGAGTCCAAGTCGGGGCGCGGCGCCATCCGTGGCCGGTTCTTCATCGACGGCTCGGGCGACGGCGATCTGGCGGCCTGGTCGGGCGCACCCTACGAGCGGTCCGAGCACCTCATGTACCCGTCGCTGATGTTCCGCATCAACGGCGTGCACCCCGAGGAGGCCGGCGAGGCGTGGAAGACCATCCGGACGATCATGGAGGAGGCGGAGGCCGCCGGCACGCATCGCTTCCCGCGGAAGAAGCCGATCGTGCGCCCCCAGCGGAACCCCCTGGAATGGCGGTCGAACCTCACCCAGCTCTCCAACGAGGACGGCTCCGCGGTGGACGGGACGGACGCGCGCCAGATGACACGCGGTGAGATCCAGGGACGGCAGCAGGTCAAGGACACCTTCGCGTTCATCAAGGCGGTGACGCCGGGGTTCCAGGACTCGTACGTCGTCGACATCGCCCCCTCCATCGGCATCCGTGAGACCCGGCGCATCGTGGGCGAATACCAGCTGACCGAGGACGACGTCCTCGGCTGCGCCGACTTCGACGACACGATCGGCGTGAACGGCTGGCCGGTCGAGGCGCACGTGGTCGGGGATGTGGAGTTCCGCTTCGCCCCGGTCGATTCCCGCGGCTACAACCAGCTCCCCTACCGGATGCTGGTTCCCGGCGTCGTGGAGAACCTGCTCGTCGCCGGCCGGTGCGCCTCGATGACGCAGGGCGGCCAGTCCTCCGGTCGCGTCACCGGGCCCTGCTTCGCGATGGGGCAGGCCGCGGGAACCGCCGCGGACCTCGCGCTCCGCGGCGGGACGAGCGCAGCGGGGATCGACGTCGGCGCACTGCAGCAGCGTCTCACGGCAGACGGCGTCTTCCTCGGCACCGACGTCACCGCCGATCTCCTCCGCTGACGAAGACCAAGACGAGGATGCGGGGTCCCGGTCCGGGGCCCCGCATCCTCGTCTTCCGGAGGTCCGGTCCGATCACATGGCACTGTCCCGCAGGCCGTACACGGACTCGTGCCACGGGATGAAGAAGCGCTTCGCCTCGTTCACGATGAGGTACAGCACCAGTCCGATGAGGGACAGCAGCAGGATGAGGGCGAAGGTCCGGGCCGCATCCAGCGAGTTCATCGCGGAGACGACCATCGCCCCCAGCCCGTCGCTCCCCCCGAGGTACTCGCCCACGATCGCACCGATCGTGGCGAGCACGATCGCGACCTCCATGCCGGCGAACAGATACGGCTGAAGGCTCCGGACCTCGAGCTGCGTGAAGGTCTGCGTGCGGCTCGCGCTGAGGCTGCGCATCACCTCGCGCTGTCCCTGCTCCACCGAGCGCACCCCGAGCAGCACGTTGAGCATGACCGGGAAGAACGCCAGCAGTGCTGCGAGCACGATCTTGGAGGTGAGGCCGAAGCCGAACCAGATCACGAACAGGGGGATGAACGCCACCTTCGGCGCCACCTGCGCGACGACGATGAGCGGGCGGATGCTGACCTCCAGCCACGGGAGCTTGCCGAGGACCACGCCCACCACGATGCCCAGCACCACCGCGATGACGAATCCGACGATCACCTCGGTGACGGTCACGCCGACCTCCGCCCAGGTGGCGCCGTCGCCGAGAAGAACGACGAACGCCTCTCCGACCGCGAGTGGCGGCGGGAACACGAACGGGTTCACGTCGAAAGCGGTCACGTACACCTGCCAGGCGACGATGAGCAGGATCACCAGCGCCGGGGTGACGACCCAGGGCAGGACCTTCAGCACGGGGGATTTCGGCATGTCACTCCTCCTCGTCCAGGTCCTGGCGCAGTGCCCGGACGATGTCGTTGAACTCGGGGGTGGTCTGCAGGATCACATCGCGCGGCTTCGGGAAGTCCACCGGCAGGATCTGCCGGATGCGACCGGGGCGGGGCGTCATGTGCACGACCCGGTCCGCCAGGAAGACCGCCTCCGGGATGTCGTGGGTGACGAAGACGACCGTCGAGGTGGTCTCCAGCACGATCCGCTGCAGTTCCAGGTTCATCCGTTCCCGGGTGAGGGCGTCCAGCGCCCCGAACGGCTCGTCCATGAGGAGGAGTTCCGGTTCCGTGCTCAGCGCCCGCGCGATCGCGGCGCGCTGGCGCATCCCGCCCGACAGTTCCCGGGGGTAGGAGCGTTCGAACCCCTTGAGCCCCACCAGATCCGCGAGCTCCGTGGCGCGGCGACGGCGCTCGGCCGTCCCCACCCCACGGAGCTTCAACGGCAGCGCGATGTTGTCGAGCACCGAGAACCAGGGGAACAGGTTGCTCTCCTGGAAGACGAAGCCGAGCTTGGTCACGGCGGACCGTTCCACCCGCCCGTCCTTCCAGAGCTGATTGCCGTCGACCGCGATCGTCCCGGTCGTGGGCGAGAGCAGCCCGCCGATCATGCGCAGCAGCGTCGTCTTGCCGCAACCGGAGCGACCGATCACGGCGACGAACTCGCCGCGGTGGATGGAGAGATCCACCCCGGAGACGGCGTGCGTCACGCCGGACCGGGTGTGGAAGTCCCGGCCCACGCCTTCGATCTTGAGGCGCGGGACCTCGTCCTTCGCGTCACCGGCCGAAGCCGTGGATGGGAGCGTCTCGTTTCTCATGGGAGCCTTCCTGGCTGGTCGTCGGATTGCATGACTCGGGGGATCAGCCGGCGGGGACGTGGTCGTTCGTGATCCACTTCTCCGGGTCCTGTCCGCCCTTGAGGAGACCCGCCTTCACGTACGTGTCGTAGGCGCTCGTCCATGCCCCGATGTTGTTCTCCAGCAGCGCCGCGTCGCCCGACTGGTCGACCCACGTCTGGGTTGTGTAGATCTCCAGCGCGGCGCGTGCCACGCCGTCGTCCTGGAGCGCCGGGAAGTCCCAGTCACCGCTGTCGCGCATGATCTGCAGGACGTTGTCGAAGTCGTTCTCGGAGTCGTCGATGACGAACTGCACGGCCTCCTGGATGGCGGCCATGAACTTCTCCATCTGCTCGACCTTCTCGGGGTCCTCGAGGTTCTTCGCCGTGGTGATCCAGGTCTGGATGTCGGGGGCCGCGCCCAGACCCGCGTCGGTGACCACTGCGTCGTCGTTCTGCTGCTCGATGGCGAGCGACGTGTCCAGGCTCACGATGTAGCCGGAGAGCTGTCCCTGGCGGACGACCTCGAGCGTCGCTGCCGTGACCGGAACGGCCTGGCGGGTCACCGATTCGAGCGGGATGTCGTCGGCCCCCAGCGCGAGGTTCAGCATCTTCTCGCTGGTCCCCCCGATGGAACCCATGCCCATGACCTGGCCCTCCATGTCGTCGGGCGACTCGATGGGGTTGTCCTCGACGGAGACGACCCGGAGGTTGGACTTGTACGCCATCGTCCCGATCGCGGTGATCTCCTGCCCCGCCTCCATCGCCGGCATCACGTCGACGGTGCTCGCCCGGGTGATGGGGGTCGATCCCCCGAGGAGGGACTGGATGGCGGCCGCGGTGCCCTGCACCGGCTGCAGCTCCACGTCCAGGCCGTGCTTCTCGAAGTACCCGCCGGAGTAGGCGAACATCTCGGGGGTGAAGCTGAAGGACTCGAGCGGCAGGAACGTCACCACGAGCATCTTCTGCAGCTCGGCAGGGGCTTCCGCATCGGCGGACGCGCTGCTTCCCGAGGTGTCGCCGGAGCATCCGGCGAGGGCGAGAGCGCCGGCGGCCAAGAACGCGGCTGCGGTGCGGGCCAGGCGCTTGTGGGACGCCGTGGCGGTCGGATGTGTCGTAGCACTGACCATGTCTGACTCCTGTGTCTGGACGATCCGCCCGCTTCCTCGCGGTCGGCGTTGCCTGAGTCTGCACACGGTGTGGGAGACACCCAACCCGCCTTTTCATCCAGCGAAAGGCGAAGGGCGAGAGGCGGAAACGCGCAGACGCGACCATCCTCCGGGGTGCCTGCCCCGGAGGATGGTCGCGTCGGTTGCGAGCGTCGTGGTCTCGCCTGCGGCGGGTCAGCCGATCCTGCTCGACGAGTACGGGTGCTCCCGCGGAGGGTTCAGCGTGAAGATCTCCACGACGGCGGACACCCCGGCGTTGTTCGCCCCGGCCACCATGATCTGGACCGAGGTGGGGTGGCTGAGCAGGTTCACCGTGTCCGGGGTCTCTCCCGCGCTCGCCGTGTCCGGCATCGAGTCGGGGTGCTCCGAGGACAGCCGCCACCGGGTCTTGTGCGACAGCGCATCCTTGCCGACCGCTGTCAGCTCGGCGCGGTCCCGCGTCGCGTGGGCGTGGATGTACTGCCGCAGGTCGTCCTTGCTCCACCCCGCAGACGCGAACACGTCGGCGTGCTCGGGCGTGAGCACGAGCAGCGCACTGGTGTACTCGTGGATGAGCGCTCCGGTGCGGCAGATCGTGTCGATGAAGTCGCGCGCGAGCTGCTCAGGGACCATCGTGTGCCGGGCCTCGACATGGATCACGGAGCGGATCACGAACGCGGTGACGACGCTGTCGCCCGCCTCGAAGCCGTATTCGGTGTGCAGCGGCGGCCACGGGCTCTGCTCCTCGTTCTCGCCGATGCAGGCCGAGTACTTCGAGGGGTTGCCCTGCGTGGCCTGATCGAGCTTGTGCGGGTGCAGGCCGAACACGTTGATGCAGGCGAGCCGGATGGCGCGGCCGATCGTCGCGTTCGCGCGGAACCCCGATCCGAAGATGTTGCCCTCGCTGTTGAGGCCGATCTCGTGACGGATCGGGCCGTTCACGACGAGGAACGGGGCGGTGCCGGTGGTCGACTGCCAGATCCCGCGTGCCGGGTGCGGCTCCTTGGCGATGGCCTCCCAGGCGGCGAGCACGACGGGGAAGTACTCCGGCCGGCATCCCGCCATCGCGGCGTTGATCGCGGCGAGCCGTACCGTCAGGTCCCGGTTCAGGTGGGTGATCGTGAAGAGGACCTCTTCCGGATCACGGTCGACGCTCGCCAGGAACGGCTCCAGCGAGGAGGCGCTGACCGGCACGACCGGGAGTCCGTCGGTCCATTCGCGGTCGAAGTAGTACTCCAGGGCGTCCTGGATCCGGGCGACGTCCACGGCGGGGACGGTCTCGGCGGTGGCCTGGGCGGTTTCGGTCGTCGTCATGTCAGGCCTCCACGCCCAGGATGCGGATCACGTCGGGGATGGCGGCGAGCGCGCGCTCGCGCACCTCGTCGGCGGACAGGCTGGCCATGGGGTGCGCCACCGCGTGGAAGTCGAACCCGGGGAAGCCCTGCACCGTCGCCATCGCGCGTCCCGACGCCAGGAAGGAATCGGAGGTGATGGCGACCGTGGGCACACCCGCGCGCTCGAAGAGGATGCCGTCCGCCACGGTCGCGGCGCTGCACGACCCGCAGTCGCCGACCGCGGTGACCACGACGTCGCACTCGTCGACGATCGTGCGCAGCAGTTCCTCGGAGACGGGTGTGCCGAAGTAGTCCTTCGTGTAGAGCCGCGACTCCCCGGCGCCGTAGTGCGTGCGCAGCTCCTCGGCGATGTGATCGAGCAGCATCGTCGAATTCGGCTTGGTGTTGTCGAGCAGCCCGATCGTCAGTCCCTTCAGGCTCACCGGCCGCGGTGAGAGGGTGTGGTCGAGTGCATCGTCCGCCGCCCCGGTGGGGTCGAGCAGGAGTTCTTCAGTAGCCATGGCGGCGCGCCTTTCATCAACATCGTTCGTCGGCGGACCCGACTATGACACGGGCCCCGAAGCGGCCCTCTCCGGGCTTTCATCAGGTGAAAAAGTCGGCTCCGCGCGCCGTCGCGGCACGGGAGGATCTGGTCACGGCGGGGGATCCCTTCCGCGCGCACAAGACAGCAAGGAGGCTGGCATGTCACACGCCCCGTCCCCCGTGACGACGACCATCGACGATCTGCAGGACCTCGTCGGCGCCGAACTCGGCCCGTCCTCCTGGCGCGAGATCCCGCAGGCCGACATCGACACCTACGCCGTGCTCACCGGCGACGACAACCCGATCCACGTGGATGCCGAGGCCGCTGCCGCGTCGCCCTACGGCGGGCGCATCGCCCACGGGATGCTGACCCTCAGCATGGTGGTCCCGCATCTGCGGGAGATCTACCAGGTCACCGGCGGCGGGATGGGCATCGTCTACGGCTTCGACCGCATCCGCTTCCCGAACGCCGTGCCCTCCGGCGCCCGCATCCGGGTGAGCGGGACCGTCATGACCGTGGCGGACATCGAGAACGGCTACCAGGTGACCCTGCGCCTCGTCTTCCACGTGGAGGGCGCCGCGAAACCGGCGTGCGTCGCCGATCTGATCCTGAGGCACTACCGGTGACCGAGCCCGCCGGCGCCGCGCCGCACTACAGCGACCTGTGGCAGGGCATCGCCCGATCCGATCCCGAGCGCATCGCGGTGATCACCCGCGAGGGCACCGTCACCTGGGCGCAGCTCGCCGCCGAGGCGGGGGCACTCGCCTGGCACCTGTCGCAGCGCGGCCTCGGCGTCGGCGACGCCGCCGCGATGCTCCTCTACAACCGGCCCGAGTACCTCGCGTTCACCTGGGCGTGCCTGGCCATCGGGGTCTCCCCGGTCGCGATCAACTACCGCTATCGCGCGGGCGAAGTGCGTGATCTGCTCGTGGACTCCCGGATCTCGGTCCTGCTCACCGTGGACTCGCTCGGCGGGATCGCCCGCGAGGCCGCCGCCGGGCTGGAACCCGCGGTCGAGATCATCACCGTCGCCGACGGCGGTCCGGCGGTGCCCGGTGCGGTTCTCTACGCCGAGCTCGCCGCCGCCGGCGGGGCGCTCCCCGATGCCGCCCCGCGCGGGGCCGAGATGCGGCTGTACACCGGCGGTACCACGGGCGCCCCCAAAGCGGTCGTGTGGGACCTCGACACCCTGCTGATCGCCCGGCGGCAGTCCACCTGGGGCCTGCTCGGCATCGAACCGCCGGAGACGCTCGCGGACGCCGTCCGGATCGCCGTCGACCCGGCGACGCCGCGCGTGGTCACGCTGCCACTGACCCCGCTGCTGCACGGCACCGCGCAGTCCACCACGATGGGCACCCTCGCGCTCGGCGGCACGGTCGTGCTGCACGCGGCGGCCCGGATGGACATCGACGAGGCGGTGCGGCTGACGCGCGAGCATCGCGTGACCCGGCTGATCGTGGCGGGCGACGCGCTCGGCCTGCCGTTCGCCGAAGCGGTCGAGCGCACCGGCGAGGGGCTGCCCCACGTCGACTCGATCCTCAGCTCCGGCATGCGCTTCAGCGACGACGTCAAGCGGCGGCTGCATCGCCTCGGCGACCTCGCGATCGTCGACATCCTCGCCTCGAGCGAGGGCGGGCCCTACGCGTTCGGCATCACCCGGGGCGTCGACGACCTCCCCGCGCGCCTCGCGCTCACCCCCGGAACCGTGCTCCTCGACGAGGACCTCACCGAGATCCAGGCGGATGCCGGTGCACTGGGGATCCTCGCGTACCGGGGCATCCTGCCCAAGGGCTACTTCGGCGACCCGGAGAAGACCGCCGAGACGTTCCCCGCCATCCGCGGTCACCGCTATGTGATGCCGGGCGACTGGGCGCGCGCCCGCGGCGACGGCACGGTGGAGTTGCTCGGCCGGCTCAGCGCCGTGGTCAACACGGGAGGTGAGAAGGTCTTCCCCGCGGAGGTGGAGGAGGCGCTGCTCAGCCACCCCGACATCGACGACGCGATCGTGTTCGGGCTGCCCGACGAGCGCTTCGGCGAGGTCGTCTCCGCCATGGTCGCCCCGGTCCCCGGCCGGCGGGTCGATGTGACCGAGCTCCACGCACACCTGGATGCCCGCCTGGCCGGGTACAAGAAGCCGAGGCACGTGTTCGTCAGGGAAAGCCTCGGCCGCGGCTCGACCGGAAAGGTCGAACTCGCCCGAGTCAAGGAGGACGCGTTGCGCGAACTCGCCGAGGTGACGCGATGAGCGTCGACGCGACCGACGTCTTCGGCTACGCGGAGGCGCTCACCCCGGCCGCCCGCGACAAGCTCCGCGCCCTGCGCGCGCTCCTCGAGGAACGCGCCCGGCCGCATCTGTCCGAGTGGTGGGAGCGGGCGGAGAGCCCGGCGCACCTGCGGACCGAGCTCGCCGCGCTCCGTCTCGAGGACGACCCCGCTCTGCTCGGCGAGGACGGCGAGCTCGATCCGCTGTACGTCGGGTTCAAGCACTTCGAGTTCGCGCGGTTCGACATGTCCATCGGCACCCTCTACGGCGGGCAGGTCGGCATGTTCCGCACGGTCGTCCGGCGCGGCGGGTCCGCGGAGCAGGTGGCGCGGTGGGATCCGCGCATCCCGTCCTTCGATCTCACCGGCTGCTTCGCGCTCACCGAGCCCGCGCACGGGTCGGACGTGGCCCAGGGCCTCGAGACGACCGCCGTGCGCGAGGGCGACCACTGGCGGATCACAGGGCACAAGCGCTGGATCGGCAACGCGGCGCTCTCCGACGTGATGCTCGTCGTCGCCAAGGACCACGCCGACGGACGGGCCAAGGTGTTCCTCGTCCCGCGTGAGGCAGCGGGTGTCACGGTGACCGACATCTCCGGCAAGATCAGCCTGCGGATGGTGCGCAACGGCGACATCGTGCTGTCGGACGTCCGGGTTCCCGAGTCGGACCGCCTGCAGCGGATCGACTCCTTCCGCGACCTGTCCGCCATCCTCGCGCAGCTGCGTTACGTTGTGGCCTGGAACTCCGCCGGTCTGCAGGCCGCGGCGTACGAGGCGGCCCTCGCCTACGCGCTCCGGCGCGAGCAGTTCGGCCGTCCCATCGGCGGATTCCAGCTGGTGCAGGAGAAGCTCGCCCGGATGCTGGGCAACGCCACCGCGGCCCTGGCGGTCGCGGTCCGGCTCACCGAGCGGCAGCGCGCCGGCGCCATGCGCGAGGAGGACGCCGCACTCGTGAAGATGTGGACGGCCGATCGGGCACGGGAGACGGTCGCCCTCGCCCGGGAGGTCTGCGGCGGGGAGGGCATCCGGGTGGACACGGACGTCGCCCGCCTGTTCGCGGATGCGGAGGCGCTCTACACGTTCGAGGGCACGCACGAGATGAACGCCCTCATCGTCGGACGTGCGGTGACGGGTCTGAGCGCGTTCACGCGCTGAGACCCCGCGCGGCTCAGGAGGATTCGAAGCCCGCCGCACCCAGTGCGCGGGAGATGGAGGTGGCCGTCAGGCGGACGAGATGGATCATGTTCTTGCCGTCCACGTCCTGCTGGGTGAGCGCGAGGGACAGCGCGGCGATGACCGCGCCGTCGGCGCCGAGCACGGGCGCGGCGACCCCGATGTGCACGGCATCCACCTGACGGTCGCTGATGGCATACCCGTTGCGGCGGATCTCGGCGAGCACTCCGGCCAGCGTCTCCCGGTCCCGGTAGGTGCGCGAGGTGAAGGCGGGCAGCTCCCCGGACAGCACGTCCTCCTGGACGTCCGCCGGCGCGTGGGCGAGGAGGACCTGGCCGATCGCGGTGGCATGCAGCGGATACCGTCCGCCGATCAGGGGCCTGCGGGCGGGCCGGCGCGGGCTCTGGAACCGTTCGATGGAGATGAGTTCGGTGCCCTCGCGGATGGCCAGGTGTGCTGCGTACCCGGTCGTCTCATACAGGTCGAGCATGTACGGGCGGGCGATGCGCTGCAGCCCCACCGAGCGGGGGGCGAGGGAAGCGACCTCCCACAGCCGCAGGCCGATCCGGTATTTGCTCTCGCCGTCCCGCTCGAGCGCGCCCCACTCGGTCAGGCGCTGCACGATGCGGTGGCACGTGGCGATGGGAAGACCGGTACGGCGACTGATCTCGGAGAGGGTCTGGCGGGCGCGGCCGCCCTGGAACGTGCCGATGATGGTCAGCGCGCGGTCGATCACCGAGCGCGCCGATGACTCCTGCCTGTCCTCACCGGGCCCCGCCGCCACGGTCCCCATTATGCGCGTCCGTCCGCCGCGGCATCCATGACGACGACCGCTCGGCCGGTGATCTCCCCCCGGGCCAGGGCCCGGTAGGCGCCGTCGACGTCGTCGAGGGACACGTGTCGCGTGATGACCTCTGCGGCATCGAACGCCCCCTGCGCGGCGAGTTCCACGACGGCCGGGAGATCGGCGCGTGTCCGCCCGCCGAAGGAACCGGTGATCGAGTATCCGCGGCGCACCAGCGGGGTGATCTCCACCTCCGCCGTCGCCCCGCCCGGGGCGATGCCCACGGCGACCATCCGGCCTCCGTCCGCCAGCATCCGGGCGGCCTGGGCGAACGTCTGGGGACGGCCGAGGGCCTCGAATACCACGTCGGCGCCACCGTCGATCAGCGTCCGCACCGCCGTGACCGGGTCCTCCGCGCTCGCGTCGACGACATCCGTCGCCCCGAGCCGGCGGGCCGCGTCGAGCTTGTCCTGCGTGATGTCCACGGCGACGATCCGTTCCGCTCCGGCAGCGCGCGCCATCTGGACGATGCCGGAGCCCACCCCGCCGACACCGACGACGGCGACCGTCGTCCCGCGCTCCACCCGGCCGGCGCGGACGACCGCCCCATAAGAGGTGAGCCCTGCGCAGCCGAGGATGCACCCGGCCACGGGGTCGACGCCCGCCGGCAGC
Source organism: Microbacterium caowuchunii (assembly GCF_008727755.1). Classification (NCBI taxonomy): domain Bacteria; kingdom Bacillati; phylum Actinomycetota; class Actinomycetes; order Micrococcales; family Microbacteriaceae; genus Microbacterium; species Microbacterium caowuchunii. Next base: position 2,816,350 of record NZ_CP044231.1, read on the forward strand.
GGGACGAGCGCGGACACCGGGACCACGCAGTACTCCGCCAGCCCGCCCATCGAGTACATGGCGAGGAAGGAGCCGTCGGGCATGTGCAACCGGCTCTCGCCGTCGTAGAGGGTGCCCCGCAGACGGTTCTGGGCGAAGAACGGGGCGCAGAGGTCGTCGCGGCCGCGGCGGCAGGCGGCGCATTCCGTGCAGGGCATGATGAACCCGGCGACGACGACGTCCCCCGGCCCCACGCCCTCCGGCGCGGCGGTGCCCTCACCGAGGGCGACGATCTCGCCGCTGATCTCGTGCCCGAGGACGGCGGGCCGGGGGAACGCCACCTCGCCCTTCATGACGTGCAGGTCGGTGTGGCACACCCCGCAGGCGATCACCCGGACCAGCGCCTCACCTGCGCGGGGCACCGGGACGTCGATCTCGGTGATCTCGAGCCGGGGCTGCTCGCCGCGGAGCACAGCGGCTCGCATCCGGTGCGGGATCTGCGATGTCATGGCGCCCCTTCGCGTCGTGCGTACCCGCTCACCCTGGCGCGTCCGCCCGGCGTTCACCACCGGCGCTTCCACTGAACGGAAACGGCCGTCCGGGTCCGGGATCGTCGCACGCACGACCGCCGCCGAGCGCATCGCCCGCGTGCGCGGGCATGGCGTGCGTTCGACGGCGGTCGTCTGATCGGCGTCCAGCGGGCGCCGGGCTACTCGGTCGGTGTGGTCGACTCCGGGGCCGGTGATTCCTCTTCGTCGGAGTCGGGCGTGCGGTCGGAGTCGGGCGTGCGGTCGGAGTCGGGCGTGCGGTCGGAGTCGGGCGTGCGGTCGGAGTCGGGGCCCGGACGCGGACCGGGTCCGTCGCCGCGGTCGGGCATCCCGCCGCGGTCGCCCCGATCCATGCCGCCGGGGCCGTGGTCCCCGCGGTGTCCGCCCATCCCGCCGGGGCCGCCGTCCTCGTCCCCGCCGTCGAACCGGTCGGTGGACTGACCGGTCTCCGCCGCGCCGCGACCGTCGTCGGGCGCACCGGTCTCGTGGGCGACGGCGGCGCCGATGCCCACCCCGGCACCGAGCACGACCACCGCGGCGACGGCGGCCGCGGTGATCCGCACCCAGGTACGGCCGAACAGAGAGGTCCGGGCGGCCGGGGCGGACGCATCGGCGCCGGCCGGGGCGGACGCATCGGCGCCGGCCGGGGCGGGGGCGACGGGCGGCGCCGACGACCCCGCGGATCGAGCGGATGCGGCGTCGGCGGCCGGGACGTCAGGACGCGTGGGAGTGGTGTCGGGTGTGGTCTCGACCGGGGCGGCGGCGTCCTCGCGCTCGCCTCCGGGAGTGGCGTTGTTCTGTGTCATGGCCCCTACTGTCCGCGACGCGGTCAAAGACGGCTCCAAGAATGCGCCGCCTTCAGCGGATTCATCACCGGGACAGGGCGATCATCCGGCGCGGCCCGCGACGCGGGACGGCACGGGCAGGACGAGCAGGAACGTCGTCCCGGCGGGCGACGTGTGTTCGACCGAGATGCTGCCGTGGAACCGCACGGCGATGTCCCGGACGAGGGCGAGCCCCAGCCCGAACCCGCGCCTGCGGCCGTCCGTCCCGCCGGGATCCGCTGCGGCCGGGGGTGCCGTCGCGGCGCGGGCGAAACGGTCGAAGACGCGCTCGGGGTCCAGCCCCTGGATGCCGGAGCCGTGATCGGCGACCCGCACCTCGACGCGACGCCCCACGCGCCGTGCCGACACCCGCACCTCCTCGCCCCGAGGAGAGTGCCGCACGGCGTTGTCCAGCAGCGCGACGCACGCGCGCGTCAGCGCCGCCGGTTCGGCGGCGGCGGACAGACCCGCGGGGACCTCCACGCGGATCCGCACGCCCGCGGCGTCGGCGTCCGGCCGGAGCGTCTCCCCGGCGGCCGCGGTGACGGCGGCGACGTCCGCGACGGCACGCACGTCGCCGTCCCGGCGACCCGCTTCCTCCGCCGCCTGCAGGAGATCGGTGAGCACCCCCTCGAGCACGGCCGCATCCCGTCTGAGATCCGCCAGCACCGACTGCACGTCGCCGCCTCGCTCGGCACGGTGCTGGGCCAGCTGGATGCGGGTGGTGAGGGTCGTCAGCGGGGTACGCAGCTCGTGACTGGCATCGGCCACGAAGGCGCGCTGCACGCGCAGCGATTCCGCCAGCGGCAGGGTCATCCGGCGCGAGACGTACCAGGCGATGAGGGACAGCGCGATCACGCCGACGAGCGCGGAGAGGAGGACGAAGGGCACGATGTCCGCCACACCCACGACCCGGTCGTCCCAGCGTCCGGGTCGGCCGGGGCGCGGGCCCGGAGGGGGCCGGGATCCGACCACGATGGCCGTCACCGTGACGGCGGTGATGACGCCCAGGATGGCGGTGGACGAGAGACCGACCCACAGCGCCACCCGGAGCGAGGCACGCTGCACCCGGCGGAGGTCGGACCGCGCGCTCGCGGCCGGATCCCGGCGGGTCACCGGGGGTCCCCCGCCCGGTACCCGCGCCCGCGGACCGTCTCGATGATCTCGGGCGTCGACTTGCGCCGCACGTAGTGGACGTAGGTGTCCACGGTGGCTGCGGATCCCCCCGCCGGGAAGACGCTCGAGAGGATCTCCTCCCGGGAGAACACGTGCTCGGGACTGGAGGTGAGCAGTTCCAGGAGGTCGTCCTCCGTCTCGGTGAGCGGGATCCGGCGTCCGGTTGGCGTATACAGCGCACGCGTGCGCGGGGTGTACAGCCAGTCCCCGACCTCCCGCCGCTCGCCCGCGGACCGGGTCCCCCGCCGCAGCGCACGCAGCCGGGCGCGCAACTCGTCGAACTCGAAGGGTTTCACCACGTAGTCGTCCGCGCCGAGATCGAGACCGCTCACCCGGTCCTCGAGCGATCCCAGGGCGGTGAGCATGAGGACCGGGGTGGTGATCCGCGCGGTACGGATGGCGCGGACCAGGTCCGCCCCGGACATCCCCGGCAACCGTCGGTCCACCACGATCACGTCGTACCGCCGGTTCAGCGCGAGCTCGAGCGCCTCCTCGCCGGTCGCGGCGTGGTCGACGAGGTAGTCCTCGCTCAGCACCTCGATCACGATCTGCGCGATCTCCGCTTCATCCTCGACGTAGAGGAGACGCGGCGGAACCGCGCCGGAAGGAGTCGGTGGGGACGGCACGGCATCAGTATGTCAGCGGCCGAGCGGGACGTCGCCGGTCGTCCGTCGCACGATGCGGCGCCGAGGCCTCACGCCTCGCGGGTGATCGTCACCTTCACGTGCAGGTCGCTCTTGAACGGCCCGGCGTACACGCCCCGCAGCGGCGGCACGTCGTTGTAGTCCCGGGCGCGGCCGACGAGCACGTGCCGGTCGCCGATCTCGATGTTGTTCGTCGGGTCGAAGCCGCTCCACTGCCCGGCGAACCACTCCACCCACGCGTGCGACTCGCCGGTGACGGGCACGCCCACCTCGGCGTCCGGCCGGGGATGCAGGTACCCGGAGACGTAGCGGGCCGGGATGCCGACCGAGCGCAGCGCGCCGAGGGCGATGTGGGCCATGTCCTGACAGACGCCCTTGCGCGTCTCCCACGCCTCCGCGGCGGTCGAATGCACCCCGGTCACGCCGGTCATGTACTCGACGGCTTCGCCGATCGCGACGCAGATGTCGTGCGCCGCGCGGCCCGGATCGTCGTGACGCGCGGCGATCGCGCCGGCGATCTCGGCCACCTCCGGATGCGGTCGTGTGCGCGAGGTCTGCGAGAGCTGCTCCACCGTCTCGATCGACCGCGAGGCCTCCGCGTGCAGGCGGTCCCAGGAGATGCCGGTGTGCTCGATGGGGCGGGGCCGGACCTCGACGAGGGAGCGCGCCGTGATCCGGAGCGAGCGGTGCGGGGAGAGCACATCGAAGCTGCTCACGCGCGTGCCGAAGTAATCGACGTAGGTGTTGACCGCGGTGGACGGCTCGATGTCCAGCGACGAACTCAGCACGAACTGGCTGTCGGTCGTGCCCGGCAGCATCCGCGCCTCGTTGTACGACGCCGACACCTCCCCGCCGTAGCCGAACCCGGTCTCGTGCTCGATGCGCAGGCGCTTCATGAGATCTCCCCGATCCAGCTCGGCTCGGCCTGGGTCGGGAAGAACCGCTGACGGATGGCGTCCGACGCCTCCCTGGTGACGGTCTGCACCCGCAGCATGTGTGCGGGCAGCTCCGTGAGGATCTCGCCGATCGGCTGGTACTCCAGGTCGTTGCGGATGCGGCCGAGCGCACGCAGGACATGGTTCGAGTGCCCCACTCTGTCCTGGCGGGGATCGATGGCGCTGATGCACTCCTCGGCACGCGAGATGGAGTAGATGATGGAGCGCGGGAACAGCCGGTCCAGCAGCAGGAACTCGGCCGCGTTCCCCGCACTCGGCATCCCCCGGTAGGTGCGCAGGTACGCCTCGTACGCCCCGCACGAGCGCAGGATCGTCGTCCAGGACGGACCGGACGCCTGCGTGAGCGTCCGGGTGGCCAGCAGGCGCGCGGTCATGTCCGCACGTTCGATGGCGCGGCCGAGGGTGAAGAACTGCCACGCCTCGTCACGACTCGTCGAGGAGTCCACGACGCCGACGGCGAGCGCCGCGCGTTCACGGACCCACTGGAAGAACTCGTGCACCTTCTCGCTCTGCAGCCGCCGCGGCATCCGGGCGTTCGTCGTGTTCAGGCACTCCCACAGCTCGGTGGAGACGATCTCCCTGGCACGGCGGGCGTTCTCCCGCGCCGCGGTGAGCGAGTAGAGGATGCTGGCGGGGTTCGTCCGGTCCACCGCCAGTCGCGCGAGCACGTGCTCGCGCGTGACCACGACCTCGCCCTGTTCCGGCGAGGCGGTGCCCATCACCGCGAGCAGCGACCGGCACGCGGTGTCCTCGTCGATCCAGGGGTCCTCGAGCAGCAGTTGCAGGTGCACGTCGAGGATCCGGGCGGTGCCGTCGCTGCGCTCGATGTACCGGCCGATCCAGAACAGGCTCTCCGCGATGCGACTCAGCAGCATGACGGCACCTCCCCGGCCTGCTGTTGCTGCTGCTCCTGCTGTTCCTCGCGGGAGAGCGGGCGGTCCTGCGGCGAGTGGCTGACCTCCGGGCCGCCGTGCTCGGCGGCCACCTCCTCCGTGATGATCGGGATGGCCTGGGTGACGGTCGACGCCTGGTCCGCGACGAGGCCCGCCAGACCGTGACCCTGTCCGTACTCGACGTGGCCGGGCGCGGAGCCGCCCACGATCCAGGTGTCCTTGGAGCCGCCGCCTTGACTCGAGTTCACGACGAGCTGCCCCTCCGGGAGGGCGACGCGGGTCAGCCCGCCCGGCAGCACCCAGATGTCGTCGCCGTCGTTGACCGCGAAGGGCCGCAGGTCGGCGTGGCGCGGCCGCATCCCGTCCTCGACGAGGGTCGGGATGGTGGAGAGCATCACCACCGGCTGCGCGATCCAGCCGCGGGGGTCTGCGAGCAGCGTCGTGCGCAACGTCTCCAGCTCGGCCCGGGAGGCGTCGGGGCCGACCACGAGTCCCTTTCCGCCGGAGCCGTCGACCGGTTTCACGACGAGCTCGTCCAGCCGGTCGAGCACCTCCTCCAGGGCCGCCGGATCCTCCAGGCGCCAGGTGTCGACGATCGGCAGGATGGGCTCCTCGGACAGGTAGTAGCGGATGAGATCCGGCGTGTACGTGTACAGCAGCTTGTCGTCGGCGACGCCGTTGCCCACCGCGTTGGCGATCGTGACGTTGCCCATCCGCGCGGCGAGCAGCAGACCAGGCGCGCCGAGCATCGAGTCGGCGCGGAACTGCAGCGGATCGAGGAAGTCGTCGTCGACCCGGCGGTAGATGACGTCGACGCGCTTGGGCCCGCGGGTGGTGCGCATGAAGACGCGCCCGCCCATGCAGACGAGGTCCCGCCCCTCCACCAGTTCCACTCCCATCAGCCGGGCGAGCAGGGTGTGCTCGAAGTAGGCGGAGTTGTAGACGCCGGGGGTCAGGACGACGACGTTCGGATCGTCGATCCCGGGCGGCGCGGAGGCGCGGAGTGCCGCGAGGAGTTTGTTCGGGTAGTCGCCGACCGGACGGACCCGCATCGACACGAACAGCTCGGGCAGGGTCTGTGCCATCACCCGGCGGTTGGAGATGACGTAGCTCACCCCGGAGGGCACGCGGACGTTGTCCTCGAGCACGCGCATCTTGCCGTGCTCGTCCCGGATGAGGTCGATTCCGGAGACCTGGATGCGCACCCCGTTCGCCGAGCGGATGCCGTGCGCCTGGCGGTAGTAGTACTGACTCGACGCGATGAGCGCCGCGGGGATGACCCCGTCGCGCACGCAGTTCTGACGTCCGTACGCGTCGTCGAGGAACGCCTCGAGCGCGCGGACGCGCTGCTTGATGCCCGCCTCGATCTCCGACCACTCGGCGTAGTCGATGACCCGCGGCACGGCGTCCAGGGGGAAGGGGCGCTCCTCACCGGCGAAGTCGAAGGTGACGCCCTGCGCGAGGTAGGAGCTGGCGAGCGAATCGGTGCGGCCGCGGAGCTCTTCCTGCGTCATGCGGGCCAGCGCCTGGTACAGCTCCCGGTAGGCGGTCCGGGACTGCGCGAGTCCGCCGCGCTGCTCGGGGTGCCCGAACATCTCGTCGAACGCCGGAAGTCCGGTGGGCGTCTTCCGCGGCGCGAGCGTGGAACCGTAGCCGTCGAACAGATCACCCATCCCTGAAGCGTAGTCCGGCCGTGTTGCCGGGTCGTTTCGCCCGCGAGGGCTTGACGGCGTGGCGCCCGGACCCCGTCCACCGAGCGCGGAACGGGAGGGAGCGACTCATCCGCTCCGGCCGTGCACCGGCCTGGCGTTCGGCGGGGGATCCCCCACCTCGCGGATGCCGTGTCCCGCGCACGCGATCTTGGTCACGCTCGCCCGCTCGATGCGCGACACGGTGAACCACCGCATCGCCTCGCGCAGCCGGCACCACCCGACGAGGTACCACCGCCCGTTCGTGGCGGCGAACAGCACAGGCTCGACGTCACGCGTGGTCGTGGCCCCCTCCCCCGAGGTGTAGCGGATGCGGATCACGCGCTGCTCGGCCATCGCCTCCTCCAGCGCCGACCTGATCGTGCGCGGTGAGGAGGGGGGCGCGTCGACCCAGACGCGGCCCGCCAGTTCGTGCGCCCTCGCCCGGGTCCGCGGATCGAGGACGTCCAGGATCTTCTGGATCCCGGCTGCCGCCAGATCGGCATAGGGGGCATCCGGCGCCGCGGAGACGGCCGCCATCAGGGCCACAGCCTGTGCGGAGGACAGACTGACCGGCGGCAGGGACGCGCCCACGGCCAGTCCGTAGCCACCGCCCGGACCCGGCCGCGACCATACCGGCGCCCCGCCCGCCTCCAGCGCGGCGAGGTCCCGTTTGACCGTGCGCACGGACACGCCGAACTCCCGCGCCAGCCGCTCGGCCGAGCACCCCCGGGTTCCGCTCCGGCGCAGCATCTCGGACAGCGCGTGGAGCCGTTCCGCTCGCTTCACTCGTCCGCCCGCGTCAGATTCATGACATGAATAGTGACATACACCTGCCCGGGGCGCCCCGCAGGGTGGGAGCATGACACATCCTGCGAGCACTCCGACCATCCTCCTCATCGCCGGCCATTGGCTGGGCGCCTGGGCCTGGGATGAGGTCCTCGAACACCTGGCCGCCGACGATTCACCCGCCGTCGCGATGACGCTGCCCGGTCTCGACCGGGACGATCCCGAGCGTGCGGCCAAGACGCTCGACGATCAGGCCGCCGCCGTGCGGGACGTCCTCACCCGGCACGGGGTCTCCGCGGACCGGCCGGCGGTGATCGTCGCCCACAGCGGGGCCAACGCCCCCGTCGGCCTCGTCCTCGACCGGAACCCCGAACTCGTTCAGCGGGTGGTGTGGGTCGACTCCGGCCCGGTGGCTCCAGGAAGCGTCTTCGCCCCCGACCTCCCGCAAGAGGTGGCGGATCTTCCGCTGCCGTCCTTCGACGTCCTCGGGCAGCAGGCGAGCCTCGAGGGGCTGAGCGCGGAAGCCCTCGAGCGTTTCCGGTCCCGAGCCGTCCCGGAGCCCGGACCCGTGCTCCGGGGGATCGTCGAGCTCACGAACGCCGCCCGCCACCGGGTCCCCACCACCCTCGTGTGCTGCTCGATCCCCAGCGCCCAGGTGCGGGAGCTGGCCCGCGCGGGCCATCCCGTCTTCGCCGAAGTGGCGGCCATCGAGCACCTCGACGTCGTCGACCTCCCGACCGGGCATTGGCCGATGTGGAGCCGTCCCGGCGACCTCGCCGAGGCCATCCGGTCGGCGGCGTCGCGCACCGACTGAACCGGCCCTCCGGGGAGGGGCAGGCCGGATCCGGCCGCCCTCCCCCCGAGCGGACCGGCGTATCCGTCAGGACGCCTCGGCGCCGATCGGGTCGAGGCGTACGAGACGGGGCGGTCCCGCCAGCAGCGGCCCCATCTCCGGGACCGCACCGGCGCCGGCCCGGAAGTCGCGGTACGCCTGTTCCGCCTCCCAGGAGGACCACTCCTCGTAGAGCGTCCAGCTCGCCGGGTCGTCGCGGTCGACCAGCCAGTCCAGTCGCTCGCACCCCGCGTAGGCGCGGGACGTCTCCAGCATCCGCGCGAACAGTCCCCGTGCCTCCTCGAGCCGTTCCGGGCGGATGCGGAACTCCACGATCGCCACGTGTGTCATGGTCTCTCCCCTTTCGTGTGCAGGACGGAATCCGGATGGGTGCCGGAGCGCAGGGCCGCCCGGCGTTCCGCCCGCCATCCCCAGGCGCCGAAGGCGGCGCTCGCGAGAACGCAACCGAGCATGACGATCGCCATGGGCGCGGCGGTGTGCGGGCCCAGCACCCCGCCGAGCGGCGAGATGACGGCGCCGAGCGTGAACTGCATGAATCCCATGAGCGCGGCCCCCGACCCGGCGGCGAAGGCCGCCCTGGCCAGGGTCAGGGTCGTCGCGTTCGCCAGCAGCGCGGATGCGGACGCGCAGCCCGGGACGATGGTGGCGAGGAACGTCCAGACCGTGAAGGGGCCGAGGGTCGCCAGGACCACGAGCGCCGCCAGGGACGCCACGGCCACCAGCTGGCTGGCCACCAGCATCCGCCGCGGGCCGAAGCGCGCGGACAACGGCGCGTTGAGGGCGCTCCCGCCCATCACCGCCAGCGCGTAGCAGATGTAGAGGAACGAGAACCCGAACTCGTCCGTGCGCAGGACGTCCTGCGCGACGAAGGAAGAGGCGCTGACGTGCGTGGCGAGGGCGGCGAACCCTGCTCCCATCGCCAGCGCGTTGCCGAGGTATCCGGGTTCCCGCACCAGCCGGCGGTAGTTGCCGAGCAGGCGGCCGATCCGCACCGGCGTGCGCAGGTCCTGCGGGAGCGTCTCCGGGACGGTGAGCGCGGCGACCACGAAGTAGAGGACGCTCATCACCAGCAGCCCCACGAACGTGATGCGCCATCCGCCCAGCTGGAGCAGCATCGTCCCGAGCAGCGGGCCGATCAGCGGCCCGGCGGCCAGCATGCCCATCAGCAGGCTGTAGGCGCGCGCGGCCTGGGTGCCGCGGGCGGTGTCGGAGACGACGGCGCGCGCCACCACGATGGCAGCGGAGGAGCCGAGCCCCTGCAGCACCCGGCCGGCGATGAGCACGCCCAGGGTCGGGGCCGCCGCCACCAGCACGCCTGCCGCGCAGAGCACCGCGAGCCCCCACAGCAGCACCCGCCGCCGGCCGAGGCTGTCCGCCAGCGCGCCGACGATGAGCTGTCCCCCGGCGACCCCCAGGAGGAACCCGGTGAGCGCGAACTGGGCACCCGCGACCGTGGTGCCGAGGTCCTCCGCCATCTCCCCGAGCGCGGGGAGGTAGATGTTCGACGTGATGGGGTTCACCGTCATCAGGAGCCCGAGCACCAGGATGAGACCGGCGGTGAGCGTGACGGGGGCCCCGGCGCGTGGTCCTCGCCCCCCTGAGCTCACGGTCTCCGCACCCCTTCGTCGTGTACGCCGACCCTAGGCGGGGGATGCCGCCGTCCCCTCGCAGCTGTTCACCTGGCGGAAGACGGCGTGCGGAGCGGTCAGCGTCCGGCGCGGAAGAGCTGGGGGTTGGCGTTGCGGTACGCGCGGGCGATCTCGGCGGCGGCGTCCCGCAGCACGGGCATGACGACCTCGGCGAGGCTCTTCTCCGTCTCGCGCACGGTCGTGGAGGAGGCGGACAGGCCGCCCACGGTGCGCCCGTCGACCCGGATGGGCACGGCGACGGCCACCTGGCCGGGATGCAGTTCCTCCGCGGAGATGTCGAAACCCTGCACCCGCACCTGTTCGAGGCGGTTCCGGAGCGCCGCCGCGTCGACGACGGTCCGCGGGGTGTGCTCCTCCAGCGTCGCACCGGCAAGCAAGTGGTCGAGCTCCGCGTCCGGCAGGTCGGCGAGCAGCACCTTCCCGACGGCGGTGGCGTGCGCGGGCAGGCGGTTGCCGATGCGGACCGAGTCGGGCATCGGCCGGCGGTCCTCGACACGGGCGACGTGGATGACCTCCATCCCGTCGAGCACCCCGATGCTGCAGGTCTCCCCAGTCCGCTCCACGACCTCGGTCATGTATCCGTGAGAGATCTCGGGCAGCGAGGAGGTCGCGAAGTACCCGGAGCCGAGCTCGAGGATGCGCGGGGTCAGACTCCAGAAGCCGTTCGTCGCCTCCGTGTAACCCAGGTGCGCGAACGTCAGCAGGATGCGGCGCACGACCGGGCGGGCGAGATCGACCCGCTCCGCGATCTCGGCGACGCTGAGGGCGCCCTGCCGGTGACTGAACGCCCGCAGCACCTCCACGCCGCGCTCGATGCTCTGAATCCGGTCGCGCGATCTCTCGTCGGACATATCCCATCCGTCTCTCGATGGACACTCGGCGTCCAGCGGGACCATCCTAGGGAACCGCGCGCCACGGGCAGGACCGCCCCGCGGCGCGGCCCGGTCAGGCGACCGTCCGCACCGTGTCCGTGTCGCCCGTGTACGTCTTCGCGCGCTGGATCTGCTCGTAGACGTGATGACGCAGCTCGACGAACCGGGGATCCGATCGGGTCTCCAGCTGATCCCGCGTCACCGGGAGGTCGATCGCGAGGTCCTCGAGGATGATCGTGGGCGAGGAGGAGAGGATGACCACCCGTTCGCCGAGGTAGACGGACTCGTCGATGTCGTGCGTCACGAACAGGATCGTCAGCCCCAGCTTCGCCCACACCGAGCGCACCAGGTCCTCCAGATCGGCACGGGTCTGCGCGTCGACCGCTGCGAAGGGCTCGTCCATGAGCAGCACCTCCGGACGGTAGGCGATCGCACGTGCGATCGCGACGCGCTGCTGCATGCCGCCGGAGAGCTGCCACGGGTACGAGCGCGGCACGTGCGCGAGCCCGACCGCCTCCAGCGCCTCCTCGACGCGCTCCGTCCGTTCCGCCTTCGGCACTCCGGCCGCCCGGAGCGGGAGGTCCACGTTCTCCGCGACCCGCAGCCAGGGGTAGAGGGAGCGGCCGTACTCCTGGAAGACGAGCGCCATGTTGCGCGGCGGCCCGTCGACGACCTGCCCGTCCAGCAGCACGGTTCCCGAGGTGGGCGCGAGCAGACCCGAGATGCACTTCAGGAGCGTGGTCTTCCCGGAGCCGGACGGACCGACGAGGCACGCGAACTCCCCCCGGCGCAGGTCGAAGGTGAGGTTGCGCACGGCCTCGACGTCACCGCCGGGGGTCGCGTAGATCTTCTGGACGCCTCGCACGGACAGGAGCGCATCGGTCGTCGTCATGGTCTCAGGGGGCACTGGTCTCCACCTCTCGTTGTCCGTAGTACCAGGCCAGCACGCGGCGCTCGACGAGGCGGAAGACGCCGGCGAGCAGGATGCCGATGAGGCCGATGATCACGATCCCGGCCCACATGGGGCCGATCTGGAAGATCTGCTTGAACAGCATGATCTGGTATCCGAGGCCGTCGATCGCCGCGTACATCTCGGACACGACCATGAGGATGATCGCGATCGGGAGGGCCAGCCGGATGCCGGTCATGATGCGGGGCAGCGACGCCGGCAGGATGAAGTGCGCGAACCGCGCCCATCCGCCGATCCCGTAGGTGCGCGTCGTCTCGGCGAGCACCTGATCGATCGAACGCACCCCGTCGATCGTGTTCAGGAGGATGGGCCAGAGGCAGCCGAGGAAGATCAGGAAGATCTTCGACCGGTCGTCGATGCCCATGATCAGGAGGAGGACGGGCAGGAGCACGGGCGGCGGGACCGCACGCACGAACTCGAAAAGCGGCCCGGTGAGCTTGGCGGCCACGCGGCTCCCGCCGATGAGCAGGCCCAGCACGATCCCGGCCGCGATCGCCCCGCCCAGCCCGATCCCGAAGCGGTAGAGGGAGGGCAGCACCTGTTCCACGAGGAGGGGACCCGCCCAGACGTTCACGAAGTCCTGGACGATCTGGCCGGGTTTCGGGACGAACGGGTTGGTCTCGTCGAGCGTGGCGATCCACCAGAACACGACGATGAACACCGGCAGCGCGAGCGCGGTGAGGATGCGCATCCCGACGCGCCCGGTACTCATGCGACGACCTCCCCGCGCACGGAGGGGTGCCAGACCAGGACGGCCCGCTCGAGCCTGCCCAGAGCCAGGTTGATCACGAGACCGAGGACGCCGGCCAGAAGCGCGAGCGCGTAGACGACGGGCGCGTTGCCGGCCGACTGGTACTGGGCGATCATCTGGCCGAGCCCGGGCGCCTGCACGACGATCTCGATCGTGACCGCCACCACGAGGGCGATCGTCCCGGACAGGCGCAGGCCCGTCATGAGGTACGGCAGCACGGTGGGCCAGACCACGAACCGCGCCCGGGCGAAGAACCCCAGTCCGTAGCTGCGCGCCGTCGCATCCCCCACCGGGTCGACATCCGCCACTCCGTAGATCACGTGGATCAGCACCACCCAGAAGCAGGCCCACACGACGATCGCGATCGTCGCTGCGGGTCGGACGCCGAAGACGACGATCGCGATCGGGATCAGACCGACCGAGGGGATGGGTCGGAGGAACTCGATGGTCGAGTGGGTGATGTCGCGCACCCAGCGGTTGGATCCGATGGCCACCCCGACGACGATGCCGGCGACCAGGGCGATCACCAGCCCCACGCTCCAGCCGAGCAGGGTGCTGCCCAGCGCCGACCAGAACTGGGCCCGGTACTGCTCTCCGGCGACGACGTCGAGCACCGTGAGGGCGACGTCCGAGAACGGCGGCAGATAGGCCGGGTTGACGAGCCCCAACCGGGAGGAGAGCTCCCACAGCGTCACGAACGCCAGGATGCCGGCGGCGCCGAGCACCGGGGTGGACATCCGGCTCTGGATGAAGGGGGTGCGTACCTCGCGCTGGGCGGGGACGACTCGTGTCGACATGCGCGTCCTTCCACGGGTTCGGGATGAGCGACCGGAGCGTGGGTGCGGACCCGGCTCTACCGCCGGGTCCGCACCGCGCTCACGGCTCCCAGATGAGCGTGTCGAAGTCGACCGGCTTCTTCACGTAGCCGAGTTCGAGCGACCAGTCCGCGATCGGCTGGAGGTTCTCCACCGTCAGGGGGAGCTTGCCGTAGGAGCCGAGCCGGATGCGGGCAGCGAGCGCGGGATCGATCTTCGTGAACTCCGCGATGTTCTCCCGCAGCTCCTCGTCGTTCGCCAGCGCATACGCGTTGGCCGCGTCGATGGCCTCGACGACCTTCGCGTAGTAGTCGGGGCGCTTCTCCACATCCGAGCGGAGGGCGTACCAGACGCCGGCGACCGCAGCACTGTCGGACAGGTACTCGAAGGGGTTCGCCAGGGTGCGGAAGCCGTTCTCCTCCCGGCCGAGGGTGCCGAACGGCTCCCCCGCCACGAACGCGTCGATCGCCCCGCTGTCGAGCGCGGCCGGCTGGTCGGGAACCCCCATCTGGACGTAGCTGACCTTGGCGGGGTCGCCGCCGTCCGCTTTCACCGCGATGTCGGCGAGCAGCTGCGTGTAACCGCCGGGCGCGTTGACCGCGACCTTCTTGCCCTCGAGGTCCCGCGCCGAGGTGAGCGGGCTGTCGGCGGTGACGAGCAGGTCGTTGATGCCGTTTTCCGGGTCGTCGGGGGTCGCGCTCGCGGCCGCCACGATCACCAGGTCCACGCCGTTCTCGACGGCCTGGAACACGCCGGTCGAGCCGCCGTAGCCGACCTGGACCTGTCCGGACTGCATCGCCTGGATGATCTCCGTCGACGAGCCGGCCGGCTGCAGGGTGAGATCGAATCCGTTCTCCTCGAACAGGCCGTTCTGCTGCGCCATGTAGACGGGACCGATGTCGGTGACGGGGATGACCCCGGCGACGAGGGGCTGGATCTCCTCGGTGCCCTCGGCGCCCTCCGCGCCCTCCGAGCTGCCGGCGTCCGTCGTCGCGCCGCAGGCGCTGAGTCCCAGGATCAGGAGAGCGCTCACTCCGACGAGGAGCGGCGCACGGGTGTGTCGGGTTTTCATTCACTGCCTCCGTTGCCAGATGAACGCCCCCGCTGCGTGCGGGGCCCGGGCGCAGGTGGGGACCCGGCCTGGTGCGACCCCGCATCCTCGCGGGGTGGTGGCGATGCTGTCACAACGCGGCGCCTGCGCGCAACGCATTGCGTACTTTTGTACGCACAGTGGTCAAATCGAAGTCAGGTCGCTACGCTGACAGCCATCGCCGCCGACCGCCGAAAGCGGCCGGGGGGAACGTTTCGAAGGAGAGACACATGCCCACGCGCACCCGTGCCGCGATCGTCCGCCGGCAGCCCGGTCCGTTCGAGGTCACCGACGTCTGGCTGGACGATCCCCGGCAGGGCGAGATCCGGGTGAAGATGGCGGTCAGCGGCCTGTGCCACTCCGATTACCACCTGGTCACCGGCGACAGCGAAGCCGGGCTGCTGCCCATGGTCGGCGGGCACGAGGGCACCGGGGTCGTCGAGGCCGTCGGCCCGAACACCCCCGGCTGGGACGTGGGCGACAAGGTCGTCTTCTCCTTCATCGCCAGCTGCGGCAAGTGCCGCTGGTGCAACGAGGGCATGACCAATCTGTGCGACCTCGGCGCCTTCCTCATGAAGGGCAGCCGCTTCACCGATCCGGACAGCTACCGCGTCTCGCTCGAGGACGGCACCCCGGTCAGCCAGATGTGCGGCCTCGGCACGTTCGCCGAGCACACCGTCGTCGACGTCAACTCCGCCGTGAAGCTGCCCGCGGATGCGCCGCTGGACAAGCTCTGGCTGCTCGGCTGCGGGGTGGGGACCGGCTGGGGCTCCGCCGTCTACGCGGCCGAGACGCGACCCGGCGACACGGTCATCGTGATCGGCATCGGCGGGGTGGGCATCAACGCGGTGCAGGGCGCGCGGCACGCCGGAGCGACGAACGTGATCGCGGTGGACCCGATCGAACTGAAGCGGACCACGGCCCTGCGGGTGGGCGCGACCCATGCCTTCGCGACCATCGAGGAGGCCACCGAGTTCGCCAAGTCGGTGACCGACTGGCAGGGCGCCGACCGCGCCATCCTGACCGTCGGGCTCCTCAGCGGAAAGGATGTGGCCGACGCGTTCGCCGCGATCCGCAAGGCCGGCACGGTCGTCGTGACGGCGATCGCCCCGAGCTCGGAGCAGAGCATCCCGATCCCTCCGCTGGACATCACCCGGTATCAGAAGCGCATCCAGGGTGCGATCTACGGTGCGAGCAATCCGCGCGCCGACATCCCCCGGCAGTACGCCATGTACCGGGCGGGACAGCTCAAACTCGACGAACTCATCTCCAACACCTACGCCCTGGACGACATCGAGCAGGGCTACACGGATCTGATCGAGGGTCGCAACATCCGCGGCGGCCTCGTCCACCGCCCGTAGGCCACCGCATCCGCGAGAAGGACACACCATGACGCTCACCCCCACGTCCCCGACCCTCTCCCGCGACCGGATCTTCGCCGGCGGCGAGTGGCTCTCCCCCGCATCCTCCGCGGAGCTGGTGGTGGAGAGCCCGGTGGACCACAGCGAGGTCGGCCGGGCACCGGACGGCACCGCGGAGGACGTCGACATCGCCGTCCGCGCGGCGCGCGAGGCCTTCGACCACGGCCCCTGGCCCCGGATGACCGCCGCCGAACGCGCCGACTGGCTGGACCGGCTCGCGGACGAGATGGAGCGGCGCGGCGGGACCACGAGCGAGATCATCACGGCCGAGATCGGACAGCCCGTCCGGCTCTCCCGCCCGTGGGCGGGCGTGCGACCGATCACGCACCTGCGGTACTACGCGAACGTCGCCCGGCGCCCGGACTTCGACGAGGAGGAGCGTCCGAACGTCTACGGCACCGGGAACTCGATCATCCGCCACGAGCCCCTCGGGGTCGCCGCGCTGATCGTGCCGTGGAACCATCCGCAGGCCTCGCTGACGCTCAAGCTCGCCCCCGCGCTCGCCGCCGGGTGCACCGTCGTCATCAAGCCCGCGCCGGAATCCCCGCTGGATGTCTACCAGTTCGCCGAGGCGAGCCTCGCGATCGGGATGCCGCCCGGCGTCATCAACATCGTGCCCGGCGGGCGGGACACCGGGCAGGCGCTGGTCGCGCACCCGGGCACGGACAAGATCGGGTTCACCGGGTCCTCCGAGGCCGGCCGGCACATCGCCTCCGTCGCGGGCGGTCGTCTGGTGCCGGTGACGTTGGAGCTCGGCGGGAAGTCCGCCGCGGTCATCCTGGAATCGGCGGATCTGGACGCCGCCTTCACGAGCCTGCGCACGGCCGCGTTCGACAACACGGGGCAGACCTGCGCCCTCATGTCGCGGATCCTCGCGCCCCGCGCCCTGTACCCGGAGATCCACGAACGCCTGGTCGCGCTCGCCGGCGACCTCGTCGTCGGCGATCCCACCGATGAGGCCACCGAGCTGGGCCCGCTCGTCTCCCGGCGCATCCACGACCGCGTGTCGGGCATGGTCGAGCGCGCCCGCGCGGCGGGCGCCACCGTCGTGACCGGCGGGCAGGTGCTCCCGGTGGAGGGCTACTTCTACGCCCCGACGATCGTGACCGATGCCGCCGTGGACAGCGAGATCGCCCAGGACGAGGTGTTCGGGCCGGTCGTCACCCTGCTGCCGTACGACACGGTGGACGAGGCCGTGCGCATCGCGAACGACTCGCACTACGGACTCGCGGGAGCCGTCTACGGCGCACCCGGCGAGGTGCTCGGCGTCGCCCGCCGCATCCGGACGGGTTCCATCGGTCTCAACGGGTACCGCCCCGATCTGAACACCCCCTACGGCGGGTACAAGGACTCCGGGCTGGGTCGCGAGTTCGCCCCCGAGGCCGTCCGCAACTTCCAGGAGACCAAGTCCATCTGGCGCTGACGCCCATCCGTCACCCACGACCACCGCGCGCAGCCCCCGGCCGCGGCATGCCCAGGAGGGCCCATGCAGTACACCCGCCTCGGTGCGTCCGGCCTGACCGTCTCGCGTCTCGTCCTCGGCTGCATGAGCTACGGCGCACCGGACCTCGGCGGCCACGGCTGGTCGCTGCCGCTGGACGAGGCCCGGCCGTTCTTCCGGCAGGCCGTCGAGTCCGGCATCACCACGTTCGACACCGCCAACGTCTACTCGCTCGGCTCGAGCGAGCGCATCACCGGCGAGCTGCTGGGCGAGTTCGCCCGGCGTGAGGACGTCGTGATCGCCACCAAGCTCGCCATGCCGATGGGCCAGGGGCCGAACGACCGAGGGCTCTCCCGTGGCGCGGTCATGACGCAGATCGACGCATCCCTGCGCCGGCTGGGAACCGACTACGTCGATCTCTACCAGATCCACCGCTTCGATCCGCAGACCCCGGTCGAGGAGACGATGGAGGCGCTGCACGATGTGGTGAAGTCGGGGAAGGCGCGCTACATCGGCGCCTCCTCGATGTGGGCATGGCAGTTCGCGTCCATGCAGCACACCGCCGCGCTCAACGGCTGGACGCGCTTCGTCTCGATGCAGGACCAGTACAACCTCTTCATGCGCGAGGAGGAGCGGGAGATGCATCCGTACTGCGCCGCCACCGGCGTGGGCGTGCTGACCTGGAGTCCGCTCGCCCGCGGGCGACTCGCCCGCGAGTACGGCGCCGACAGCTCACGCCTGCGACTGGACGAGACCGGCGCCCGCCTCTACCGCCAGAACGAGGGGTCGGATCGTCGCATAGCGGAGGCGGTGGGCAGGATCGCGTCCGCGCGCGGGGTCAGCCGGACCACCGTGGCGCTGGCCTGGCACCTCGCGAAGCCGGCCGTGACCGCCCCGATCGTGGGGGCGACCAAACCCGGCCACCTCGACGACGCGCTCGCCGCGCTCGAACTCGACCTCGGGCCCGACGAGATCGAGCTGCTCGAATCTCCCTACGTGCCGCGGAGACCCGAGGGCTTCGCCTGAGGGCCCGCGGCCCGCGCGAGGACGGTGACCGTGCCCTGATCCCCGTCCACGCGCACGAGGTCCCCGGTGCGGATGGTCTCCACCGGCTCGGGGAGCGCGCCGACGACCGTCGGCACACGCGTGACGATGGCGCCCAGCACGGCCTTCGTGGTCGGCACCGCGAACACCATCGCGGCCGGCGCCGTACCCATCAGGCGCGTGCTCTGGAAGAACCCGGACCAGCCGCTGGACCCCTTCGCGCCAGGGAAGACGAGGACCTTGCCGGTGAAGCACACGCCGAACAGCTCGTGCCGCGGCTCGATGACCGTTCCGGTCGCCACATCGATGCCGCCGAACCCCGAGATCGTCTCGGTGGTCACCAGCGCCTCGGCCTCCACGACGCCGGGCACGATGCCCCGGCCGCGCATCTCGGTCATCGGCGGAGACCTCCCCGCCACCGTCCGGTGACCGCCGCATCGACGCATTCGGCCAGGGTGCCGAACCACGCCTCGATACCGAGGATCGCGGGGAGGTAGTGCGCCTGCTTCGCGGAGTCCGTGGCGAACACCCGCGTGCCTTCCGGTGCCGCCTTCGACATCGCCGGGCAGGAGTCGGTGAGCAGCCGTCCTCCCGCCCGACGGATGATCGCGGTGTAGCCGTTGCGGTCGGCCATCGTCCGGAGCGCTCGCGGTGTCATGATCCACAGCTCCGTGTCGGCGTGGAGGGTACGCCCCTCGAGGAGGAACGCGATCTCGGCGATCTGATCCAGTGACGCATGCGGGCAGCCCAGCAGCACGAAGTCGACGTCGGTGCTGGAGCCCTGGTCGTTCAGCGCCTCGTAGACGGCCCGGCGCTCCGGTTCGCCGTAGACGATCGGGGTCGGCACCGGGCCGCCGTCGAACGCCGCCTCCAGCGTCGGCGCCTCGGGGGTGATCCCGGGCATGTGGAAGATCTCCACACCCCCCGACGTCGCGGTCGCGGCACCGAAGTGCTTGAGGTCCGCCAGATCGGGGCGGACGAGGGCCCCGGAGACGGCCGGTCGCTCCTCGCCGACCTGCTCCCCCACGAAATAGCCGAACATGCCCCACTCCTGGAACCCGTCGATCGGCACGTCCGCACGGACCGAGCGGGTCGCGAACCGGTTCTCGGTGAGGTGGTTGCCCCAGTAGGGGATGCGGCCGGTCAGGCTGGCCGCCCCGGTCGACGCGGTGCCCTCGCAGTTGGTGCGGGCGCCGAGGACCGAGTTGGCGTAGACGACGGCGGACGACTCCATCCAGGCGCAGTGCTCACCCCGCACGGGCAGGTTCCCGACCTGGTAGGGCGTGCAGGTCGCGAGGATGTTGACCCCGCGCTCGCTGACGAAGGACTCCGCATCCGCCTGCAGCTCGATGTTCCGGGTCGGGTACGGGGAGATCCCCACGGCATCCTCGCCGAACCCGTGCTGCAGCTGGCAGGTGGGAACCTTCATCCGGGGGATGTCCAGCGGGCGGTCGCAGTCGAGGTTCACGACCGCGAACACGCGCTCCCATCCCCCTTCCGCGAACAGCTGCGCCTTGGCGGGCGACGGCTGCGTCATCGTCCCGGCGACGTTGCGGGTCTCACACAGCCGTTCCGCGTCGAGCGCCTCCCCGTAGCGGATGAGCAGATCCATGGCGGCCGCGACCGCGTCGCCCTCCGCACCGTCCCGCATGCGTCGTTCCTCGTCGGTGAGTTGCACGGCACCCTCCGTTCCGCGAACACCCTCGCACGGGTCCGCGGCACCAAGAGGCGCACCTTCCACTTACCGGAAGAGCCTGGCCGGGGGTCAGCCCTGGAGCACCAGCCGCAGCTGCTCGATCGCCCAGTCGAGCTCGGTCGCCCGGATGACGAGGGGCGGGGCGATCCGGATCGTCTGACCGTGGGTGTCCTTGACCAGCACTCCACGCCGGAGCAGCTGCTCGGCGACCTCGCGACCGGTACCGACCGCGGGATCGATGTCGATACCCGCCCACAAGCCCGCCACGCGGACGGCCGTGACGCCGTGCCCGATCAGGCCGTCGAGCTTCGCCTCGAGGTGCTCGCCGAGGGCGAGGGCACGCCGCTGGAACTCCCCGGTCGCGAGCATCTCCACGACCCGGTGCGCCACGGCTGCCGCAAGCGGGTTGCCCCCGAACGTCGACCCGTGCTCGCCCGGCCGGATGACGCCGAGGACGTCGCGGTCGGCGACGACGGCGGACACCGGCAGGATGCCGCCGCCGAGCGCCTTGCCGAGCAGGTACACGTCCGGGACGACCTCTTCGCGCTCGCAGGCGAACGTGTAGCCCACCCGGCCGAGCCCGGACTGGATCTCGTCGGCGATGAACAGGACCCGGTGGCGGGTGCAGATCTCCCGCACCGCGCGCAGGTATCCCTCGGGCGGGACGATGATGCCGGCCTCGCCCTGGATCGGCTCGATGAGCACGGCCGCGGTGTTCTCGTCGATGGCCGCCTCGATGGCGGCCGCGTCGCCGAAGGGCACGCTGACGAACCCGGGCGCGTAGGGGCCGAAGTCGTCCCGCGCCGAGGGATCGTCACTGAACCCGACGATCGTCGTGGTGCGGCCGTGGAAGTTCCGGTCGGCCACGATGATCCCCGCCCGGCCGTCCGGGACCCCCTTCACCCGGTACGCCCAGGCCCGCGCCACCTTGATGCCCGTCTCGACGGCCTCGGCGCCGGTGTTCATCGGCAGGACCATGTCCTTGCCGCACAGGCGCGCGAGCGAGTCGGCGAACACCCCGAGCTGGTCGTTGTGGTACGCACGGCTGGTGAGGGTGAGCCGTCCGAGCTGCTCCTGGGCGACGGAGACGATCGCCGGATGCAGGTGCCCGAAGTTGAGCGCCGAGTACGCCGAGAGCAGGTCCAGGTAGCGCTTGCCCTCGACATCCGTCACCCAGGACCCCTCGCCGCGCGCGATGACCACGGGCAGCGGGTGGTAGTTGTGGGCGAGGTGGTCCTCCTCCGATGCGATGATCGCGATCGTGGCGGTGTCCAGCGGTGTGGTCGTCATGGTGTTGCCTTTCAGCGACGCAGTTCGAGCGTGCAGCACTTGATGCCGCCGCCCCCGAGCAGAAGCTCGGACAGATCGATGAGTACGGGGTTGTAGCCGCGCTCGCGCAGTTGCGCTTCGAAGCCCTTCGCCCGCGGGGAGATGAGGACGTTGTAGCCGTCGCTCGCCGAGTTCAGGCCGAACACGGCACCGTCGGCGTCGTCCACGCGGATCGCGTCGGGATAGCGCTCGGCCAGGATGGCCTGCCCGGCGGCGTCGAACGCACCGGGGAGATAGGCGATGTTGGCGCGCTCGACCCCACCGGGGCCCTCGACGGGATCCAGCACGGAGAGCGCCGTGTCGAGGTGGTAGAAGCGGGGGTCGACGAGCTTCAGGGACACGACGTCCTTGCCGAACACGTCACCGACTTCGCGATGGCTGTGATCCGTGGACCGGAAGCCGGAGCCCGCGAGGATGGTGTCGCCGACGAGCAGGAAGTCACCCTCGCCCTCGTTCACCTCGACCGGCTCGGCGACGTCGAAGCCGTTCTCGGCGAACCAGCGCATGAACGCCGGCCCCTCGGCCGCCCGCTCGGCGAAGCGGAACCGCGCACCGTACGCGACGTTGTCGATGACGAACCCGCCGTTGGCGGTGTAGACCATGTCCGGCAGGCCCTCGATCGGGTCGATCAGCTCGACCTCGTGTCCCAGGGAGAGATAGGTGTCGTACAGGGTCTGCCACTGCGCGACGGCGCGGGCGGTGTCGGTCGGGTTCGCCGGCTCCATCCACGGGTTGATCGTGTAGCTGACGGTGAAGTGCTCGGGTCGGCACATCAGGTAGCGCCGGTGCTGGGCGATCCGGGTCTCGGTGGGCGCCTCGGCGGGGGCAGTGTTCTGCGTGGACATTGTGCTCCTTCGGCAAGAGCGGCGGACGCTGTCCTCGGGCCCGACGGAGCTTGCGAAAGCCTGCGGCACGGGCACGCCGGCATCCATTGTCACACGCACGCCCGCGGATGCGCCGGAAACCCGCTGCGCGAGGGGTGCGAGCCCCACGCTCCGTGTCGAGCAGATGCCCTGTGGCGCAGAGCGGATGCTGCGCGACGAGCGGAGGAGATATCCCGAGCGGAGGACGGGCCCGGCCGGCTGCATCCTCCGCCCACCGGATCTCCTCCGCTCGCCGAGCCTCCTCGGCCCACCGAGCCTCCTCCGCAGGCGGCACCTGCCGCGGCGACGTCGCCCCGCATCCGTCCGGACCGTGCCAGGCTGGACGGATCCCCTCGACGAAGGAGCCCCATGGAGTACCGCACGCTCGGCCCGTTCACCGTGTCCGCCATCGGTCTGGGGGCCATGCCCCTGTCGATGAACAACGACAACGCCGTCCCCTCCCGCGCGGATGCGGTCGCCACCGTGCACGCCGCGCTCGACGCCGGGGTCACCCTCATCGACACCGCGGACATCTACGCTCCCGCGTGGGACGAGATGGGGCACAACGAGCTCATCGTCGCGGAGGCGCTCTCCTCGTGGGGCGGCGACCGCTCGGGGATCGTCGTCACCACGAAGGGCGGGATCACCCGCAGCGAGGGTGAGACATGGGGCCGCAACGGCTCGCTGGACTACCTGCGCGCGGCGGTGCACGCCTCGCTCCGGAACCTCGACGCCGACGTCATCGACCTCTACCAGTACCACCGGCCCGATCGCTGGATGGTCTACGGCGAGGTGATGGAGAACCTGAAGACCCTCCAACAGGAGGGCCTCGTGCGCGCCGTCGGCATCTCCAACGCGAGCGTCGAGGAGATCGACATCGCCCTGCAGGTGCTCGGCCAGGGCAACCTCGCCAGCGTGCAGAACGAGTTCTCGCCGCGGCATCCCGGCAGCTTCGACGAGCTGCGGTACTGCGCGGAGCGCGGCATCGCGTTCCTCCCCTGGAGCCCGCTCGGCGGAACCGGCGGCGGCGCCCGGGCGGTCGGCGAGCGGTTCGGCGTCTTCGCCGAGATCGGCCGCGAGCACGGCGTGAGCCCGCAGCGCGTGGTCCTCGCCTGGGAGCTGTCGCTGAGCGACACGGTGATCCCGATCCCCGGCGCCCGTCGCGCCGCATCCATCACCGACTCCGCGCAGGCGCCCGGGCTGCGGCTCTCCGCCGAGGAGCTCGCCCGCTGCTCCGCCGCGGTCGGCCTGGAGCTCTGACAGCGCCGGCCAGGGCATCCGCCCGGGACGACACCTCTCCTCAGGCATCCCCGGATGAGGGCATCCGGCCGGCAGGAGGGCTCTCTCCGCAGATATCTCCTCGTCTCGACGGATAGCCCTCTTCCCGTCGACGCGACCGGGCGGGTCAGCCGAGGGCGATGGCGCTCCAGGAGACGGGCGGCAGGGTCACCGTGAGCACACCATCGGCCGCCGTGGCGGAGGTGTTCTCGTGCGGGGCGACCCGCTCGCGGTCGTCCAGGGTGTTCGCGGCGTAGACGTCCTCGTCCGAGAGGGTGTGCGCCTCGAGCACCGTGACGTCGCCGAGCGCGGAGACGTCGACGGTCACCTCGAGCGGCTCGGTCCGGCTGCGGTTCACCAGGAAGACCGCGCTGCGGCCGGCCTCCGCGTCGTGCGTGGCGACGGCGTCCACGAGCGGGACGTCGCCGTAGCGCGCCGTGGGGTGGGTCGGCGAGTCGATCGTGAGACGCACGGCCTCACCCTGCGCGAGACGCGAGGTGATCGCGAAGGGGAAGAACGTCGTCTGCCGCCAGGCCGGCCCGCCCGGCTCCGTCATGATGGGCGCGATCACGTTCACGAGCTGGGCGAGCGAGGCGCTCGCGACGCGGTCTGCGTGCTTGAGCAAGGAGATGAGGAGGCCGCCGACGACGACGGCGTCCGCCACCGAGTAGACGTCCTCGAGCAGGCGGGGGGCGATCGGCCAGTCGTCGATCCCGGTGATCTTGTCCACGCCCTCGAAGCGATCGATGTACCAGACGTTCCACTCATCGAAGGAGATGTCGACGCGCTTCTCGCTGCGGGTGACGGCGCGCACATGGTCGGCCGTGGCGACGACCGCCTCGATGAAGCCGTCCATGTCGACGCCCGAGGCGAGGAAACTGTCGAGGTCGCCGTCCTTCTCCGCGTAGTAGGCGTGGCAGGAGATGTAGTCGACGTCCTCGTAGGTGTGGGTGAGCACCACCCGCTCCCACTCGCCGAACGTCGGCATGCCCGCTCCGGAGGAGCCGCACACGACGAGTTCGAGGGACGGGTCCAGCTGACGCATCCCCTTCGCCGTCTGCGAGGCGAGCTTGCCGTAGTCCTCGGCCGAGCGGTGTCCGAGCTGCCACGGTCCGTCCATCTCGTTGCCGAGGCACCACATCCGCACATCGAACGGCTCCGTGCGCCCGTTCGCGATGCGCTGATCGCTCAGCGTCGTCCCGCCGCGGATGTTCGCGTACTCCAGCAGGTCGAGCGCCTCCTGCGTGCCCCGGGTGCCCAGGTTCACCGCCAGCATGAGGTCGCTGCCGACCTTCTCCAGCCAGGACGAGAACTCGTGCAGCCCGACCTCGTTGGTCTCGGTGGAGTGCCATGCCAGGTCCAGCCGTCGCGGCCGGTCGGCGACGGGTCCCACCGAGTCCTCCCAGCGGAACCCGGAGACGAAGTTCCCCCCGGGATAGCGGATGGTGCTCACCCCGAGTTCGGTGACGAGGTCGATGACGTCCCTGCGGAAGCCCTCCGCATCCGCCGTGGGGTGTCCGGGTTCGTGGATGCCGTCGTACACGTGCCGGCCCAGGTGCTCGACGAACCCGCCGAACAGTCGGCGACGGACGGGTCCGATCGCGAAGGCGGGGTCGAGGGCGAGTCGGGCAGTCGGCATGGATCCGCTTTCGGTCAAATTTACAACGTTGGAAATCTCCATCCAGGATGCGGGCGGTGCCGCCGGCTGTCAACCCGCGGACCGGTGCGGCTCATTCCGGCGCGGACTCCCGCACGACGATCCGGTGGTCCGCGACGAGGCGGACGGGGCCGGAGACCTGCGGATCCCCTGCCGCCCTCCAAAGGAGACGATCGACGGCGGTGCGGGCGATCCACGCCTGCCCCGGGTCGACCGTGGTGAGGGACGGGAAGGAGTACCGCGCCTCGTCGAGGTCGTCGAACCCCATCACAGCCACGTCCTCGGGCACGCGCCGGCCCCGCTCGTGCAGCGCCCGCAGGGCACCGAGGGCGAGCGTGTCGTTGAGCCCGAAGACCGCGTCGACATCCACGCCGTGGTCGACGAGGGCGTGCAGCGCGTGGGCACCGCCGGCGCGCTGCCACATGGAGGCGGGCACCACGAGGGCGTCGTCCCGCGCGATGCCGGCCGCATCCAGCGCTTCCCGATAGCCCCGCAGCCGCAGTCCCGCGGAGCCGGTCGTGTCGTCCGGCCGGGCGCCGACCACGGCGATCCGGCGTCGGCCGGAGGCGATCAGGAACTCGGTCGCCGCCCGCGCCGCCTCGACGTTGCGCATCGTCACGTGGTCGGCGGGGCCGTCGAAGATGCGCTCCCCGAGGATCACCAGGGGGTATCCGACCGCGAGGCGGTCCGCATCCGCCTGCGTCATGCCCAGCGGGCTGAAGATGAGCCCGTCGGTGAGCACGCGCCGAGAGCTGCGCAGCAGCTCCAGTTCCCGGTCGCGGTCTCCCCCGGTCTGCTCCACCAGGACGACGACGCCCCGCCGTTCCGCCTCGGCGATCACGGCCGCGGCGAGCTCGGCGAAGTAGCTCACGCCGAGGTCCGGCACCGCGAGCGCGATGGCCCCGGTGCGGCCGCTGCGCAGGTTCCGCGCGGTGAGGTTCGGGGTGTACCCGAGCTCGGCGATCGCTCGCTGCACCTTCTCCCGGGTCGCCGGACGCACGTGCGAATAGTCGTTGATGACGTTCGACACGGTCTTGATGGAGACGCCCGCCAACTGCGCCACGTCGTGCAACGTCGGTGCCATCCCGCCTCCCCGCGGTCACTGTACAGCGTCGCATCCCGGTGCGGCGGTCCGCTCGTCCGACGCCGCTCCCCGCGCGAGCCGAGGCCGATCGGCCGAGACGAGGGCTTCCGGCGACGGATCGTCCTCGTCTCGGCGGATCCTCCGCGTCTCGGTCACGCGGCGAGCCTGCCGTCGGCTCAGATGATGGACTCGCTCCACGCGTCGGGGTTGCCGAACCGGTGCGCGGTGATCGTGATGGCCTGCTCGTGCAGGAACGGCAGCAGCTCGAGGCGCCCCGCGGTCGTGACCGCACCCGGGTACACCGCGAGGTCCGGATCACCCTCGACCGCCTCGGCGAGCGACCGGTGCAGCACCGACACGTCCTCGCGCGGCCCGATCAGGCGTGCCCGCGGCGCACGGGACGGGGCATCCTCCCCGTTCGGAACGGACCCGCTCCCCATTCCCGCGCGCGCGGCGTGCGCGATCCACTCCGCGTCGGACTCGACGTGCACCGTGACATCCGCTTCGGTCAGCGCACGGCGCACCGGACCGGGCAGCCCCTCCGCCACGCTCAGCGTGAAGGCGGATCCGGCCCGGATGCCGGCGAGCGCGACGCGGAGCACCTCCTGGACCTGCGCACCGGCCGTGGCACGCACCCACACGTCGACCGGGCGGTACCGGAAGAGGTTCCGCTCGATGCCGAGCTTGGACACGTCCTTGATCTGGCCGAATTCGCGGTTCCACTCCACGGCATCCGAGAGCGCCGCACGCCGGAGCCACTCGAAGCGCTCGTAGTCGAGCGAGGGCTGCGCGGCCTCGATGATCGTGGTGATGCGCGAATCGAGCCCGCGCAGGTGCAGCGTGCTGGAGGCGGCGCCGGAGGAGGTGGGGCGCCAGCTCCCGAGGCCGATGAGGTAGTTCGGTCCGCCGGCCTTCGTCCCCGCTCCCACGGACGACCGCTTCCAGCCGCCGAAGGGCTGCCGCTGCACGATGGCGCCGGTGATGCCCCGGTTCACGTACAGGTTCCCGGCTTCGATCCGGTCGAGCCACAGCGCCAGATCGTCCGGGTTCTGCGTGTACAGGCCGGCCGTGAGGCCGAAGTCGACGGCGTTCTGCAGGGCGATCGCCTCCGCGAGCGACGAGGCGTGCATGATGCCGAGCACCGGCCCGAAGAACTCCTCGCGGTGGAACCGGGACCCCGGCTGCACACCGGTCCGGATGCCGGGGCTCCACAGCCGCCCCGCGAACTCCGGCGGGCCCTCCACCTCCGCGGGTCGGATGAGCCACTTCTCGCCGTCCTCGAGCGTGCTCAGCGCCCAGGCCAGCTTGCCCTGGGGCGGCTCGATCACCGGCCCCACCTCGGCGAGCGGGTCGCTCGGCGGGCCGACGCGGAGGGACCGGGTGGCGTCCACGAGCTGGCGCGCGAACCGGGCGGAATGCCCGACCGGCCCCACGAGGATCGCCAGCGAGGCGGCCGAGCACTTCTGGCCGGCGTGCCCGAACGCGCTCTTGACGAGGTCGGATGCGGCGAGGTCGAGGTCCGCGGACGGGGTGATGATCATGGCGTTCTTGCCGCTCGTCTCGGCCAGGATCGGCAGGTCCGCCCGCCAGGACCGGAACAGGCGCGCGGTCTCCCAGGACCCGGTGAGGATCACCCGGTCCACAGCCGGGTGCGCGATGAGGCGTTCGCCGAGCTCCCCCTCCTCGATGTCGACGAGCGCCAGCACGTCGCGCGGTACGCCCGCATCCCACAGCGCCTCGGCGATGACCGCCGCGCAGCGCCGCGCCTGGGGGGCGGGCTTGAAGACGACGCCGGAGCCGGCGGCGAGGGCGGCGAGCACCCCTCCCGCCGGGATCGCCAGCGGGAAATTCCATGGCGGGGTGACGACCGTCAGCCGGGACGGCTCGAAGACGGCACCGGAGACCCGGTCGAGCTCCCGCGCGGTGGCTGCGTAGTACTGGGCGAAGTCCACCGCCTCGCTGACCTCGACGTCCGCCTCGGCGAACACCTTCCCGGTCTCGGATGCGGCGACCTCGATGAGCTCGGCGCGGCGGGACTCCAGCATCCGCCCGGCCGCCTGGAGCACGACGGCGCGATCCGCAGCGGGCAGGGCGCCCCAGGTCGCCGCCCCGGCACGGACGCGGGCGATGATGCCCTCCAGCGCCTCGGGGCCGGTGACCAGGGCCGCCGCGATCGCGGCGTCGCCCGCGGCCGAGCTCTCGATCCGCGCCAGGATGCCGCGCGCCCACTCCCGCCCGGAGGGGAGCGCGGGATCCGAGTCCGGGGTGTTCCGGAATCCGGGGGCACCCGCCGCTCTGGTCCCGTTCTCCCGCGGCGAGAAGACGGCCGTGTCCACGAACTCGGCACCGCCGAACAGCACGGAACGGACGTCGGGCTCGGCCTGGTCCGCGGCGATGCCGAGCACGGCCTGCGTCAGACCCGCCTCGATCTCCTGGGTCACCGCCGGGTCGCGCGTGATCGCCGGGTCCCCGGCGGCGGATGTCGGGGCCGGCGCCGTGCGCGCACGGTCCTGCACCCGGCGCGGTCCGATCTGGAGGGCCGGGTCCGCCGAGCGCTCCAGCGAGGCGATGAAGCGATCCCGTTCCCGGATCCACAGGTCGTCGCGCTCGTCCAGGTCGAACGCGGCGGACAGGAAGTTCTCGTCCGAGGCGTTCTCCTCGAGGCGGCGCACGAGGTAGCTGATGGCGACGTCGAACTCGTCCGGACGAACGACCGGCACATAGAGGAGCACGTGGCCGACGGTGCGGGCCACCGCCTGAACCTGACCCTGCGCCATCCCGAGGAGCATCTCGAACTCCAGGCGGTCACGGACGTCGCGCTCGCCGGCGAGCAGCCACGCGTAGGCGATGTCGAAGAGGTTGTGCCCGGCGACGCCGATCCGGACGGCCGCCGCACGCTCGGGATCGAACGCCCAGTCCAGGCAGCGGAGGTAGTTCGCGTCGGTGTCCAGCTTGGCGGTGTAGGGGGCCTGCGGCCATCCGTGCATGACCGCGTCCACCCGCTCCATCGCGAGGTTGGCGCCCTTGACGAGCCGGACCTTGATCGGCGCTCCGCCGTCGGCCACCCGCTGACGGGCCCAGGCGGTCAGCTCCTGGAGTGCCGGGAGCGCGTCCGGCAGGTACGCCTGGAGCACGATGCCCGCCTCGAGATCCGTGAGGCGCTCGTCCTCCAGGATCCGGGTGAAGACCGCGATCGTCAGATCGAGGTCGCGGTACTCCTCCATGTCGAGGTTGACGAAGGTGCCGTCGCGCCGGGCACTGAGATAGAGGGGCAGCAGACGGTCGACCACGTGCTCGACGACCTCGTCGAACGCCCACATCGAGATGTGGCTGGCGATGGCCGAGACCTTGACCGAGACGTAGTCGACATCCGGGCGACGGATCAGGTCGTGGATGCCGTCGAGCCGGCGCTTCGCCTCGTCCTCGCCGAGCACCGCCTCGCCGAGCAGGTTGAGGTTGAGCCGGGCGCCGTCCTCGCGCAGCTTCTCGATCGCCGGACCGAGCTTCTCCGGTCGCGCGTCGGCGATGAGGTGGCCGACCATGTCGCGCATCACGCGCCGCGCGATGGGCACGACCGGAGCCGGGATGGCGGGGGCGACCGCACCGCCCAGGCGCACCGCGGAGCGCAGGTACCAGGGCAGGAAGTCCGGTACGAGGGGAGCGATCCGGCTCAGGTTGGCCGCCGCCGCGGTCAGGCTCTCCGGGCGCATCACGCCATCGACGAACCCGAGCGTGAACGGCAGGCCCTGCGGGTCCCGCAGGACGCCGGCGAGTCGCTGAGCCGCCGGATCGACGTCGGCGGCGGCCGCCTCGGACACCCAGCTACGGGCGAGCGCGACGGCATCGTCGGCGAAGGTTTCGGCGGTCTGCGCTCGTGGCGCGACGAAGCCGTCTTCGAAGCTGTGGGACATGCGCTCAGCCTACGTCCGCGCGAGGCTCGCGGACCGGAATGACGGCGTTTTCCGGGGCGCCGATACCGCCGGTGCTACTCCCAGACGCTGGGGGCGGGAGCCTTGGTGGACGGGAGCGCGACATCGTCCGCCCAGCGGGTCATCCACTCCTCGGGTGCGGGGACCTCGGCCGGGTCCTGGCCGATCGCCTGGAGCAGTTCGGCGATGGCGAGCACTCCGCCGGAGCGCTTCACGAATCGTGCCCGCACCACCATCCGGGCGTAGATCTCCCCGCCCACCACCGCCCGGTGCTCGAGGTAGACCGCACGGTCGTCCGCGGCGATGACGCGGGACTCCAGATCGAAGCGCTGCCAGAGGTTCAGTGACTTGCGATAGCTGATGGTCGAGTTCGCCACCACCGGATACCACCCGCGGGCCCGCAGCAGGTCCCACATACCCGTCCTCATCAGCAGGTCGAAGCGGCCGAGGTCGAAAAGGGACAGGTAGCGCCCGTTGTTCATGTGCCCCATGACGTCCAGGTCGGTGGGGAGGGTGGTCAGGCGGATGCGGCCGACCGAGAGGGGCGCGACGGTGCCCTCGCGCCGGAGTCGGCGACGGGACAGCCACAACTGCAGGATGGTGCGCCAGAGAACGTTCACGAGCTGGGATCGTATTGATCCGCGCGCACGGATCACAGTCCGTTGTGCGATTCCCACAGATGCCCGTCACCGGCCCTTTTACCACGCGGCCTGGCCGGATGACGCCCTCGGACCCCCGATTTCCGGTGGGGATGCGCCGAGCGTAGAGTCTCGCCATGGAAGCCGATATGACCACCGACGTCATCGTCCGCCCCGTTCGGGACGTGGACGCCGAAGCCCTCGGTCGTGTCCACGCGACGTGCTGGCACGAGACCTACGACCACCTGATCAGCAAGGCCGCACTCGAGCGGGTCTCACCGAGGAGACTCGCCGAGCTGTGGACGCACTGGGCCGTCCAGGGCCCCGAATTCCGGATGAGCGCCGCGCTGGTGGACGGCGAGATCGTCGGCTTCGTCGGCTCCGGGCCTGCACGCGACCGGGACGCCCCGCGGCCGCGCGAGCTCTACTTCATCTACCTCCTGGACGCCTACCATGGCACCGGCATCGGGCAGCGGCTGTTCAACGCCGCCATCGAGCCGGACGAGCCGGCCTACCTCTGGGTCGCGGAGGACAACCCGCGGGCGCACCGGTTCTACCAGCGCAACGGGTTCCACCTCGACGGGTCGAGCCACACGGAGCCGTTCCTCGGGGAGACCCTCACCGAGGTCCGCTTCGTCCGCTGATCATCCGCGGCGGACGCGGCGCCGGGGATCCCCCGGCCCCGTCCGCTGATCATCCGGGCAGGAACGGAGGCGTTCATGGCTGAGACGCGGTTCACGATCGACGCGATCGCCCGCATGCACGCGGCCGGCGAGAAATTCGCGATGGTCACGGCCTACGACGTCACCAGCGCGCAGATCGTGGCACGCAGCGGCGTCCCGCTCCTCCTGGTCGGCGACTCCCTCGGCATGGTGGTGCAGGGACACGACAGCACCCTGCCGGTGACGCTCGACGACATGATCTACCACACCCGGATGGTCATGCGGGGGGCGAGCCGCCCGCTCGTCGTGACCGACCTGCCGTTCGGGAGCTACACGATCGAGGACGACGCGGTGCGTGCCGCCACGCGCGCGATGGCGGAGGGCGGCTGCCAGTCGGTCAAGCTGGAGGGCGGCGCCACGGTCGCACCCACCATCCGTCGTCTCGTGGATGCCGGCATCCCGGTCATGGGCCACGTGGGTTTCACCCCGCAGTCCGTGCACGCGATCGGGCTGCGCACACAAGGGCGCCGGGCCGATCAGGCCCGCCGGGTCCTGCAGGACGCACTGGCGGTCCAGGCGGCGGGCGCGTGGGCGGTCGTGCTCGAACTGGTGCCGGCCCCGCTCGCCGCGGCCATCACCCAACGGCTCGACATCCCCACGATCGGGATCGGCGCCGGCCCCGACTGCAGCGGCCAGGTGCAGGTCTGGCACGACCTGCTCGGCCTGTACGCCGACTTCGTCCCGCGGCACGCGCTCCGCCTGCGGGACTTCGCCGACGATGCGGTCGCGGCGCTCGACGAGTACGCGGACGCCGTGCGGACCGGCACCTTCCCCACCCCCGCGCACAGCAGCACGATGGCGGCGGACGAGCTCGAGCGCGCCCTGGACGGCGAGGCGTGACCGCCCCTCCGGCGTGGGACGGCTCTGCGGAGTTCGCCGGCCGGACCGCGCTCATCACCGGCGCGCGCACCGGGATCGGCCGGGCGATCGCACAGGTACTCGCCGATCGCGGCGCGCATGTCCTCCTGGGCGGCCGGGATGCCGAGGCGCTGGAACCCGTCGTCGCGGAACTCCGCGCCCGGGGCCGGCGTGCCGATCCGTTCATCGCCGACGTCGCGGACCCCGCGGCCGTCGCCGCGGCGTTCGAGCGGGCGGGCCGCGCGGGCGACGTGCCGCACATCCTCGTCAACAGCGTCGGCGTACGGGACCGGCGGGGTGTCGGTGAGATGGACACCGCGAGCTTCGATGCGCACCTGCGTGCCGGTCTCGTCGGCGTCTACGACGTGATCCGCGGCTTCCTCGCCGCGCACGAGCACGATCCCGGCGGCTCCCGCGACGGGAGCAACATCGTGAACGTCTCGTCCGTGGCGGCGCTGCGCGGTCGTGCGGGGGATGTCGCCTACGCCGCCGCGAAGGCGGGGCTGGACGGCATGACGCGCTCCCTCGCGGCGGAGCTCGGCCCCGCCGGCTACCGGGTGAACTCCGTCGCGCCGGGGACGATCGCGACGGAGTCGAACGCCGAGCTGATGCGGGATGCCCGGATGGCGGAGGTCGTGCGCACCCGGACCGCCCTCGGCCGCTGGGGCCGCCCGGAGGAGGTGGCCCGGCTCGTCGCCTTCCTGGCGTCCGATCAGGCCTCGTTCATCACCGGGCAGACGATCCTCGTCGACGGCGGACTGTCCGTCCTCTTCTGACCCGGCACCTCAGACCGCGGGCGGGAGCGGCATGTTGTCGATGAGGCGCACGCCCCCCACGTGACCGGCCACGATCGCCAGCGCCGGCCGGGCACCGACCTCTTCGACGGGCTCGAACGTCGCCGGATCGACGATCGCCCAGTACTCGACCGCGACACCGGCGGCCTCCGCGATCGCCCGGCCGCTCCGAGCGAGCAGCGCGGCCGACGTCGTCCCGCCCTCGACGTGCTCGATCACGGCCCGCAGGCTCCGGCTCATCCCCAAAGCGGCGTCGCGGGCGGCGGGCGTGAGCCGCGCGTTCCGGCTGGAGAGGGCCAGCCCATCCGCATCCCGGACGGTCGGCACCGTACGGATACCGGTGGGGATGTCCAGGTCGGTCACGAGCCGGCGCACCACGGCGACCTGCTGGGCGTCCTTCTGCCCGAACCAGGCGACGTCCGGATTCACCATCAGCAGCATCTTGCAGACGACGAGGGCGACGCCGTCGAAGTGCGCGGTTCCCCGGCTCTCGCCCTCCCACCGCTCGGTGATCCCCGCGACGTGGATGGTGGTGGCGAATCCCGGCGGGTAGACCTCGGCGGCATCCGGGGCGAACACCACGGTCGCGCCGGCCTCCGCCGCGAGCGCGAGGTCCTGCGCCTCGTCCCGCGGGTAGGCACGGAGGTCGGCGGGGTCGTCGAACTGCGTCGGGTTGACGAAGGTCCACACCACCACGTCGTCGCACTCGCGGGCGGATGCCCGGATCAGGCTCTGATGCCCTTCGTGCAGCGCGCCCATCGTGGGGACGAGCCCCACCGTGCGTCCGGCGGCACGCGCCGCGCGGACGAACGCGCGCACCTGCTCGATCGTCCGGATGACGCGGACGCCCGCGGACGGGACGGTGCTCATGATCCGGCCCGCATCGGCGGGGAGACGTCCCCGGATCCCTTCACGCACACGGCTACCGACTGCTGACCGACCCGAACAGGCGGGCGATGGGGGCGAGCACGAGCGGCCGGGCGGCGACCCATGCCCCGATCATGACGACGGCGGAGGCGACGAAGATCCAGAAACCGGTCCAGTTCGCGGCATAGGCGTCCGGATCCACCGAGCCCTGCGCGGCGTACATGTGATTGAGGTTGCGCAGCGCCCCCGTCGCGAACACGAGGGTGACGTGCACGACGATGAACAGGACGAAGTAGATCATCACCGGGAAGTGGACGGCGCGCGCCCA
Organism: Microbacterium caowuchunii; assembly: GCF_008727755.1. Taxonomy (NCBI): domain Bacteria; kingdom Bacillati; phylum Actinomycetota; class Actinomycetes; order Micrococcales; family Microbacteriaceae; genus Microbacterium; species Microbacterium caowuchunii. Next base: position 2,850,796 of record NZ_CP044231.1, read on the forward strand.
CTCGATCGGGTAGATCCGGCTGAGGGTGGTGGCGTTCTTCGGCCAGATCCCCGACATCCGGACGCCCGTGACGGTCGCCAGCGGAGCGGCGATGAACACCGTCGCGAAGTAGGCCAGCTGCTGGATGCTGTTGTAGTTCACCCACCCGTTCTCGGTGGGCCAGTCCAGCGATGCGTACTGCAGCGTGGCGGAGAGGGCGTTCGGGAACACCTCCCAGCTGGTGGGGATGATCCGCATCCACTGGCCGGTCAGGAACAGCAGGACGACGAAGACCACGCCGTTGAGCAGCCAGAGGATGTCCAGGGACTGGTGGAACCACAGCGCGAGGCTGATCTTTCGCTTCCTGTTCCACTTCGGCGTCCAGAACGCGCCGGGACGCTTCTCCCGGCGCACCTGCAGCCCGGACCGGATGATCAGCAGGATGAGGAAGGCGTTGAAGAAGTGCTGCCAGCCGATCCACGCGGGGATGCCGACCGGGGCGCTCTCGGGGAGGTGGTACTCGCCGGGGTACGTCGTGAGGAAGTCCTGCAGCGGCTCGAGCGAGAGCAGCCAGCGGACCGCGAGCACCAGCATCCCGGCGGCGAAGAGGAGCCCCACCCCGGCGACGAGCACGGCGCCGGCCCACTGTCCGCGCGTGAAGGGGCCGTAGCGGGCCGGTTCGGGCCGCGGCGTCGGCCGCGCGAACGCGTACCGTCCGGGGAACACGGTGCGCTCGAACGGCAACGGCTCCGCGGTGCGCGCGGCGGGCACGACGGTGGTCCCCGCGGGGGCGGCGGTGGACGCGGGCTCGGCGGCGGCGGCCGTGGTGGCCGTGGTGGGCGCGGGAGCCGTCGTCGCGGCGCCGGGCGCGGGAGCGGGCGCGGGAGCGGCGGTCGGGTCGGCGGGCGCGGCGGCCGTGGTGGGCGCTGCGGCCCCCTGCGGCACCGACGCCGCGGAAGCCGCGGGTGGTGCGGGCACCGTGTCGGCCGGGGGCCACGGTTCACCGCCCTCGGTGCGGGGCAGACCCCGGCGCAGGGCGGCGGCGGGCGCGGTGCCGCCCGCATCCCCGCGCTCACCGGTCGCGTTCACCACCTCGAGGGGCTCGGAAGCGACAGATGAATCGGCATCCGTCACCGCGGACCCGGAACCAGCGGACGCCGCAGCCGCGGTGGCTCCGGTCGGCGCAGCCGCGGTGGCTCCGGTCGGCGCGGTGCCGGCCGGCGCGGTCGCGGTGCCGGTGCCGACGGATGCAGCGTCGCCGCCCGCGCTCGACGCAGCGGCGAGCGCGGACACCACGGATGCGGGCGGCCAGGGTTCTCCGGACGGCGTACGCGGCAGACCCCGCCGCACGCGCACGCGCTGCTCCTGCTCCTGCTCCTGCTCCTGCTCCTGCTCCTGCTCCTGCTCCCTCGCCGGGTACTCCCCCGGTCCACTCGCCACAAAAGCAGCATCCGGCGCCCCAGCACCCGCGATTTGTGGCGAGTCGACGGAAGCTGGGACGGGAGCCGGAGCTGGGACGGGAGCCGGAGCGGAGGCGGGGGCCGGGGCCGGGGCGGGGGCCGGAGGGGAGGGCTCGGCGAGGGGCGTCACCGTGGCGGCGGGCGGCCAGGGCTCGCCGCCGGGACGACGCGGCAGCCCGCGGCGGACGGAGGTCGCCACGGTCACGCCTTCTTCGCGGCGAGCGCCTCGATGAGCTGCGGTACGACCGTGAACAGGTCGCCCACGACCCCGAAGTCCGCGATGTCGAAGATCGGCGCGTCGGCGTCCTTGTTGATCGCGACGATCGTCTTCGCCGTCTGCATCCCGGCCTTGTGCTGGATGGCGCCGGAGATCCCGAGCGCGACGTACAGCTGCGGCGAGACCGAGACACCGGTCTGGCCGACCTGGTACGAGGACGGGACGTAGCCCGCGTCCACCGCTGCGCGCGAGGCACCGATCGCGGCGCCCAGCGCATCGGCGAGCTGCTCGACGAGGGCGAACTTCTCGCCCGAGCCGAGTCCGCGGCCGCCCGAGACGACCTTCGCCGCTCCACGCAGCTCCGGTCGGGTGGAGGTCTGGACGACCTCGTCCACCGAGAGGACGGATGCGGCCGGCGCCCCGGACGCCGTCACCTCGAGCGTGGAGACGGACGGGTCCGACACGGCCTCCGCACGTGCGTCGACGGCGCCCTGACGCACCGTGACCACGAACGTCCCGTACGTCGGTGCGGAGGTCACGGTGTACGCCCCGCCGTAGACGGAGTGCTGCGCGAGAACGCCCTCGTCGTCCCGCGCGACGCCCACCGCGTCGACCGCGAGGGCCGACCGCGTGCGCGCCGCGAACCGGCCGGCCACGTCGCGCCCCTCGACGGAGTGCGACACGAGCACGGCATCCGGCTGGACCCGTGCGACCGCGGCCTGGAGCGCGTCCACGACCGGGACGCCCAGGCTGGCGGCGTCGGCGGACGCGACGAGGACGGATGCGGCGCCGAGCGCCCCGGCCTCCGCCGCGAGCTTCTCGTCACCGACGATGAGCGCGACCGGCGTGCCGATCGACGCCGCCGCCCCGAGCAGCCCGGCGCTGGACGATGCGAGCGCCCCGGACGGGGTCACATCCAGCAACACCAGGATCGAATCCGCAGCGAAATCCGTCATCGCATCCACCCTCACACCAGCCGGTTCTGGATGAGGAACTCCGCCAGCTGCGCGCCGGCGTCGCCCTCATCGACGATCTTCGTGCCCGCCGCACGGGCGGGCTTGGCGGCGATCGCGGTCATGATCGACCACGGCCGCGCGCCCGGGTCGGCGTCGACCCCGAGGTCCGCGACGGTCACCGTCTCGAACGGCTTCTTCTTCGCCGCCATGATGCCCTTGAAGTTCGGGAACCGTGCGTCCGGAAGCGCCTCGGTGATCGAGATCACCGCCGGAAGCGGCGCGGACACCTGCATGTTCGCACCGTCCGAGGTGCGCGTGCCGGTCACGGTGTCGTCACCGATCTCCACCGTCGACAGGGCCGTCGCGTGCGGTACGCCGAGCAGCTCCGCGACCATCGCCGCCATGACGCCCCCCGAGCCGTCCGTGGACTGGTTCCCGGCGATCACGAGGTCGAACCCGACCCGCTTCACCGCGGCCGCCAGCACCTCCGCGGTCAATCCGAGGTCCGCGCCGGCCAGCGCCTCGTCCACGACCTGCAGCGCGGAGCCGGCGCCCATCGCCAGCCCCTTCCGCACGGTCGCGGCGGCCGCATCGGACGCCATGGACACGACCGCGACCTCCGTGCCCGGGTGGGCATCGGCGTACGACAGCGCGACCTCGAGCGCCCGCTCCCCGATCTCATCGAGCACCCGGTCGCCGACGGCGCGATCGGCCAGACCCGTCTCGAGGTTCAGGACGCGGTCGCCGTAGGTATCGGGGACTTCTTTGACCAGCACGACGATCTTCATGGACGACTCCTTAGGAATGCTCCGAGTCTAACGACGCGAGCGCCTGATACGGGGTCTCACCTGTGGCGGAACTCCGGTGCACGCTTGGCGCGGAAGGCGGCCATGCCCTCCTTCTGGTCGTCGAGCGCGAACAGCGCGGCGAAGGTCTGCTTCTCGAAGCGCATCCCCTCCGCCAGGGTGGTCTCCTGCGCCGCACGGACGGCCTCCTTCGCGGCGTACACGACCGGCAGGGACTTGCCCGCGATGGTCTCGGCGAGCGCCGCGGCCTCGTCCAGGAGGTCCGCCGCCGGCACGACGCGGGAGACGAGTCCCGCGCGCTCCGCCTCGGCGGCGTCCATCATGCGACCGGTGAGGATGAGCTCGGCCGCCTTGTAGGGCCCGATGGCCCGGGTCAGCCGCTGGGTCCCGCCGAGCCCGGGGATGACCCCGAGATTGATCTCCGGCTGCCCGAAGGTCGCGGTGTCCGCGGCGAGGATGATGTCGCAGGTCATCGCCAGTTCGCATCCGCCCCCGAGCGCGTACCCCGCGACCGCGGCCACGATCGGGGTGCGGGCACGGGCGACGGACTCCATCCCCGCGAACGGGTTGGCCATGAGCATGTCCCGCGCGGATTTCTCGCTCATCTCGGTGATGTCGGCGCCCGCCGCGAAGGCGCGCTCGCTCCCGGTCAGCACGATGCATCCGACGCCCTCGTCCTCGTCGAACGCCGCGACCGCACGGGCGAGCTCGTCGACCAGGGCGGAATCGAGCGCATTCAGCGCGCGCGGACGGTCCAGGGTGATCCAGCCCACCCGGCCGCGCTGCTCGACGGAGATGTTCTCGTAGGTCATGGCTTCCTCACAGTCGTTCGATCAGCGTGGCGTTCGCCATCCCGCCGCCTTCGCACATGGTCTGCAACCCGTAGCGGCCGCCGGTGTGCTCGAGGTGCGCGAGGAGCGTGCCGAGCAACCGCGTGCCGGAGGACCCCAGCGCGTGCCCGAGCGCGATCGCACCGCCCCACGGGTTCAGCTTGGCCGGATCGGCGCCCACCTCGGCCGCCCAGGCGAGCGGGACGGAGGCGAACGCCTCGTTGACCTCGTAGGCATCGATGTCGTCGATGGACAGGCCGCTGCGCTCCAGGATGCGGCGGGTCGCGGGGATCGGACCGGTCAGCATGAGCAGCGGGTCGTCCCCGACCACGGCGAAGGAATGGAAGCGGGCGCGGGGGGTCGCCCCGAGCTCGGCCGCCTTCTCCTCACTCATGATGAGCACGGCCGATGCGCCGTCGGTGAGCGGGGACGAGGAGCCCGCCGTGATCCGCCATTCGAGCTCCGGGAACCGCGCCGCCATCTCGTCCGTACGGAAGGCGACGGGCAGGGTGCCGAGCCTCTCCGCCGTCGTGCCCGCGCGGACGGTCTCGTCGACCGTCACCTCACCGGCATCCGTCCGTACCGGCAGGAGCTGCGAGTCGAAGAGCCCGGCGGATGCGGCCGCCGCCGCCCGCTCATGGGACAGCGCGGCGAACGCATCGAGCTCGTCCCGGCCGAGTCCCCAGCGCTGGGCGATGAGCTCCGCGGACACCCCCTGGTTGATCAGCCCCTCCGGGTAACGGGCGCGCAGCCGTGGCGAGGTCGACGAGCCGCCGACGGAGCGCGACGTGCCCAGCGGCACGCGGCTCATCGATTCGACGCCGCCGGCGATCACCACGTCGGCCGCACCGGCCATGACCGCCTGCGCAGCCGAGTGCGCCGCCTGCTGACTCGACCCGCACTGCCGATCGATCGTCGCCGCCGGCACGGACTCGTCGAATCCCGCAGCCAGCACGGCCTGACGGGCGACGTTCATCGCCTGCTCCCCGACCTGGGTGACGCAGCCGAGCAGGACGTCGTCGATCTGCGCCGATGTCAGTCCGTTGCGCTCGAGGATCGCTTCCAGCACCCCGGCCGCGAGGTCGACCGGGTGCACCGAGCTGAGTGCGCCGCCCGCCTTGCCCCGACCGGACGGCGTCCGCACGGCGTCGACGATGACGGCCGTGCGCAGCGCGGTCATCCCCGCTCCTCCGGCCGCTCGGCGGCTTCGACCTCCGCCGCATCCGGCACGTAGCCCTCGATGTGCCGCTCGTCCGGTCCGACGTACTCGGAGAGTGGGCGGATCAGCGCGTTCGCCGCCAGCTGCTCCATGATGTGCGCGGTCCAGCCGGTCACCCGCGCGGCGACGAACAGCGGCGTGAAGGTCGCGGTGTCGAAGCCCATCAGGTTGTAGGCGGGACCGGAGGGATAGTCCAGGTTCGGGTAGATGCCCTTGCGGGCGACGAACTCGGACTCGAGCTCCGCGTACAGTGCCCCCACGTCGGGACGGTCGTAGTGCTCGACGAGCTCGTCGAGGGCGGCCTTCATCGTGGGCACGCGGGAGTCGCCGCGCTTGTAGACGCGGTGCCCGAAGCCCATGATCTTCCGCTTGGACGCGAGCGCCTCCTCCAGCCAGTCCGACACGTTCGATGCCTGCCCGATCTCGTCGAAGATGTGCAGCACCGCCTCGTTCGCGCCGCCGTGCAGCGGCCCCTTCAGAGCCCCGATCGCACCGACGACCGCCGAATAGAGGTCGCTGAGCGTGCTGGCGATGACCCGGGCGGTGAAGGTCGAGGCGTTGAACGAGTGCTCCGCGTAGAGCACGAGCGAACGGTTGAACGCGTCGATGACGACCGGGTCGGATTCCTCCCCGAACGTCATCCAGAGGAAGTTCGCCGCGTAGTCGAGATCGTCGCGCGGGGCGACGGGCGCCTGGCCGCGACGACGACGCTGGCCGTACGCGACGATCGCGGGCAGCGCGGCGAAGAGCCGGATGCTGCGCTCGAGGTTCGCCTCGGGGCTGCCGCTCGCGTCGAGGACGGAGCCGCTGCCGGCCAGGTCCACGGCGCCCAGGAGGCTCACCGCCGTGCGCACCTCGTCCATCGGGTGCGCGTCGAGCGGCACGAGTTCGATCGCCGCCTGCACGGCCGGCGTCAGCGCGCGGTGTTCCCGTTCGGTGCGGCGGAGCTCGGCGAGTTCCGCATCCGTCGGCAGCTCGCCGTGCCACAGCAGGTGGGCCACCGCCTCGAAGGGCTGCGTCGTCGCGAGCTCCTGCACCGGGTAGCCGCGGTACAACAGGGAGTTGGTCTCCGGATTGACCTTGGACACCGCGGTGACGTCGGCCACGACGCCGGCGAGGCCCTTCTTGATGTCGTTCGTCTCGGTCATGCTCACTCCTTCGTGGGGGACGCGGATGCGGTCAACGTTCGATCCGGAAGTCGAAGACGTCCTGGTCGAAGCGGTTGTACTGCTCGTAGTCGATGAGGTCGTAAAGGTCCGCGCGGTGCTGCATCTCGCCGAGCCTGCCCGTGAGGTGCCCCTCATCGAGCAGCGTGTCGAGCGCTCGGTCGGCGGCGCCCATGGCGATCCGCAGGAGCGACACCGGCCAGATGACGATGTTCACGCCGACATTCTTCAGCTGATCGACGCTGAACAGGTCGCTCTTGCCGAACTCGGTCATGTTCGCGAGGATCGGCACGTCCACGGCACGGCGGACCGCGTCGAACTCGTCCAGCGTCCGCATCGCCTCGGGGAAGATCGCGTCGGCTCCCGCGTCGACCAGCGCCTTGGCGCGGTCGATCGCCGCGTCGAGGCCGTCGACCGCGCGGATGTCGGTGCGGGCCATGATGAGGAAGTGGGGGTCCCGCCGGGCGTCGGCGGCGGCACGGATGCGCTTGAGCGCGGTCGCCTCGTCCACCACGGCCTTCCCGTCGAGGTGCCCGCACCGCTTGGGGTTCACCTGGTCCTCGATGTGGGCGCCGGCAAGACCCGCGTCCTCGAGGGTCTGGATCGTGCGGGCGACGTTCATCGGCTCGCCGAACCCGGTGTCGGCGTCGATGATCGCGGGCAGCTCCGTCATCCGGGCGATCTGCTGGCCGCGACCGGCGACCTCGCTGAGGGTCGTGAGACCGATGTCGGGCAGGCCCAGGTCAGCGCTCAGCACGGCGCCCGAGATGTAGACCCCCTCGAAGCCCTTGCGCTCGATGAGCCGGGCTGAGAGCGGGTTGAACGCCCCGGGGAAGCGGAGCAGCTCACCGGTGGCGAGCCTTTCCCGGAAGAGCCGCCGCTTCTCGGCGGCCGGAGTGGTGGAATACAGCATCAGAACAGCCCCTTCGGGGCGGGCGCGGAGAGGATGACCCCGGGCTTGGCCACGATGGACAGCTGCCGGACCTCCTCGACCGTGAGCTCGGGCAGACGCTGGGCGAGGTCGAGGAACCGTTCGATCTCGGCCTCCTCGAGCACGGGCTCGGCCAGGATGCGGAACTTCCGGACGTAGTCCTGACGGGCGAAGGGGCGGGCACCGAGCGGGTGCGCGTCGGCCACGGCGATCTCGTCGACCACCGTGGAGCCGTCGGTCAGCGTGATCTCCACGCGGCCGCCGAAGGCCTTTTCGTCCGGGTCCTCCGAGTGGTAGCGGCGGGTCCACTCCGCATCCTCCGCCGTGGTCACCTTCTGCCACAGGGCGACGGTATCGGGGCGGGACGCCCGCTCCGGGGCGTAGGAGTCGACGTGGTGCCACGCACCGTCCTGCAGGGCGACGGTGAAGATGTACGGGATCGAGTGGTCCAGCGTCTCCCGGGAGGCGGTGGGGTCGTACTTCTGCGGGTCGTTCGCGCCCGAGCCGATGACGTAGTGGGTGTGGTGGCTCGTGTGCAGCACGATGGAGGCGATGTTCGCGGGGTCGCGCAGCGCCTCGTTCTCCATCCCGAGCTTGCGGGCGAGATCGATCCAGGCCTGCGCCTGGTACTCGGCGGAGTGCTCCTTCGTGTAGGAGTCCAGGATCGCCCGCTTGGGCTCGCCCGGGGCGGGCAGCGGCACCTCGTAGGAGGCGTCCTTGCCGTCCAGCATCCAGGCCACGACCCCGTCCTCGCCCTCGTAGATCGGCGAGGGGGACGTCTCGCCGCGCATGGCACGGTCGACCGCCTCGACCGCCATCTTCCCGGCGAAGGCGGGGGCGTGCGCCTTCCAGGTCGAGATCTCGCCCTTGCGCGACTGCCGCGTCGCGGTGGTCGTGTGCAGTGCCTGACCGACGGCCTGGTAGATGGTCTCGACCGGCAGACCGAGCAGCGTGCCGATCCCCGCGGCGGCGGAGGGGCCGAGATGGGCGACGTGGTCGATCTTGTGTTTGTGCAGGCAGATCGCGCGCACGAGGTCCATCTGGATCTCGTAACCGGTGGCGATGCCCCGGAGCAGCGCCGCACCGTCGGATCCGACGTGCTGCGCGACCGCCAGGATCGGCGGGATGTTGTCGCCGGGGTGCGAGTATTCGGCCGCCAGGAAGGTGTCGTGGTAGTCCAGTTCGCGCACGGCCACACCGTTGGCCCAGGCGGCCCACTCCGGGCTCGTGCGGCGCTCCAGCGCGCAGCCGAAGACGGTCGCGCCGGTGCCGCCGACCGAGACGGCATGGTCCAGTGCCTGCTGCCGTGCGGCGCTGACCGGGCGCCGGGTGAGGGATGCGGCCGCCACGGCGGCGTTGTCGATGACCCGGTTGATGATCATCTCGGCGACGTCCGGGTCCACCGGCACCGGGTCCGCCGCGACCTCGGCGATGTGCCAGGCGAGCTGCCCCTCCCGGGCGAGGTTCTCGTCGCTCGTGTGGACGCGGAGATGGTGGGTGACGGTCATGCTGCTCCTCGGTGGGGGGTGTCGGCGTCCGCGAGGGACGCCAGGATGCTGATGAGCGCGTTGTGCAGATGCACATGCGTGGCGTGTGCGGCGAGCTCCCCGTCGCCGGCCGCGATCGCTGCGGCGATCTGGCGATGTTCGGCAGCGGAGGCGGACAGCCGTTCCGGGTTGTCCCGCGCGAGACGGCGCACTCGGACGAGGTGCGTGCGCACCGTCCGGAGGGCGGCGGTCAGGTAGTCGTTACCCACCGCCGTGTCGAGCTCCCGGTCGAAGCGGCCGATGAGGGCGTAATAGGCGTCCGCGTCCCGGTCCGGCCGGACCTCGGCGAACTCCTGGACCAGGTCCGCGAAGACCGCCCGGTCCCCGCGCTGGGCTGCCAGCCGCGCCGCCGTCTCCTCCAGAGCGCGGCGCACCTCGAAGAGCTCGCGGATGCCGGCGGCGTGGAGATCCGCGACGACCGTGACCCGCGGGGAGACCTGCGTGACCAGCCCGTCCGCGGCGAGGCGCCCCAGCGCCTCACGCAGCGGGGTCCGGCTGACGCCCAGCCTCGCGGCCTGCTCGACCTCGCCCAGCACGGTTCCCGGCGCCAGGTCGCCGGTCTGGATCTCGTGCAACAGCGTCGCGTAGGCGCGCTCGCCTGCACGTCCGTGGGTCGCACCGTCGAGAGACATCGCCTTCAGTGTATACACAATCGCCGCGCGGGAGGCACCTCTACCGGATCACGCGCACCTTGCGTATACACACTCTGGTCCGGATCACGCTCAGAGCGCGGCGATCGCCGTCCGCAGCGCGTCGAGGGCGGGCCGCTGTCCCTTCACCATCCGGTCCCGGGCGTCCTCGAGCGGCACCCATTCGACACGGTCGACCTCGGCGAAGGTCTGCGTCTTCCCGGAGCGCGGCGGCCATTCCATCTCGAACTCGCCGAACACCGGATCGTCCAGCGACACCCCAGAGCCGTCCGCGACGAACACCGTCACGCGTTTGCCCGAGGAGTACGGGAACGTGCCGATCTCCGCATACGGCGGTGGGGGCGGGTCGATCCCGAGCTCTTCGCGGAACTCGCGTACCGCGGCATCCTGTGCCGCCTCGGCGTCCGGGTCGTACTCCCCCTTCGGGATCGACCAGGCGCCGGCCTCCTTGCCCGACCAGTACGGACCGCCCATGTGCGCGATCAGCACCTCGACCTCGTCGCGGTCGAGCCGGTAGAGCAGGAGGCCGGCGCTGTGGATCATTCGCCGGGGCGACCCTTGGGCGAGACCTCGTAGGTCTTCGCCGGGTCGGTCTCCGCGACGCCGGAGAGCGCCGCGTCGATCGCCGCCATGGCGTCCGCATCCAGGCGCACGCCGGATGCCTTGACGGTGTCGTCCAGCTGCTCGGGGCGGGATGCGCCGACGAGCGCGGCGGACACGTTCGGGTTCTGCAGCACCCAGGCGATCGCGAGCTGCGGCAGGGTCAGACCGGCCTCGTCAGCCACGGGCTTCAACCGCTGCACCGCCTCGAGCACCTCGTCTTTCAGAAACCGCTTGATGAACGCCGCACCGCTCTTCTCGTCGGTCGCGCGCGAGCCGGCAGGGACGGGCCGCCCGGGCAGGTACTTGCCGCTGAGCACGCCCTGCGCCATCGGCGACCAGACGATCTGCGAGATCCCGAGTTCTGCCGAGGTCGGGATGACCTTGTCCTCGATGACGCGCCACAGCGCGGAGTACTGGGGCTGGTTGGAGACCAGCTGCACGCCGAGTCCGGTGGCGAGCCGGTGCCCCTCGCGCAACTGCTCCGCGGTCCACTCCGAGACGCCGATGTAGAGGGCCTTGCCCTGCCGGACGACGTCGGCGAACGCCTGCATCGTCTCCTCGAGCGGGGTCTCGTAGTCGTAGCGGTGCGCCTGGTACAGGTCGACGTAGTCGACGCCGAGCCGGCGGAGCGATCCGTTGATGCCCTCGAGGATGTGCTTGCGACTGAGCCCCTGATCGTTCGGGCCCATCGGACCGATCGGCCAGTACACCTTCGTGAAGATCTCGAGGGACTCGCGCCGCTGTCCCTTCAGCGCCTCGCCCAGGACCACCTCCGCGGCGGTGTTCGCATAGGTGTCGGCCGTGTCGAAGCTCGTGATGCCGAGGTCGAGCGCCCGGTGGACCGTGGCGATCGCCGCGTCGTTCTCGACCTGGGACGCGTGCGTCACCCAGTTGCCGAACGTGATCTCCGAAACCTTGAACCCGCTGTTGCCGAGATGGCGATAGTTGACCATGCGCCCACGCTATCCCGGGCCGGGGTCATTCCTGCTCGGGGATGCCGTCCACGATGAGGTGGAGCGGCGCGTCCGTGAGCTCGATGACGTACTCCCCCGGGACGAAGGTGTCGAGTCCATCGAGGAACGCGCGGATCGTCGCACTGTCCGCGTGATCGGCGACCGTCAGGACGACCTCATCGATGGCAGCGTTCACCGGGAGGTAGGCGTAGACGGCGCCCGCTTCCTCCCGCACCGCCACGTTGGTGGTGTACTCCACCCCGGCCACTTCCACGACGTGCACGTCCGGCGACCGTGGCCAGAGCTGGGCTACGACGACCACGGCCGCCAGCAGCACCGCTCCGGCCCCGATCGCCCACGCCTTCCGCGCGATGCCGGCCCTCCGCGATGTCCGCTGCGCCTTACGGGAGAGGGGCGAGGGCTCCGTCGTCGTCACGTCGCCGTCTCCTCTGCGCGCTTGCGCCGCCGCTGGATCCGCACCAGAAGGATGCCGAGGACGATGAGGGTCATCCCCGGGACGACGACCCACAGCATGAGCCCGGTACCCGTGATCGCGAGCGGGATGGCGACGAAGGCGAAGTCCAGCGTCCGGTCTGCGCGGGTGGCGGACATGATCACCTTTCCGTCGGCGTCCACCGTGACGATGTCCGCGACCACGGAGACCGTGCGCGCGCCGTCCAGCGTGGCGGTCACGCCCGCGCCGGCGCTCAGCCGGTGTCCGGGCGGCACCGCCACGGTCGTCCGGTACTCGCGGGGCAGCAGGTATCCGTCCGAGGTCACGTCGTAGTCCGCGGGCGCCACGGTGAACGCATAGCGCCCGTGGGCGTCCGTCGTGCGCGTGGACGCCCCGGTGGCGTCCGGCACGATGGTCCACTCGCCGCCGACCCGCTCCCACAGGGTGACGGTGCGGCCGGCCATCGGCGCTTCACCGTCCTGCCGTTCGCCGTCCTCCGTGCTGTCCGTCCAGATCGTCCCGCCGATGGCGACGAGGTGATCGTGGGCCTTCAGGCCCATGTCCATCTGCGTGTCATCGCGCACGGTGGTCAGGTCCGCCCGCTCACCGTCGTGATCGACGATGGAGAAGGTGCGACTGATCCCCGTATGGATATCGCCGAACTCCGGGACGGGTGCCGTGATGTCGCTGTCGATCAGCGGATCGTCGCCGACGTTCGGGGGTGACCACTGCTGCCAGGCTTCGCGCTCGGCAGACACCAGGTACTCCCGGGGTCGCAGGAAGTCCGGCTGGGTCTCGTCGTAGTACAGAGGACTGACCCGGAAGCGGTATTCTCCCGCGGCGCTCGTCATCGCCGTGACACGTCCGTCGAGATCCTCGGAGCGGACCCACTCACCGTCGACCCGCTCCCATAGGACGACCTCGCGACCTGCGTCGACCTGCTCGTCGAGGCCACGCTGTCCGTCGCCGTCCTCGTCCTCCCAGACGACACCGCCGATGAGCACCGAATCCGCGTACACGGTGAAACCGGCGTCCACGGTGAGCACGTCGCGTGCGGTGCCCAGCACGATCTCCTCGACACCGGTATTCACATCGGCTGCCGTATCGATCAGCGTGACCGGGTCGGAGATCACCGTGCTGGAGGGCCGGAGCAGCGGGATCCCCGGCGCGACCACGGGCCCGCCCTCATCCGAGAGGTCGGCGTACGCGAACACGGCGTTGACCTGAACGAGTCGCATGCGCGCGGGCGCGTCGATGAGCACGCGGTATCGCCACGGCTGGCGGTAGGACGTCGATGACTTGTCGAGGTCTGCCGCCTCCACGACGAACTCGTACCCGCCATCCGCATCGGTGACGGCGGCAGACCGGCCGTCCTCGCCTTCGTGCACCACCCACAGTCCGGTGCCCGGGTCGAGCCGGTAGAGCTGCACGGGCAGACCGGGGATCCCGGGCTCCCCGGCATCCTGCACTCCGTCGCCGTCGCGGTCCTCATAGACGGTGTCGCCCAGGAGGCGCACGGAATCGTGCAGGATCACGCCGCCGTCGATGTCCTGCACGCTCGCGACGGTGTCGAACAGCGCGGAGCCGTTGCCGTCGGCCTGGACCAGCGTCACCGGTTCCCGGGCTACGGCGGCGTGCCGGACGTCGGCCGATGGTGTCGCCGCGCTGTACGCATAGACCTGCGAGGCACCCGCGCCGAGCGGCACGAACGCCGAGTTCACGGCGTCGTCACCGCCGACTCGGTACGAGGTCAGGGTCTGCCGGGACGACAGGGTGAACTCGATCACGTACTCGTGCGGATGCGTGTACGTCGGGCTCGCTGGGTCGGTCTCGGCCACTTCCGCCACGAACGCATAGTCTCCGTCCGCGGCGGTCTGCGTCGTCGCGACCCGGACGAGTTCCCCGCCCGACAAACGGTACAGCGCGACCGGCACATCGGCGACACCGGGCTCTCCGGGATCCTGCACCCCGTTCCCGTCCTCGTCATGCCAGATCCGGTCGCCGATCGTCGCCGTCGTCTCCTGCGGCACGAGGCCGAGGTCCACGTTCGTCGCCGGCACGCCCCTCCGGGTGTCCGTCGGCAGCAGTGCGTCGTCCACCGGGGCGCCGAGGACGTAACTGTCCGATACCGCCGTGTACACGGTTCCACGACTCCGCTTGCGATAGTCACTGTCGATGGCATCGTCATCGCGAACCCCGTGTGCGGTTACCTCCATCCACAGGGGGATCTCCGTGACCACCACACGGTATCGATATGGCTTCCCCTGCACGTCGTCATAGATGCGCAGGTTCTCGAACGTGTACGCGTTCACATCGACCAATCGCATCACCGTCCCGGGTGTCCCATCGCCCGGAGCGATCATGACTCCGTCCGCGTCCTGGAGCGCGTCCGTCCACAGGCCACCGGACCTGACCTGCAGAGTCGCCGTGTAACGGCTCTCGGCGAGTTCGTCACCGGTCTTCGTTCCGTCTGCCCGCTCGTCGACGAAGATCTCGCCGGACAGCGAGGACAGGTCATGCGCCATCAGACCCAGGTCGATCGTGTCGTCGTCCTTCCCCCACGGCCTGCCGTCGTTGTACCGGAGGATGGAGAGCAGGCTGTCGCCCACTTCGCGGCCACGGTGCATGGTGCCGTTCAGGAAGAAGTCGGAGTCGCGCTCGGCGTCCGCCCGGTGCTCCGGCGCGAACGTGTACCCCGGCGCGAGCTCGTCCACCACCACCTGGTATCGCAGCTCGACGGCATGCCGCTGCCCGCCCGAACGGACGTAACGCACACTCGGGACATCCGTGAACGAGTAGTGCCCAGCGGAGTCCGAGATCGTGGTGCGATCGAAAGCGGAGTTCACCACCCACTCCCCGCGGACTTGCTCGTACTGCTGCAGGCGCAACGTCTGGTCCGGGATACCCGGCTCGTCCGGATCCTGGATGCCGTCACGGCTGAGGTCGTGCCACACGCGATCGCCGATCGTGGCGAGGTGCCCGCGGTCCTCGAGGCCCATGTCCATCTCCGTGTCGTCACGGAAGCTCGCCACGTCGACCCGCCCGTCGATCACGTCCGCGATCACGAACGGCTCGGTGTAGCCGCGGTGCCGCGGCCCCGCCTCGGGCTCGTCGCTGGTCACGTCGCTGTCCACGGTGCGGTCGTCGCCGACGCGCGCGGGAGACCACTCCTGGTGGCTGTGGCGGTCGCTGGTGGCACGGTACTCCCGCGGCTGCAGGAAAAGCGGGTGACTCTCGTCGTAGTGCGTCGGGCTCACGCGGAAGGAGTACCGGCCGTCGTCACCGCTGATGCTGCTGCTGCGGCCGTCCAGGTCTTCGGCCTCGACCCATTCGCCGTCGATCCGCTCCCAGAGCGTCACCGTCTGACCGGCGATGCTCTGCTCGTCCTCGTCCTGCAGCCCGTCGGCGTCCTCGTCCTCCCAGACACGACCGCCGACGACGACCGCGGGCTCCACGAGACCCAGGTCGACGTCCTCGTGGGTGAGCGCTGTGCGGGTGTCGATCGGCCGCAGGTGCCCCTCGACCTCTTCGGCCAGCACGTAGCTGTCCGATACCGCGGTGAACGTCCCCTCGCGTGAGACCTCGACGAAGTCGCTGTCCACCTCGTCGGCACCGGCGCCGTGCGCGGTGAGCGGCAGCCACAGCGGGATCTCCGTCACCACGACGCGGTACTGGTTCAGCGCCTTCGCGGCCTCGTCGTAGGTCTGCAGATCCTCGAAGCGGTACTGGTTCACGCCCACCTGGGATGCGACGTCAGCCCATTCGGTGCCGTCGATGCTGACCTGCAGCGTCGCCGTGTACCGCTCTGCCGCGAGGTCGTCGCCGGTCTTGATGCCGTCCGGCTGCGCGTCGATGAACACCTCGCCTGCGATGACGCCGGTCGCGTGCGCGATCAGGCCGAGGTCGACCGTGTTGTCGTCGACGGCGATCATGACCTCACCGTCCTTCTCAGCCAGCGAGATGAGGTGGTCGCCGACGGCACCCTCGTGCATCGTGCCGTTCATGAAGAAGTCCGAGTCGTTCTGAGCGTCCTCTCCCCGGTGGGCCGGAGCGAGGGTGTAGCCCGGGGCGAGCTCCTTCACGACCACCTGGTAGCGGTACTCGGTGGCATCCCTGTCTTCGCCGGGGTAGGCAGCGACGTCGGTGAAGAAGTAGTAGCCGTCCTCACCGGAGGTCGTTTCGACCGGTGTGCCGTTGAGCACCCACTTCTCCCCCTGGAGCGTGTACTGCTCGAGCTCGAGGGTCTGGCCGGCGATGCCCGGCTCTCCGGCATCCTGGATGCCGTTGCGGTTCCGGTCGTCCCACACGCGGTTTCCGATGGCGGCCGTCTTACTGCCTCCGTAGAACCCGGCGTTGAGGGCAAGACGGGCGGCGAAGCCGGACGCGTGGAGGCTCTCGAGGTCGAAGGCGAACTCGTTCGTCCGCACCACGCGTTCCCCCGTGTCGCGCTTCTGGACGAATGCATCATTGTCGTCGGCGCGCGCGAAGGGGTCGAACGTCGTCAGGATCGGCGTGACGGGCATATCGATGTCGTAGGTTCCGGCGGGATGCGTGACCTGCACGAAGTAACCGCCCGCACGAGGCAGCACGGTGAAGAGGTAGCGGCCGTACGCGGCCGAGACCTGCTCGATCTTCCGGCCGTTGATGTCGGTCACGGTCTCGCCGGCCGCGTCCTTCAGCGTCACCGTGTAGCCTTCGAGGCCATCCTCGCCGGCGTCCCGCACGCCGTCGCGGTCGACGTCGTTCCAGACGACGCCGCCGAAGTCGAGCAGCGGCCCGACCCCGATGTCGAAGCCCATACGGATCTCATCGACGGTCTCCTCGGTGATCGCCTCGACCGAGGTGAGGGCGACCAGGGCGCCGGTGTCGTTCGCAGCCGGGATGTCCGCGGGGACGCCCGGCTCGTAGACCGTCACGCCGGCGCCGGAGATGAGCTCCTGCGTCGTGACGGAGAAGCGGTCGTAATCCTTCTTCGGGAACTCGAACATCACGCGGTACTCGCCGGGAGCGATGTTGGAGAACACGTAGTAGCCCGCGTTGCCGTGGATGTCCGTGCGCGTCGTCGTGACGAGGGCGCCCGGCGACGCCGTGGTCTGGCCCAGATCGTCGGTCACGACGTCACCGGTCTCGTCGTCGACGACGACCCAGCTCCCGTCCTTCTTCTGCACCACCGAGTTGCCGGCGGCATCCACCAGACGGCCGTTCGGGGACAGCAGGGTGACCCGCACACCGTCGATGCCGGGATCGTCGATCGTCCCGTCGAAGTCGATGTCCTTCGTCGGCTTCAGCAGCGCACGGCCGTTGCCGTCGACGTCGAGCTCACCCTCGTCCTGCTTCGCGTTGTAGTTCGCGTCGTGCCAGACGTAGTTGCCGATCGACACGGAGCCGGCACGCTCGGTCACGTACGTACCGGCGTTGTTGGACTCCTGCGGCTTGAAGCCGGTCGTGCGCTGCGTTCCGACGAACGAGTTCCACTGCACGACGTCCTCGGGCTTCCCCTCGGCCTGCCAGGTCTCCAGGAAGACCGGCGCATTGAGCGGTGACCGCATGTCGTACGTCAGCGTCAGCTTGGACTGACCGGGAAGTGCTGCGTCCTTGCTGTTGAACAGCGTCAGGAGAGTGCGGACGTCGGAGAGCAGCGCGGGCTTTGTCGTGAGGGCCGCCTTGAACTGTGCGAGCGTGACGAAGTGGGCGTCGCGCACCGCCGACGCGGTTCCCGGGGTGCCGAGCGAGTCGTAGAACGCCTCGGTGCCGGCTTCGGAGTTCGCGATCATCTCAGCGGGGACGACCTGGCCGTCCTGCATCGTGAACGGCCCGACGTAGAGCGTGTAGTCACTCGCGGTGTAAACCGTGGTCCTGTTCTTCTCGGGTTCGCAGTCTTCGGCCGGCTCGGGTTCGCAGTCTTCGACCGGCTCGGGTGCGCTGTCCACGCTGAGCGTGACGCTGTCGAGGTCGAGCAGCGACGAGCCCATCGAGTTGCGCGCGGTGTTCGCGTTCATGATCGCGGTGTCACCGGCGTGCGGAAGGACGTCGTACATGATCGGGTACGGGTAGGGAGCGTCACCCGCCTCCTTGGTGTTGTCCAAGGACAGCTGGTAGGTGAAGCTGCCGCCCTCGCGGACCGGCGTGCTCTGCGGCCACACCGTGCCGGCACGATTGAGGTCCGAGGAAGCGACTTTGCGCTTGCCGAAGTTGTCGTACGTCTCGTACTCGAACAGCACACGTTCCGCGAAGACCAGACGGTCGTTGAGCAGACCGTTGCCGTCGAGGTCGTGACGGTCGGTCATGTAACCGAGACGGTTGCCGCCGTTCTGATGCGAGTTCAGCGGCTGCACCAGACCGGTGCTGTTGGTCACGTACACCTTGGACTTGAGATCGTCCGACTGGGCGCCCGGGGTGTAGGCGTCGATCTTGCCGATGAAGTCGATCACGATCTTGTCGCCGGGGTAGATCTTGCCCTGGAACCACACCGTCACCACGTTGCGGTCCGTTCCGGTCCAGGACCCCGTGTGGATGCCGGTGTGCGTGAGGTACGAGTCGGCGCTCGCCTCCGACCCGTCGGCCCGGACGAGCTTCCACGTCCAGAGGTAGGCGTCCGCATCGGTCAGCGAATACCGCGAACGGTGGTCGTCACTGAGCGGGTGGTCCGCGTCGACGTCGCTGGAGGGCACGTAGGTGAAGCCCGTCCCGGCGGCCATCACTGCGGGCAGCTCGAACGTGATCGTCGGGTCTATGAGGGTGTCCTCGGCGTAGGTGTCGCCCTCGGTGTCGGGATCCCACATCGTCTCGTCGGCGTTCACGACCTCGCCGTGGAACTTCAGATGGGGTGACACGTCGGGATTGATGGCCGTGTTGTCCGACCAGCCGTAGCGCTCTTCGATCGGCCGGGTCCCGTCCGAGCGGAAGTAGAGGGCGTCATGGAAGACGTTCACGACCGGTCGCGACGGCGTCAGGTAGGAGCGCACGTCGCTCTGATCGAGCGGCATCATCGCATCGGCGACGTAGTTGCCCCACATCTGGACGGTGTCGTAGATGAACATCGTGGCCTTGCGGGCGGATGCCGCGTGCATCCCGATCTTCATCGCGTTGTCGGTGATGGCCGGGGGGTACTCCGTGACGCTCCGGTTGTCCGGGTCCGTCTCGGTAACCTCCTGCGCACCCGCAGCGGCGGCGTCCGCGTCGACGGCGAGACGGGTGCCGCGGGGAACCAGGAAGTCGGCGTCGAGCGAGCGGACGACGACGCGCACCTTGCGCTGGCCGAGGCGATCGGCGGCGGGGACGTCGAACGTCGTGTTCGTCAGGATGCTGCTCCTGCCCAGCGACACCCACTCGCCGTCCTCGTAGCCGGCCTCGGCGGTCTCCGTGGAGATGTACACCTCGGTCTCGAACACCTCGTCGACGGTCTTGCCGACGACCTCGAGGCGCTGCAGCGTCTCGGCCGGCAGCTCCCACGTACCGCTGGTCACATACAGCAGCGTGGTGTCCATCTCGTCCACGCTGACCTGTGTCTCCGGGTCGTGGGACTCGTGGGTCGGCAGGGTGTGCTCGAAGCTCATCTGCTTCAGTCCCGAGCCGGTGTTCTTCGCGTACGTCACCAGGTACTCGATGGTGTCGCTGGAGTTGAAATACGGGTCACCGGTCAGCCCGTTCGAGTACAGCAGACGCGGCCGGGTGGTGTTCACCCGCACCTCACCCCGGGGCTTGATGATCTCGATCTCGGCGTCGTCCTGGGCGAAGTGGCCGGCTCGCTCCCCGTCGCCGTCCACGTCGGCTCCCGCGGTGGCCTCCACCACGGCCGTCTCGTAGTTCATCGCGGTCACGTCCTGAACGATGAAGTCGTCCCGGCGCTGGTCACCATCGATGAGGTCCGTGTCGTCTGCGACGACGGACACGTACGAGTCGATCGTGAGCGAGGCGTCCTTCCAGGTCGGCGCGTCCCTGTCCTCGTCGGTGTCGTGGCCGTCTACGAGTTGCATCTGGTGGCGCAGCGTGACGTTCTCCCCGGTGGCGAGTCTGCCGCGGGTGCCGTTCTCGCCGGCCGGCGTGGTCACGAGCCACTGGATGAGCTGGCGCTCCCCCGCTCCGTCGCGCTCGTCCGACGTGAGCGCCCGCACGGTGTACCCGCGTGCCTCGAACGCAGCGCGGTGGAGCACCTCGCCGTCGACGACGAGCACCGGGTCACCGACGCGCTGCGCGTACGTGGTGATGTGGTCGCTCACGACGAAACGCGAGTTGTGCACGTCGCCGGCGGCCTTGATCCGGTCGTAGGGATTCGAGTGCGTTGCGGGACGGTTCTCGATATCGGTCGACACCCAGAACTTGCCGGCGGAATCCACCAGTTGCGTCTCCACGAACGTGCCGTCCGCGTACAGGCCGGCCTTGGTCGTGTTCACGATCGTCGGCTGGCGAAGCACGAGGCGGGTGCCGCCGTAGGCGCCGTTGTCGGTCGCCGCTGCGGACACCACGTCCGGGAGCAGGGTGGCGGCATCCACCTTCCATTCGCCGCCGTCGCGGAGCGCGATCCGGTCGCCCTGCGAGTACGTCTGCGTCGCGGAGATGAGCCGTTCGGTGACCTTCTGGACGCCCATGTTCGACGACCAGGTGCTGGTCGAGTCGAGACGCCGACTGTCCGCGGGCGCCCCCGAGGGCACCGAGCCGGTCGGCTTCGCGGCGACGACGACGGCCTTGAACGAGGGCCGCTCGCTGTTAGCCAGCGTGATGATCTGCTGGTACTTCGACGCGTCGGCCGCATCGGGCACGTCGATGACGCGGACGCGCGGTGAAACGGTCAGCGACTGTCCGAAGGCGATCTCGTGCAGGGCGCGCGTGGCGGCGGCGGAGTCCTTCGCCGTGAAGTGCAGCACGTAGCGCTCGTCCTGCCCGTCCTCGACGCGCTCGACCTCGACGTTCAGGTGCTCGCCCACGTCGGCGACCGGGGTCGACGACCTGTACGTCACGTCGCTGATGTGCGCCGTGAAGGCGACCTTCTGGTGATCCGCGACGTCCTCCGAGTAGCGGGCCGCCTCGCCGCTCTCCAGCACGGGAACGATGCCGTAGGGCAGCGTCACCGTCACCGTCGGGTCGAACCAGGCGCCTCGGGCGCCACCGGTGGTCTGTGGCTGCTGGGTGTAGCGGTCGTTGGTGTAGCCGGCCCCGGCGAAGTAGTCGTCGTGGGCTTCCACCTGCTGGTTCTCGACGGTGGCGTGCACGGAGAACTCCTCGTAGAGGTCCACCGTGAGATTCTGCAGCGACACGTCGAAGCCGGGCGCGTAGGCATCCTTCTCGACGTTGCTCCAGACGCGCAGGGTCGGCGCGCGCATGGCGATGTGATCGCCGTTCACGATCGCCGGCTTCTCGTCGACGGCCACGGTGGTGCCCTGCGAGTTGATGCCGCTGATGTACATGCCGTACGGCTCCATCGAGAAGTACGACGTGTAGCTGCTGTACGTGTAGCTCAGGTCGAGCAGGTCGAAGCCCTGCTTCATACCGTCGTTGGGGAACTCGTTCGGGTTCCACACGTGCGGGGCGCGGTCGAGTGCCCCGTAGCGGGCATCGTAGACGGCGAGGTACTCCTCCTCGTCGATGGTGGTGACCGTCAGCTGGTCGTACCAGAAGAACCTGCCGTCCACGAGGGTGGTCGACTCGTCTTCCACCTGCACGCGGATGTCGACGTGCTGGTACTTCGTCTTCATCGTCGACGTGGCCTGGTTGAACATGCCGCCGAGCTCACCGGCGACCTTCACCCGGATGACGTAGGGAACCGCGTCCTTCAGAGTGTCGGATCCGTGGGTACCCGCTTCCTGCTTCTGGGCGGGAGCCTTGTAGCCCTTGTCGTCGGCGGGGGTCTGCTCGACCTTGATCGTGACGCGCTCGTCGGGGATCGCGTTGCCGGCGCCGTCGTAGGCGGTGACGCCGAGCAGCTTCCCGTCCTCGTCGTACGGCGTGATGCCGACCGGCAGCACCTCGAGGTACTCGATGCCGCTCCCGATCGCGCGGTCCCCGAGGTTCGCCGAGTGCAGGCGCACCGTGAACTGCTCGTGCAGTTGCACGGCGTAGGCGTACGAATCGACCGAGTACGGGGTCAGGCCGTTGTCGGGGGCCTTGAGGGAACCGTCGAACTCATAGAAGTTCGCCGGATCCTGGCCGCTGGCCTTGCGCTCGGTGTCCGGCAGCATCTCGCTCGCGCCGTACAGCCAGGCACGGTTGAGCTGCAGGTTGTCCTGCGCCCAGAGGATCCGCTCGTCGGCCGACACGGTTCCGTCGTTCACGCGGGCGGTGCCGACGTAGGCGAAGTTGTCGTCCTCCTCGCCCGAGGTCGCGCCCTCGAACAGCCTGTTGTCGCCGCGCTCGCGCAGGTATGCCCTGTGGCTGTACATGCTGTTCGCCGAGGAATCGTAATAGGTCTCCAGCGTGGACGAGCTGGCGCCGGGGTGGCGGCGCTCGGTGTTGCTGCCGGACTGCCACGAGAACGACTGCGACAGGAACTCTTCCGAGGTCATCTCATGCCCGCGCGAGCCGGAGATACCGGCGTCGTGCAGCAGAGCCGCCATGTCCATGTCGTACTGGTGCATGTTGCCGGCGATGGGGTTGTTGCCGGAATACCAGCCCATGAACGGCGCGAAGACGGCGCGGCCGTCCTGGTAGGTCGCGTAGGGGAGGTCGTCCTCGCGGATCAGGCCCGAATACATGATCTCGATGCGCTCGCCGCGGCCGAGGTCGTCCCCGAACGTGTAGGTGAACGTCTGGAACGCGATCTCCCTCGCGTTCGCCTTGCCTGCTGCCGGCTCGACCGAGGACAGAAGGCCGTAGGCGTCGTTCTTCCGGTCGTCGACGAACTGCTGCGAGCCGCCCACATCGCGGCCCTTCACGGCGGTCACCGCGACCTCCGGCAGGGCGACGTCATCGCGCAGTCGACCGTCCCTGTCGAAGTGGCGGATGGTGAGGTCGCCCTTCGCGACCGCGGCCGCCACGTCGAGCTCGCCGTCGTGGACGTACCCGGCGAGCGGGGCGGAGATGTACTCCGGCAGCTTGTCGATGATGACCGGGTCCCGCAGGGGCGCCTTGCCGTAGCCGGTGTGGGTCGCCGCGGCCGTGTCGGCGTTGCGCGCGGTCAGCTTCACGTGCACGTCGTCGCCCGGTAGGTACGAGGTCTTGCCGACCTGGGCGGCAGAGGCATCCGTGTACTCGGCGTCCGCTTCGGCGGGCGTGTCGAAGGACTGCAGGTTGAACTCCACCACGGGGATCGCCTTGTAGATCGTCAGCGTGCTGTCGTTGACGACCTTGTACGAGGCCACCGCGGGGTTGTCGTCCCGGGAGCCGTCGTGGTGGGTCAGGACGAGCTGGGCGCGCGAGGTGATCTGCGAGCTCTTCGTGGTCGCACCCCCGTAGGGCTGCCAGTGACCCTTACCGTCGATGGTGAAGTCCGGCATCCGGAACTCGCCACCGTCGGCGCCGCGAGCCGGCACGATCCCGTAGTCGACGCGGATCTGGTTCACCTCAGCGAGGTCGTGTGCGTCCTCGTCGTACGCGACCCAGTCGTCCCCGACGCGGATCAGCACCCGGGGCTCGTCGAATTCGCCCTCGAAGTCCGCGGGGTACGTCGGCTCCGGGAGCCGGGTCAGCTGGAATCCGCGGGCACGGGTGTCGAGCGTGATGTCGAGCGTCGCGTTGGTGTTGCTGTGGACGATCTCGTTGCTGATCTTCCGGATGTGGAGCTTCACGCGCGAGCCGGACAGGCTCTCGTCGGTGAACTCGCCGGCGGCGATCAGGGCGTTGGGGTTCGTGAAGACGTAGGAGGTGTGCACGCGCGCCAGGTGCTCCTGGGTGCCGTCACCGTCGTAGTCGCCCGTGGCCGAGGTCGCGCCGGAGACACCGCCCCCGCCGGTACTGGAGACGACGTAGTTCTGGATGTGGTGCTGGTAGCCGGGGCGGCTGTAGGAGTACGGCTGGACGCTCTTGTACTGGGTGTCGCCGAGTTGTGCGCTGTAGTCGTTGACCGCCACGTACTCGACGAGGATGAACACGGACTCCTGCGGCGCGACGGTGACGTCGGTGAAGACCACATCGGTGCGCTTCTTCCGGTCGCCGCCGCTGATCGCGTACTGGTCGTCGCTGAGCGGCACCGAGGTGCGACCGGCTGCGGCGATCACGGCGTCGAGCGCCGCGGACGTCCCCGGGGCGACGACGGTGACCTTCGCGATGTCGAGGCCCTTCGGGGCCGTGAAGTGCGCCGAGGGCTCGAAGATCGGAAGATGGGCACCGCCGACGGGCGCCGAGTTACGCAGCTCGTAGAGGACCTTGGACGTGTCCCCCACGACCATGTGGGATGCGGCGATCCGCTCGTTCGAGTCCGCGTCGAAGAGGTAGGCGGAGGACCCCTCGATCCTGCTGAGGTCCTCGTTCAGGTGCATCCCGAGCATCTCCATCTGGGTGAGGCGATGCGAGACGACAGGGGCGGCACCGTCGTAACGGCGGTAGGAGGGTGCCATGCCGCCGTTGCCGCCGCCGGCGTTGGCGGTGAACCGCTGCGGGCTCTCGAACGCGGATCCCGAGACGGTGAACGAGCTGTAATGGAGCGAGGCGGTGCTGACCTTCGCACCCTGAGTGCGGTACGAGGGCTTCGAGTCCCAGTTGTGTCCCGCTGCGGTCTCGTCGACCCAGTCGCCGGTCACGAAGACGTAGCTTCCCGCGATCATCCGTGCGGACAGGGCAGGGTCGGCTTCTCGCGCGAAGGAGCCCCACATCCGGGTGAGCGGCTGCCCCGCCCCGTCACGGGCCGCCGCGAAGGTGATGATGACGTTGCTGACGACCTGCTGCTGGAGAACCGCGGTTCCGCCGAATGTGACGGTGTGGGTGACCGTGTTCAGCGTGCCGTCCTCGAACAGGGTCCGTAGATCCAGCTCGTAGCGCCCGGTCGTCTCGTCGAGCTCGAAGCGGTCGAGTTCCACGTCGACCCTCTTCCCGCCCGGCTGGACGAGAGTGACGGTCTGGGTCTTCCAGTCACCGTCGAACACGGCGCCGGGGATCGCGACCGTCTGCGAACGGTAGCCGGCGTCCAGGGCGAGGTTCATCGTGAACCCGGTGATGTCGGCCTGCGCGGAGTTCGCCATGCCCGCCTGCACCGTGCTGGTGTTCGGGGTGATCCCGTCCACGGCGTAGTCGTAGACGGAGAGCGCGTCGAAGGACATGTCCATCGTCGCGCCCAGGGTCGGCGTCGCACCCACCAGGGTGGCCTGACTGGTGTGCATGGCGGTGCGCGCGGAGTCGTCCGGCTCGCGGTACAGCGTGGTCTTCCCGACCAGATCCTTGTTGCCGTTGACGATGCCGACGACCCTGACGTCGATCTCGCTCAGGTTCGCTCCGAGCAGGTCGCCCGTCACGCCCTTCAACTCGGCGGTGTTGTCGCCGAAGCCGTTGACCTCCTCGAAGAAGGCCTCGAAGCTCAGCGGGTGGATACCGGCGGCGCCGGCGGAGACCGCGAAGGCGCCTTCGCCGGTCTGATGGAAGCCCTCGGCGAGGCTGCCGTCGTAGACGATGCGCAGCTCGGGCTGGGTGAGGATCTGCGCACGCAGCGCGTCATCGATCGCGAGGGTCTGCGAGGTCTTGTCGTCGAAGTCGATGCGCAGCTCGGTCAGGTACTGCAGCGTGCTGGTGTTCGGCAGCACGATCTGCGTCGCCTCGAAGTTGACGTCCGCATCCTTGTTGGGATTGGCCGGGTAGGTGAAGTGGTAGCTCATCCGGTCATGGAAGGAGGCCGGATCGTAGTGGTAGAGCCACTCGTCGAACTCCGTCCAGACCGGCGAGTGGATGTCGGGGCCGTGACCGTTGTATGCGTACCACGAGGCGGTGTTGATGTTGCGGATGCTGGCGAGGTAACTGGCCTCGGATCCCATCGAAACGGTTTTGCGGCTGGTCGAAGTGGTGTCCTGCGCGCCGGTGCTCGACTGCGCGAAGGGGTATCCGACGATGGAGTGGATCGGCACCGAGGTCGCGGTGCGCGTGATCTCGGTCTTCGTGCCGATGGTGTCGACCACGGTGGCCGAGGTGAGTTTCTTGCCCTCCTCGGAGGTCTCGTAGAACCGTCCCATGTACTCGATGACGCGGCCGGTGGTGCCCTGGAGCTGCGGGGTGTCGTTCGCGCCCGTGCGCTCGAAGTCGAGCGTCAACGTGACCTTGCTCACCGGGGACTCGGGCACGACGTCCTCAGCGAATGCGTCCTTGTAGTAGCTGTGACCTTCCGCATCGACCGTGTCGTACGTCGCGTACAGGTCTGCGGCGTCCGGGTCGGCGGTCGCGATCCGCCAGAAGCTGCCCTCGCGGGTGTTGGCGGCCCAGTCCTTCGCGTCGATGGACTTCCAGAGCGTCTCCTCGCCATCGATCGTGCGATGGATGTCGATCGTCTGCAGGTACGGCTTCAGGTCGTCGCGGATCTTCATGTAGTACATGTCGAACTGCTCGGCCGGGAAGGTGACGTCGATGACCGTGGTCTGGTCGTTGTTGCGGTAGGTCTCGGTCGGACGGGTGATCGAGGTGGCGAATCCGCCGAGGGACTTGTAGCCCTGGTCGAGGGTGTAGTCCCACTTCGAACCGCAGCCGCTGTAGCCGCAGTACCACTGCCGTTCGACCCATTGGTCGTAGGCGTTGCCGGCCCCCTGCGGGCGGGTGACCTGGTTCAGGCCCTCCATCTTCACCGTGGTCTTCGCCTCGGAGATCGAGACGGTGTTGGTCGTCTTCGCGGTGCGGACGGCCTCGTCCGGCGGGACCTGCGTGCCGCTGAAGTCGGCTTCGAGCGCCTGAGATGCGCCCATTCCCAGGGTCGAGTCGTAGTCGACGACCGCGATGGTGGCGGCGGACGCGATGTTCAGTCTCTTCCCGGAGATGACGATCCTGGCGATGCCGTCGAGGTCGATGTCGCCGAGGGCGACGTCGACGTCCGCGGTGCTCTCCTCGTTGCCGTCCTCGTCGATGAAGGTGATCCTCACGTCCTCGGCTGCGCCGGTGAGGGCGTCGGTGAGGGTGATCCGGGTGGCGGTGAGGCTGCCCGGGGTCTGGGAGGGGCTGCCCGTCTCGATCGTGTAGGTGAAGGTGGCGGCGTCCACGCCGGTCGTGCCGAGCTGGTATTCGGCCTGGAACGGGGCCTCATAGGGCAGCAGGGTGGTGTTCCGGGTGCGACGGTCGCCGTAGACCCCGATGATGTCGACCACGGGCTTGAGGACGTCCTGCGGCTTCGGCTCGACGATCTCGAAGGTGGCGTCCTTCTTCGTCGTGTGCGCGACGTCGGTGTACTCCGTCGCCTGGGAGTAGTCCTCGTTGCTCGCGTAGCGTTCGTGGAACGTCGCCACGGCGGGTTGGGTGATCAGACCGGCGGTGGGCCCCGACCCGTAGACCGTGATGGTGAGCGGGAGGGTGTCGCCCGGATCGAGGCGCGGGAACAGGGCGTCGAGCAGGAGCTCACGGTTCCAGTCGAGATCCTCGAGCTCGGACACGTCGAAGGTGAGGGTGTTCTCGCCGAGGTCGCCCGTGATGGTGCCCTTCTTCTCGACCCCGTTCCTGTCCGTGTGGACGTAGCCGATGGACGCGTCCCCGAGGGAGTCGGCCATCGACTCGTCGAACTCGTAGACCACTCGGCCGGCGGTGAACTTCTCGTCGACGGTGTAGACGAGGCTCGCGTCGAAGATCGGCGCGTTCGAGGTGTTCGCGATGCCGTTGATCCGGGTGTAGGTCTCCTCGCCCTCGACGACGCTGGCCTTCTCCGGCGCGTGGGTGAAGGTGAGGGCGTAAGTGGGAACGGTGACCTCGCGAACGGCCGTGCGGGTCTTCGTCCAGTTCGCACTCTTGGCGAACAGGATGTTGGTGATGGCGGTCAGCTTGAAGTTGGTGGGCAGGTTCGGGAAGCCCTGACGGCTCATCGGGAGCGAGACCATGTACTTGCGGCTGATGCCCGGGGTCAGGCCCTGCTTCTGGTCGCCGTGCTCACGGTCGATGATGATCATGCCCGCACCGGAGTACGTGTACGGGATCTCCTCCGTGAGTTCGCTCTCGCCGTCCCAGTCGGTGACGTCGTAGATCAGGACGCCGCCCTCGCCGGGAACGCCGATGAAGCTGCCCTCCCGGTACTCGGGGTCCGCGTTCGGCACCGCCTCGCCGGTCTCGCCATAGACGAAGCGGTTGATGTCGAACGGGATGATGCCGTTGATGTGGTCGGTGGTGTCGATGTCGAACGTGACCGAGTAGCCGTCGATGTCCGAGGCGGGGTTCGTGGAGACGTTGTCGAGCGTGTAGACGTAGTCGAAGTACTGGTAGCGGTCCCACATCGGGACCGCAGTGCTGGCGCCGCCGTAGGCGTACGGCGCGATGGTGGTGTCCCACTTCAGATCGGACGAGATGACCGCGACGCGGGAGTCGTCGTCGAGCTGATTCGGGGTCTGCCAGGCCGTCCCCTCCTTCCGATCGAACATCTCATAAGAGACGAACCCGTTGATCTCGAACGCCGTTCCTTCGGGGACTCCCCCGTAGGTGCCGTTGCTGCCGTCGTTGTAGGTCGTCAGGAAGACGTCGAACGCGGGGTTCGCGCCCGCACGAAGGTCTCCGCTGTACTCGAGCACGATCGGTCCGCCCTTGACCGTCGTGTCAGAGATGACGTTCCATTCGCCGCCCGAGCTGACCCGCCCTTGGACGCCCATCGGCGTCGGCGCGGCGTCGCGGGGGACGACCTGGTATTCGCCGCCCACCAGGTCGAGGGAGGGCATGAACAGGGTCACCCGGACATCGGTCGCCTGGCCCGCGGAGTAGTTCGGGACCAGCCGGTAGTTGACCTTCGTCTCATTGCCGGAGGAGAGGATGACCGACTTCGAGGTCAGGTAGCCGGAGTCCCCCTCGCCGACCGTGCCGTTGAGGGTGATCGACGGCGTGTTCTCGGTCGCGGCGATCGCACTCGCCCCGCTGCTGATGACGTCGCCGACGACGAGGGTGAGAGCGAGCAGGCTCGCCATGAGTCCGCTGAGGAACTTTTTCACGTGGCACTCCGGGTAGCGAACGCCGACCGCGCCCGAACGTCGAGACGCAGCACGACGGGCCCGGGCGCAGGAGCGCACGGGATCGTACTGCGCGGTCGGGTCCGCGCGAGTAGGGGAATCCTGAGGGATCTCCGAGGAGGTCCCGTACGGGTGGGGGGGGTCAGTTCGTGCCCGGAGGGCGCTGGCTTCCCTCAGTGTAAATCCAGGGTCGCCTTCCGGCTGAGCGAGTGGCCGTGAATAAAGAACCGAGACGGAAATGAGACGCCCGCCGCCGACAGCCGCCGCATCCGCGGGTCGCCGGACGCGGCGTTCAGGCGTCCTTGCGGATCCAGCGGAAGGTGACCCGGGCGAGCACCAGTCCCGCGACGAGCCAGATCCCGGTCACGAGGAGGATGAGCTCGTAGTCCCACGTGCCGCTCGGGGTCATGGAGGCGAACGAGTCGGGCAGGAACACCGACTGCATCCCCTGGGCCAGCCAGCGCAGCGGGAAGACGCTCGCGACCGTCTGCAGCCAGGACGGCAGAGCCGAGAACTGGATGAAGACCCCGGAGATGAACTGCAGGACGAGCACGATCGGGATGACGACGGCCGTGGCGCTACGGCCGGAGCGCGGCAGGGAGCTCAACGCGATCCCGAGGATGGCGCAGGTGGTCACACCGAGCAGGAACACCCAGGCGAAGGTGAGCCACTTCTCCGGTTCGCTGGGGAGCTCCACGCCGAAGGCCAACGCCGCCACGGCGATGAGCAGTGCCGCCTGCAGCAACCCGGTGATCAGCACCATCCCGAGCTTGCCGATGAAGTAGGCGACGGGGCCGAGCGGCGTGCCGCCGAGCCGCTTGAGGGTCCCGTCGCTGCGCTCCATCGCGATGTCCACGGCCATGTTCTGCACGCCGGAGAGGAGCAGCCCCGCCGCGACCATCCCGGGCAGGTAGAACGCGGCCGCGCTCAGTTCGTCGCCGGGGCCGCCGAAGTTCTGGGTGCTGAAGGCGACGGAGAAGATGAGCAGCAGCACGACGGGGAACAGGAATGTGAAGAACACCGAGTCGCTCTGCCGGAAGTACGAGCGCACCTCGTAACCGATGCGGGAAGCACCCAGGCGAAGAGTGTGCGAGAGGCCGAAGGACGCCGTCCGGGCGGATGCGGCGACCGGTCGCGCGTCGGTGGCCGTCATGCGGTGGCTCCCTGCAGAGGCGTCGCGGTCTCGGCATCGGTGAGGAAGGAGAGATAGATGTCCTCGAGGCTCGGCCGGACGATCTCGAGCCGGTCCGGTTCCACCGGTCCGCGCGCGACGAGCGCGGCGACGAATTCGCCGGGCCGTTCCGTGCGCTCCTCGAACACCCTGCCGTCCTCGCGCCAGCGCACGATCGGTACGCGTGCGTCGGCGCCGCCGATCTCACCGATGGCACCGAGCGCCACGAGCCTCCCCGCGACGATGATCGCCGCGCGCTCGGCCAGTGCCGCCGCCTCGTCCAGGTAGTGCGTCGTGAGGATGATCGTGGTCCCCTCGGCCTGGAGGCCCCGGATGACATCCCAGAAGTGGCGGCGCGCCTCGGGGTCGAACCCCGTCGTGGGCTCGTCGAGGAACAGCAGCTCGGGGTTGCCGATGATGCCGAGGGCGACATCCACCCGGCGCCGCTGCCCGCCGGAGAGCTTCCGCACGCTGGTCTTCGCCTTCGCTGCGAGGCCGACGGCTTCGATCACGTCGTCGACGTTGCGCGGGTTCGGATAGAACCCGGCGAAGTGGGAGAGCAGCTCGCGCACCGTCGCGACGGGCGCCTCGCCCGTGTTCTGCAGCACGATGCCGAGCCGGGACTTCCATTCCAGCCCGCCGTGGTGGGGGTCCGAGCCCAGCACGTCGACCGTGCCGCCGCTGCGGTTCCGGTACCCCTCGAGGATCTCGATCGTGGTGCTCTTGCCGGCGCCGTTGGGCCCGAGGAGGGCGAACGTCTCCCCGCGCTGGATCTCGAAGCTCACCCCGCGGAGCGCTTCGAATCCGCCGCGATAGGTCTTGTGCAGGTCTTCGACCCGCACGACTGCGTCCGTCATGGGTTCATCCTGTCAGCCTGTTGCGCGCACCGAGCTCCGGGGGCGCGTACCGACAGGTAGTTCCCGGTTCCACTCACCGGCCGGACTGGCGGCGTGCGAACGCCTCGCGCAGGCTGCGCAGGAGCAGGAGCAGCCCGCCGAGGCCGACGAGGGAGCCGAGGAACGGGTAGAAGGGCACGTCCGGGGTGAGTTCCGGGCCCTCGACGGAGACGCCCAGGACGACCGCGGCGATCACCAGCGCGATGCCCACGAGCGTCGTGGTGAGCCGGCCCACGAGCACCTCGATCCAGGACCGCTCCCCGCTGTCCTCGAAGGCGTTCATGCGCATCGAGAACGTCCCCCCTTCGAGCTGCCGCGCCAGTGCCTCGATGCGCCGGGGCGCCCGCCGCAACTGCTCGCCCACGATGGCGGCCTCGGTTTGGGCGAGCATGACGAGCGACTCCGGTGAGACGAGACGACGCGCGAAGTGCGGCGCGCGCTCGAGCGCCCGTCCGACCATGTCGTAACCGGGCCGGATGCGCCGCAGCGACCCCTCGAGCGACGCCAGGGTGCGAAAGACCAGCAGGAGCGACGGCGGGAGGGCGAGCCGGTGGCGGCGCAGGACGTCGATGAGCGCGCGGAAGATGTTCTCGTCGCCGCGTGCGTTGTGGATGCGGGTCAGGATGACGCCGATGTCGTGCTGCAGCGAGGCCTGCTCGGCGGGGCTCAGCTCGGGGGCGGGGACGACGAGCAGCACGACATCGGTGGCGGCCACGTCGTCCTCGTTGGCCATGGCGACCAGCAGCGGCAGCAGCATCCGTCGCAGGCTCTTCTCCACCACGCCGACGGCGCCGAAGTCGATGAGGGTGATCGTGCCGTCCTCGGCGAGCTGCACGTTGCCCGGATGGAGATCGGCGTGGAAGACGCCGAGCACCGCGATCTGCTCGAACACCGCATCCAGCAGTCCGTCGGCGATCCGCGTGGCGTCCTCAGGATCGAGGGTGGAGGCGTCGAAGGTGCTCAGGGGGACGCCCGCCGCTCGCTCCTGGACGAGCATCTGCGCCGTGCTGTAGGCCGGGTAGACCGCCGGGATGCGCACGTGGGCAGACTCGGACCGGGCGACCGCGCTGCGCAGCATCTCGGTGTTCGCCGCCTCGATGCGGTAGTCCAGCTCCTCCCGGAGCGCACGGGAGAACTCCGCGGCGAGCGCCGCCGCGCCGTACTCCCGGCCCCAATCGGTGCGCCGCTCCGCATCCGCCGCGAGTCGTTCGATGATGTCGAGGTCGGTCGTCGCCTGCGCCCGTGCGTTCGGCCGCTGGATCTTGATCACGACCTCCTCGCCGGTGCGCAGCGTCGCCGCGTGCACCTGCGCGACCGAGGCGGCCGCGAGCGGGGTCTCGTCGACGTACGCGAACACCTCCTCGAGCGGCCGGTGCAGCTGGGCCTCGATCGCGGCCCTCGCCTCCGACCACGGGATGGGTGTCGTCTGCATCTGCAGCGTGGACAGCGCGGTGGTCAGCTCCGGGGGCAGCACATCGTCCCGCGAGGACAGCACCTGACCGATCTTGATGAAGGTGACGCCGGCCTCGTTCAACGCCCCGACGAGGGCACCGGGCAGGTCGTCGCCTGCTCCCGAGCGGTGCCGGCGCACGATGCCGAGACCGTGCCGGGAGGCGATCGCGAGGATCTGGGCATAACGGCGGGCCCGGTCGCGCCGCCGGAACATCTCCCGGAAGACGACGATCGGGTTGCGCATCGGCCGGGTGGGCCAGAGGAACTCCAGCGTGACGATCGCCACCACGACGACCGCGAACATCCATCCCACGGTGAGGGCGAGGAAGAGCGCGGCGAGCGCGTCGTCGACGGCGACGACCCCGCCCTCGTCGAGGACGTCGGCGGACTGCAGGGCCCACACCGCCAGCGGCGTCCCCGCCACGAACACGACGAGCCCGGTCAGGACCGAACGCACCCATCCGATCGGCGTGTCCAGGACCCGCCGGGACACCCAGGCGGCGCCTCCTGCGAAGACGATCGCAATGATCGCGTACCAGATGATCGCCGGCATCCGTCCCCCTCGGTCGGCGCGCGGGGCGCGCTAGCTGTGGTCCGAGCCTAGGGGGGTGTCGGCGGCCTGCGCCTCATCCTCGGCCGTGGCGACCAGCTGGCCGCAGGCACCGTCGATCTCCTTGCCGCGGGTGTCGCGCAGGGTGGTCGGGATGCCGGCGTCGTTGAGCCGGCGCACGAACTCCCGCTGCACGGCGGTCTCGGAGGCGGTCCAGATCGACCCGGGGGTCGGGTTCAGGGGGATGGGGTTCACGTGCACCCAGCCGCGGCCGCGGGCGTTGAGCTTCTCCGCGAGCAGGTCGGCGCGCCATCCGTGGTCGTTCATGTCCTTGATGAGGGCGTACTCGATCGAGACGCGGCGACCGGTCTTCTCGAAGTAGTTGCGGGCGGCGTCGAGGGCCTCGTCGACCTTCCAGCGCGAGTTCACCGGGATGAGCTCGTCGCGCAGGTGGTCGTCGGGGGCGTGCAGCGACAGCGCGAAGGTCACCGGGATGTCCTCCTCGGCGAGCTTGCGGATGGCGGGCACGAGACCCACGGTCGAGACCGTGATCCCTCGGGCGCTCATACCGAGACCGTGCTTCTGGTCGGTCATCACGCGGATCGCCTGCATCACCCGGGCGTAGTTCGCGAGCGGCTCGCCCATCCCCATGAAGACGATGTTGGTGACGCGCTCGTCCGGGTGCTCAGCCGGCCCCAATCCGCCGTCGCGGATGATGCGGTTGGCCCGCACGATCTGCTCGACGATCTCGGCCGCGGACATGTTCCGGGTCAGTCCCGCCTGGCCGGTCGCGCAGAAGGGGCAGTTCATGCCGCATCCGGCCTGGCTCGAGACGCAGAGCGTGATCCGGCCGGGGTAGCGCATGAGGACGGACTCGACGAGAGCGCCGTCGTGCAGCTTCCAGAGGAACTTGATCGTGTCGCCGCGGTCGGTCTTGAGGGTGCGCACTTCGGTGAGCAGCTGCGGCAGCATGCCCGCGACGAGCTCCTCGCGGCTCGCGGCCGGGAGGTCCGTCATGAGGGCGGGGTCGGACGTGTAGTGCGTGAAGTAGTGCTTCTCGAGCTGGGCGGCGCGGAAGCCGGGGAGCCCCAGCTCCTTCACCTTCTCGACGCGCTGCTCGGGGGTGAGGTCGGCGAGGTGCACGGGCGGCTTCCCGCGCTTTGGGCTCGCGAACTGCAGGAGCGGGCGGCCCTCGGTGTCCTTCTTCTGCGACCAGCCCTCGGTCGCCGGGCGCACCTGGCGGGGCGTGGTGGCGCGCACGGGAGAGGCTTCGGTCATGCTTCCAGGGTAGACGAGGGATCTGAGTGCCGCCCCGGTGCCCCCGCCCCCTCCCCCTCTCCCCCTCTCCCCCCGACTCCTTTCCCGCGAGACTGCATAGTGAGCACGAGACTGCGCGTGAGAACGTCCGTCTCGTGGTTTGCCTGCAGTCTCGCGGGCTTCATCGGCGGGGCGTGCCGAGTCAAGACCGGATGCGTGTCCGCCGGCCGGCGATACCGTGGCCGACGTGAGCAACGTGAGGATCCGACCCGTCCGTCCGGATGACGCGGGCGAAGTGCTGACCCTGCAGCGGGCTGCCTTCGTGCAGGAGGCTCAGATCTACGGATCCGTCGAGATGCCCGCGTTCACCCAGACGCTCGCGGCCGTCGAGGCGGAGCTGATCGAGAACGACGGATGCGTCGCCCACATCGGGCCGCGCATGGTGGGCGTCGTGCGGGCTCGGCACGACGGTTCGCTGCTGCTGATCGGCCGTATCGCGATCGCGCCCGACGTGCAGGGTGAGGGTGTGGGCTCCGCACTCCTGGGGGCCGTCGAGGAGCGCGGCCGTGAGCAGGGATGCACCGAGGCGGAGCTGTTCACCGGTTCGCTGAGCGAGGCGAACCTGCGCCTGTACACGCGCGAGGGCTATGTGGAGACGGAGCGGGTCGCGACCGGCGACGGCATCGAGGAGGTCTACCTGCGCAAACGGCTCTGACCGACGGCCGTCCCCCGGGGCGCGACGGATGCGGCGCGCACTCAGAACGGGAGCAGCAGGTACACGGCGCCGAGGACGGTGACGGCGATGACCAGGCGCTCGAAGAGCTGCTGGGGGATGCGGGTCGCGATCCGCCGACCGACGAGCGCGCCGGCGACGACGACCGGGACGAGCACCGCCACGATCAGCAGCCCCGGAGGCGTGATCAGGCCGAGGCCGGCCGCAAACGGCACCTTCGTGATGTTGACGACCGCGAAGAACCAGGCCGCGGTGCCGAGGAACGCCTTCACCGGGAAACGCATCGACAGGAAGTACATCGACATCACGGGTCCCGCGGCATTGGCCACCATGGTCGTGAACCCGCCGAGCGTGCCGTAGACCGCGGCCGCGATCGGATGCGGTCGTGGGTCGCCGGCCGGGGTCGCGCGCCGCCGCCAGAGGGTCACGCCCACGACGCCCAGGAGCAACACGCCGATCACGCGGCGGACGAGGTCGTCCCCCGCGAACGAGAGGAACACGACACCCACCAGCAGCCCGGCGACGACGGCCGGAATGAGCCGGACGAGGGCACGCAGGTCGGCGTGCCGACGATACGCCCAGAGCGCGAACATGTCGCCGACGATCAGGAGCAGCAGGATGGTGCCGGTCGACTGCTTCGCGGGAAGCACCGCCGCGAACAGGGCGACGGCGACCGTGCCCGCACCCGGGAGAGCTGCCTTCGAGAGTCCGATCACCAGCGCGGCGAGCCCCAGGGCCCCCCAGCCGAGCGCGGTCAGCTCCGGCATGGGCGGGGATCGAGGGACACACCGCTACCGTAGCGGCAGCACCGCGCCCGGCCGTGAGGAGCGCGCATCCCGGTGCGCGCTGCTCACCGAGGTCAGCCCGCGCCCGGACCGGTGACGATCGCGGCGCGCTCCCGCCAGGTGCGGGCCTTGACCCGGTCGAGCGCCACCTGCCGGCGGAGCGCGTCCGCCTTCTCGTAGAGCGACGGGTCCCCGTAGCTGGTGAGCACCTTCACGAGCACGGGGAGGAGCTCGATCATGAAGAACAGCGCGGCGATCAGCCAGTGCGCCCAGGCGAGGACGGGCTCGCGCTGCGACAGGCGCTCGAGCGCCGTGATCTGGCTCAGCATCCCCATCGCCCCGGCGTTCGTGTCCGCGACGGCGGAGGACCGTTCGTTGTAGGCGGCCAGCGCCGCGTCGTACTGCTCGCGTGCCGCGGGCAGCTGGTCCTCGGCCTGCTGTTTGTTCTGCGTCGCCGAGGCCGCTGCGGCGTCCGTCCCCGCCGCGTTGGCGGCGTTGAGGGCCGCGGTCGCCTGCTGCAACTGGGCGGCCAGGTCGTCGTAGGACTCCTGGGCACGGGCGAGCTGCGACTCGGCGGCGTCGGAACTCGCCCCCGCGCCCTGCACACCGGTGCAGCCGGGCACCGTCCCGGCGCCCTCACCGGTGAGCTCGCACTGGTACACGGCGCGCGCCTGATCGATCACGCCCTGCTGGGCGGCCAGCTGGGCGGTGAGCTGATCCACGCTCTGCTGCGCGGCGGCCGATTCGGACGACGTGCTGGAGGTGCCCGCCACGATCCCGGTGGCGGCCTGGTTCTCCAGCGCACTCAGCCGTTCGGATGCGGCATCCAGCGCCTGCTTCTCGGGGCCGCTCGTGACCGCATCCTGATCCGCGAGCGCCTGGCTGACGTTCACCGAGGTCACCTCGCGGGCGATGTCGTTGTGGAAGATCTGCAGGACGAGCGGCTCGGCGACCACGATGCCGATGAGGGCGGCCATGACGACGCGCGGCAGGGCGAGCCCGAGCAGCCGCCACACACTGCGCGTCGCGCGCATCGTGGAGGTGAGGAAGCGGTCCAGGTTGAAGATGATCAGCGCCCACACGATCGCGAGCGGCAACGCCAGCCAGAGCGAGATGCGCACGCCCGTGATCAGCGCGAACACCATCGACAGGGCGGAGACCAGCGCGGTGCCGGCGAGCACGAAGAACATCTGCACGAACCGCGGAGTCTCCACCGGCACGTCGTCGAGCACCTCGCCGTCGGCGCCACCGAGGATCGCGAGACGGCGGGACAGCGGCATGCGCCGGCGCGGGCGGCCCGTGCGGGCTGCCCGGGTCCGCGGGCGGGCGGGCTCGGTGTCGGGGTCGGCGCCCGTGGGCTCGCCGTCCGTGCTCTCGGGGTCGGCGTCGGTGCCCCCGGCGTCAGCGTCCGTTTCCCCGGGTCCGTCGTCCGGCGCGGCGGATCCGTCGTCCGGGCGCTCGTCCCCCGCGTCGCGGTCCTCGCGGACATCGCTGAGGTACAGGGGTTCCTCGTCGCGGGGGTCTTCCAGGACGACACGGCCGTCGGAGCCGAACCGGCCCGGGCGGTGTTCGGAAATGGACATCGGACCAGGCTAAGAGGCTCCACCTGTGCGCCAGGTGGACGTGCGGCGGGCAGTCGCCCCACGGGCACCGCACTATGGTGTGCTCGTGGTCCCGCTCGAGAACCTGCTCGCGTTCGCCCTCGCGGCGATCGTGATCATCGTCATCCCGGGCCCGGGCGTGCTGTTCGTGATCGGCCGCTCGCTGGCACTGGGGCGGCTCGGCGGTCTGCTCAGCGTGGTCGGCGGGGTCCTCGGTCAGATCCCGCTCGTCCTTGCGGTCGCCTTCGGACTCGGCGCGGTCGTCGCGCAGTCGGAGGTGCTGTTCACCGTCGTGAAGGTGGCGGGCGCCGGGTACCTCGTCTTCCTCGGCGTGCAGGCGATCCGGCACCGCAAGCGGTCGACCCGCGCCGCCGCCGGCGGCATCCCGCCCCGTTCGCACGGACGTCAGCTGCTGGAGGGGTTCGTCGTCGGCGTGACCAACCCGAAGACGATCGCGTTCTTCGTCGCCGTGCTCCCGCAGTTCGTGGATCCGGCCGCCGGATGGATCCCGCTGCAGATGCTGGAGCTCGGCCTGGTCTTCCTGGTGTTCGCGCTGGTCTCGGACGCCGCGTGGGCACTGCTGGCCGGCGCGGCGCGCGGATGGTTCGCGCGGTCTCCGAAACGGATCGAGACCCTCAGCGCGACCGGCGGCGGCATGATCATCGGCCTCGGCGGGGCTCTGCTGTTCACCGGCAGCGCCGGCTGACGCCCCGTTTCGCACCGCGAGACTGCACGGTGAGCACGAGACAGCGCGTGGTTACGTCTGTCTCGTGCTGCGCGTGCAGTCTCGCGGGAAGGAGGCGGGAAGGGGGGCGGGAAGGGGGGCGGGCGCGGGAAGGGCGCGGGGGTCAGGCCGCCGGAAGGGCCCGGCGGCGGGTCCGCACGATACCGAGCGCCAGCAGCGCGAGCCCGGCGACCACCCACGCAATGAGGGTGAGCCCCGCGGTGAGACCGCCCGCCCCGCCGAAGTAGGCGACGGAGCGCACGAGCGTGCCGGCGGCACCGGGCGGGAGGATCTGACCGATCACACCGAGTCCGGAGGGCAGCCAGGCCGCCGTGGTCGAGATGCCGGCGAGCGGGTTCCCGAGGAACATCATCGCCATCGCACCGATCGTGAAGCCCTTGCCCCCGAAGACCTCCTGCAGACCCGCGAGCGGAAGGGCGAGTGCCGCGATCCCGAGCGCCATGGCGGCGGCCACGGACCAGAACCCCGTCGTGATGCTGCCGAAGACGAACATGAGCACGGCGGACACGGTGATCCCGCCGACGGCGGCGAAGGCGAGGATGCCGCCGACGGCCCAGGGGAGGCTGCGGGAGAAGACCTTCCGGAACGCGACGGCGGGGACAATGCCGCCGAAGACGAGCGGGAAGGCCAGGCCGCCGATGCCCACGCCGGTGGGGTCCGCATCCGGAAGCGGCACGACGTCGGTGACGACGACCTCGGCGCCGGTCGATCCGGCGAGCGCGTTCGCGGTCGCCGAGATGGTCGAGGAGATCACCGCGGAACCGGCGCTGGCGACCAGCGCGTGCACTCCCGCGTCTTCCACGACGATGCCCCCGACGACGTCGCGGTCGAGGATGGCGGCTTCGAGGTCGGCCTCGCTGTCGTACGCGCGGGTCGCGTAGGCGTCCGGCGCGGCGGTGGCCAGCCCTTCCTCCACCTGCGCGACGGCCGAAGGCGACCCGACCAGTCCGATGGGCAGATCGTGGGCGCCGCTCTTGAGCGAGGGCATGATGAACAGCATCAGCAGGACCACGAGGATGATGCCGAGTCCGGCCGTGAGCGCGAGGAGCTTCGCGACGGGGGGTAGCGTGCGGCGGGGCCGGGCGGCGGTGTCCGGTTCTTCGGGGGCGACGGGGGTGACGACGGTCATGGCGGGTCCGATTCGAGGGAGATAAGTGGAGGATTTTCCTCCATTGTACGGAGGATATCCCTCCGCTTAGCTGTGAGTCGCAGGAGGACGGCTTTCACGACACGATGGATGCAGACACACGGAAGGTCAGGCCATGCGATCTGACGCCACCCGGCGACGCGAGAACATCGTCCGCGAGGCACGCACGCTGTTCGCAGCGCACGGCGCGGGGGTCCCCCTGGAGAGCGTCGCCGAGGCGGCGGGGGTCGGGATCGCGACGCTCTATCGCAACTTCGACTCCCGCTCCGCGCTGGCCGACGCGGTGGCGCTCGCCATCCTGGCGGACATGGGATCCGCCGCCGTCGAGGCCCTCGCGGATTTCCGGACGGACCCGGCAGCGGCCTGGCACACGTTCTTCACCCGGCTCGTCGACCTCGACCTCGGCGCGCTGACCGAGGCGCTGGTCCACTACGTCGCCGACGACCTCTCCGGACCGGTGCGCGACGCGCAGGTGCACACGCTCGCCCGCGTGGCCGAGCTCCTCTCCGTGGCCCAGGATGCCGGAATCGTCCGCCCCGATCTGGACGCGCTCGAACTCGTGCTGGCGATGGGCATGATCACCCGGCCGCAGCCGGAGGCCATCCGGTCCGCGACCCCGCGACTGGTGCCGCGGCTGGTCGACATCTTCGAGGCGGGCATGCGGCCCTGACCGGCCGTCCGCATCGTCCCTTCATCCCGCGAGACTGCATCCGCAGCACGAAACGGACGTGCCCACGCGCAGTCTCGTGGCCCGGATGCAGTCTCGTGGAGGCGCCAGCCCAGGAACTCGCGGAGGCGTCAGTCCAGGAAGATGTCCGGGAAGAGCTCCGAGTCGGGCGTGCCGGGCACGGCGGCGTAACCGGAGAAGTCGGTCACCCCCGCCTCGGCGAGCACGTCCTCCACGACGAGCGTCTGCCCGGTGTACTCCCGCGACGGACGCAGCAGCACCTCGTACGCCGCATCCGCGTAGACCTCCGGCGTGCGGCTGGCCTGCATCATCCGCTCCCCGCCGAGCGAGAACCGCACCGCGGCCGTGGCGATCGTGGTCCGCGGCCACAGGGTGTTCGCGGCGATGCCGTCGGCGGCGAACTCGGCCGCGAGCCCGAGCGTCGCCATCGTCATGCCGTACTTGGCCAGCGTGTACCCGGTGTGCGCACCGAGCCACTTCGGCGACAGGTTCAGCGGGGGCGACAGGGAGAGGATGTGCGGGTTCTCCGCATCCTTCAGGATCGGCACGGCCGAACGGGACAGCATGAAGGTGCCGCGGACGTTGACGTCCTGCATCAGGTCGTACTTCTTCATGGACAGCTCGAGCGAACCGGACAGGTCGATCACCGAGGCGTTGTTGATGACGATGTCGATGCCGCCGAACTCCCCCTGGGTCTTCAGCACCGCCTCGGTCACGTCGTCGTCGTTGCGCACGTCGCCGACGATGGGCAGCGCCCGTCCACCCGCCTCCTCGATCGCCGCGGCCGCCGTGTGCACGGTGCCCTCGAGCTTCGGATGCGGGGTGTCGGTCTTCGCCAGCAGTGCGACGTTCGCGCCGTCGCGGGCGGCACGCAGGGCGATCGCCAGCCCGATGCCGCGGCTTCCGCCGGAGAGGAGGATGGTCTTTCCGGCGAGCGTCCGAGCGGTCATGAGGACTCCTTCGATGCGGCCTTGCGGGCGGATGCGGCGGCGAACGCGGAGATCCGCGCGCGCGCGTCGGGGGTGTCGAACGCGGCCCCGATGGTGCGGGCCTCGTCGACGAGGTTCTCGTTCAAGGAGCGTCCCGCGCCGGTGCGGACGAGCCGCTTCGCCTGCCCGTAGGCGGCGGTCGCGCCGTCCAGCCAGAACCTCGCGATCTGCTCGGCCCGTGCTCCCGGATCCGGCGACACCTCCGTGACGAGACCCCACTCCAGCGACTCGGCGGCGTTCAGCATCCGATCCTGCAGCAGCAACTGCAGTGCGCGACGCTGCCCGACGGCCTGGGGCAGGAGGGTCGAGACGGCGAGGTCCGGGGTCAGCCCGATGTTGGCGTAGCGGCTGACGAACTTCGCGTCCTCGGCGGCGACGATGTAGTCCGCCGTGAGCATGAGGCCGAGGCCTCCCCCGGCGACGGCGCCCTGCACGGCCGCGACGATCGGCTTGTCCGATTCCACGAACGTGCGGATGCCCTCGTGGATGACGTCCGCGGCATCCGTGACCGACGTCCCGTCCGCCCCCGAGGTGGACATCATGACGACGTCGCCGCCCGCACAGAACGCGGGACCGGCGGCATCCAGGATCACCGCGCCCACGGACGGGTCGGCGGTGACCTCGTGGGCGACGTCGCGCCAGCGCCGGCCCATCTCGAAGTCCATGGCGTTCAGTCGCGCCGGCCGGTTGAAGGTCACGCGGGCCAGGCCCGCCTCGACGTGCAGCAGGATCGTGTCGCTCATCGGGTGACGCCCTTCATCGGAACGGAGGTTCGGGGGATGGCGCCGAGCCGCCCGGCGCTCATCGCGGCGCCATCCGGATCGCGCCGTCGAGACGGATGGTCTCGCCGTTGAGGTAGCCGTTGCGGACGATCTCGAGCACGAGCGACGCGTACTCGTCCGGCCGGCCGAGCCGCTGCGGGTAGGGCACCTGCTGCCCGAGCGAGTCCTGAGCCGCCTGGGGCAGGCCCTTCAGCATGGGCGTCTCCATGATGCCCGGGGCGATCGTGCACACCCGGATGCCGTACCGGGCGAGTTCCCGGGCGATCGGCAGGGTCATCGCGTGCACGCCGCCCTTCGAGGCCGAGTACGCCGGCTGCCCGATCTGCCCGTCGAAGGCCGCGACGGAGGCGGTGTTCACGATGACGCCGCGATCACCGTCGGCCGGATCCGGGTCGGATGCCGCCATCACCGCGGAGGCCTGCCCGATCACGTTGTAGGTGCCGATGAGGTTGATCCGCACGAGCTTCTCGAAGTCGGCGAGGGGGGTGGGCGCTCCCGCACGGTCCAGGACCTTCGCGGGCGGCGCGATCCCGGCGCAGTTCACGACGACCCGGAGCGGCGCCGCCGCCGCGGCCTGGGCGACCGCTGCCGCGACCTCCTCGACATCCGTGACATCGGCCGGGGCGAACGAGCCGCCGAGCTCCCGCGCGCGCTCCTCCCCCGCGGAGGAGGGGAGGTCCAGGATGGTGACGATCGCCCCCGCCGCCGCGAGACGGCTCGCGGTGGCGAAACCGAGTCCACTCGCGCCGCCGGTGACCAGGGCGGACGTGCCGGTGATGTCCATTCACTCTCCTTCGAAGACGGAATCGAGTGTCAGCGGCAGTGGGACTGCGTTTCACTCACACCAGCATCCAGGCTACCGGCCGCCGCGCGTCCTGCGCGAGCCCCCATCGCCGGCGGCACCCGGCGGGGATCAGGACGGGCCGAGGATGAAGTTCCAGCTCCCGGTGAGCACCGACACCACGACCGCGATCCCCGCGACGGCGAGGCCGATGAGCATCAGCCCCCACTCCGCCGCCCCGAAGCGCGACTCCCGCGCCCAGGTGCGCCGGCCCGGCGCCCCGAACCCGCGCGACTCCATCGCCGTGGCGAGCTTCGAGCCGCGGCGGATGGAGAGCACGAGCAGCGCGAAGGCCATCCCGAACAGGCGCCGGATGCGGCCACGGTCCGCGACGCCGCGGGCCCGGCGGGCGAGCTCGAGTGCCCGCCAGTCGTCGATGAACAGTCCCACCATCCGGAGGCCGGCGAGCGCACCCATGACGAACCGTGCCGGAAGCCGCAGCACCTGCCCGAGCCCGTCCGCGAGGTCGGTCGGGTCCACGGTCAGGAACATCACGACCGAGGGAAGGGCGATCGCGAGCACCCGGAAGAAGGTCGCCGCGGCGAGCTCGAGCGAGCCGTCGCTGACCCGGATGACGAACCACTCCAGGTGGACGGTGCCGCCCGCCTCCCCGTAGAGCGCGATCGTGAGGGCGGTGAGCGGCGCGGCCAGCCAGACCGGCCACGTGCGCACCCAGAACTCCCGCCAGCGCACGCCGGCGAAGGGCATCAGCAGCATCTCCAGCACGAGCGCGGTCGCCGCGGAGACGACGTCGAGGGTCAGCACGAGCGGGATCGCGATGAGCCCGGATGCGGCGAGCTTCGCGACCGGGTTCACCCGGGCGAACCGGCCCTCCCGCGCGTGCCCGTCGAGCAGCGTCACCCGGCACCGACCAAGCCGACGCGGCGGGCGTGCAGGGCCCGCACGACCTCCTCGTCATGGGTGATCGCGACCAGGGCCGAGCCCTCGTCGCGCAGCCGGGCGAACAGCGCCACCAGCTCCGCCCAGGTGCGCGCGTCCTGTCCGAACGTGGGCTCGTCGAGCACCAGGACGCGCGGCCGGGTGGCGAGCATGGCGCCCACCGTGACCCGCCGCTTCTCCCCACCGGAGAGCGTGTACGGGTTGGCCTCGGCGAGCGCGTCCAGGCGCAGCCGGGCGAGCAGCTCGTCGACGCGGGCCGTGCGCTCCGCATCCGGCAGACCGAGGGCCCGCGGACCCACCTCGAGCTCGCCGCGCACCGTCGTGGACAGCAGCTGGTGCTCGGGCTCCTGGAAGACCGTGCCGATGCGGGTGAGCAGTTCGCGCGATCGCCACGACACCGGGTGCGCACCCGCGCCGGCGGCGAGCGCGTCCGCGGCACGGACGACGCCGTCCACGGGGGGCAGGAGCCCGGCGAGGGTGAGTCCGAGCGTCGATTTGCCCACCCCGTTCGGCCCCGTGATCGCGGTCACCTCCCCCGCCCGCACCTCGATGTCGATCCCGCCCGCGACCGGCACCCCACGGACGCGGCCCACCGACAGGGCGGTCGCGGACAGCAGGGTCTCGCCGCGCGGGGAGACCGGCGGGACGGGATGGACCGGTGGACGCCCCGGGACCCACGCACCCCGCTCGGCGAGCGCCTCGCCGTGGGCGGCGAACACCGCCTCCGGCGCACCGTCCGCGAGCACCCCGGCCTCCCCCAGCACGATGACCCGGGTGACGACCTCGAGCCACACGTCGATGCGGTGCTCGACCACGACGAACGTCGCACCCGTCGCGTCGAGGACGCGCACCACCGCATCCCGGACCTCCAGGACGCC
This sequence comes from Microbacterium caowuchunii, assembly GCF_008727755.1. NCBI lineage: Bacteria > Bacillati > Actinomycetota > Actinomycetes > Micrococcales > Microbacteriaceae > Microbacterium > Microbacterium caowuchunii. The sequence continues at coordinate 2,895,015 of NZ_CP044231.1, forward strand.
GGCGGGGTCGAGGTTCGCGGTCGGTTCGTCCAGGAGCACCGCTCCCGGACGCATCGCCAGCACCCCGGCGAGCGCCAGCCGCTGCTTCTGCCCACCCGACAGCGCCTTCGTGGGACGGTCGAGGGGCACCCGCAGATCGACCGCGTCGAGCGCCTCGTGGACGCGCGACCAGATCTCGTCCCGCGGCACGCCGAGGTTCTCACAGCCGAACGCGACGTCGTCGCCCACCCGGGCGAGGATCACCTGCGCATCGGGGTCCTGCAGCACGAGACCGGCCCGGCCGCGCGCGGCGGACGCCTCCTCGCCGTCGATCAGGAGGCGGCCCGCGGATTCGCCTTCCTCATCTCCGCCGAGGACGCCGGCCAGCCCGTGCAGCAGCGTGGACTTGCCGGCGCCGGAGGCACCCAGCAGCAGCACCCGCTCGCCGGGCTGGATGCGCAGCGACACCTCCCGCAGAGCCCATGCGCGGCGGGAGGCGTGCCGCCATCCCCACTCGCGTGCTTCGAGGGCGGCCGGATGCAGTCCGCTCACCCCTCAGACGCGCCCGCGCGCTTCGCGCCCGCTGGCGAAGCGGTCGAGCGCACCCGTCGCGGCCAGCCCGCGCGCGAGCAGCCAGCCGAGCGCTCCGGCGAGCACCGCCCCGGAGACGACGGTGCAGAGCATGTAGACGACGGTGAACAGCGTGTCCGCCCCGGCGAACCAGAGCAGCAGGTTGTTGACCCCGCCGAACAGCGCCGCCCCGGCGCCGGCGAGGATCGCCACCGGGAGCGTGAACCGACGGTAGAAGAAGAGGAGGAAGATCAGCTCGGCGCCGAGACCCTGCACCAGGCCCGCCTCGAGCGTGAGGAAGCCTCCCCACTGGTTCCCGATCAGTGCGGAGACCACGGCCGCGAGCACCTCCGTGTACACGGCGGCGCCGGGCTTGCGGATGATGAGCGCGCCGAGCACCCCGGCCAGCAGCCAGGGACCGTCGAGCAGTCCCTGCATGCCGGGCAGGAGCGGTTCCAGGAGCGCCTTGGGGCCGAGGTAGCCGATGTTCCAAAGCAGGAAGATCAGGCCGGACGCGACGCCGATGACGCTGGCGACGACGATGTCGACGACCCGCCAGCGCAGGCTCCCCCTCGTGCGGACCGGAGCGGCGGCGGATGTGGACGTGGACGTGTGCATCGAAACTCCTTCCTGCGCTGGCATGACCCAGATCAGGTTCGACGGTCGAAGCGTGGATTCGCTTCCTCTCAGCCCGGCACACCGGACTCCCGTGGTTGACGTGCCGAGTATAACGCCGAAGCCCGATACCGTAGGCGGGTGACCGTCGCCGACCCGCCACCTCCGACCCGGCGAGCGCTGCGCACGGGCGCCGTGCGCCTCCCGGCGGAGCCGCGCCCCGATGTCGAGCTCGCGTTCCACGACGACGCATCCGCACTCCCCGCCCGGACCGCCGCCGCCGCCCTCGGCGACGCGGACCGGGATGCGGCCGGGAACGACGCCGAGGCCCCCGCCGCGGCACGAACCGATCCCGGAGACCCCGGAGCGCCCGCCGACCCCGGCCAGGTGCCGCGGCCGGAGGCGCCCGCATCCGTCCCCGTAGTGGTCCCTCCGGCCGATCCTCCGCTCGCCTGGGTCGACGAACAGGCGCTGACGGCTCGCAGCGCACACGTCCTGCAGCTGGAGTCGGGAACGCCCGCCTTCCTGCCGGTCACCGCCGACCTGCTCAGCCGCGCGCCACGACGCACCGCCATGCGGCCGGGCGTGCTCGTGCCGTTCGGGGTCTTCCTCGCCGTGATCATCGCGTACTGCGCGACCACACTGCTCTGGCCGCTGCACGCGGTCGCCCCGACGGTGGCGCAGATCGCCGTCCAGCCCGTCCCCGCTCCCGCCGCCGTCGGCGCGTGGCCCGCGGAGGGGGGCGCGGCGGCCGTCGTGGCCGGAGTGGGCGCCCCGATCGCCTCGACCGGTGACGCGATGTCGATCGCCAGCATCACGAAGGTCGTCACCGCGCTCCTCGTCCTCGAGGAGATGCCGCTCGCACCGGGAGAGGCGGGGCGCGAGTTCCGCTTCACCTCCGCCGACCGTTCGGACTACTGGCGTTACCGGGACCGCGGGGAATCCGCGCTGGACGTCCCGGTCGGCGGTTCGCTGACCGAGTACCAGATGCTGCAGGGCGTGCTGATGGGCTCGGCGAACAACTACGCGGACCGCCTCGCGAGCACGATCTGGCCGAACGACGAGGTCTTCGCCCGCGCCGCCAACACCTGGCTCACCCAGCACGGGATCAACGGGATCACGATCACCGACCCGACCGGCATCGACTTCGGCAACATCGCGTCCCCCGAGGCTCTGCTCACCCTCGGCGAGCGTGCGCTGGCCCATCCGGTGATCGCCGAGATCGTCCGCACACCGGAGGCGGAGCTGCCCGGCGTCGGTCTCGTGCGCAACTCGAACCCGCTGCTCGCGGATCCCGGTGTCGTCGGTATCAAGACGGGGTCGCTGGACACCTACAACCTGCTCGCGGCGAAGGACGTCACGGTGGGCGAGACGACCGTGCGGATCTACGGGGCGATGCTGGGACAGCCCGACCGCGAGGTCCGGGACGAGGCGCTGCGCGCCGTGTTCGCCCAGGTCGAGCAGGAGCTGCAGCTACGTCCGTCGGTGCCCGAGGGCACCGTGGTCGGGCAGGTGCAGACCAAGTGGGGCGAAGCGGTCCCGATCCTGGCGGCCGCCGACGCGCAGGTCGTCCTGTGGAACGGCGGCACCGCGTCCGTGGAGACGACGTTCGAGCTCGGCGACCTCCGCGACGAGGGCGACGTGGTCGGCGCGCTCGTCGCGACGGGGCCGCGGGATGCAGCGAGCGTGGACCTCGTCCTGGCCGGCGATGTGGACGACCCGAGCCCGTTCTGGCGGCTGACCCATCCGCTCCAGCTCTTCGGGCTGGTCTGACCCCGGCCCGGTCAGGCGCGGAACTGGGGCGAGCCGAGCACCCGCTCGACCTGGATCTCCAGCACGACCCGCTGGGGATTCGGCTGCGGCGCACGGTAGCGGGCGGTGTAAAGATCGACGGCGAGGTCGACGGCCTCCGCATCCTCGATGATGCGTGCGGGTCCCTCGAAGCTGATCCACCGTGCACCGTCCACGGTGTTGACGCTGGCGCGGCCGGTGCGCTCGACGTTGCGGAACTTCTGCGTGCCGCGCGACCCGATCACCCGCACGACGCCGTCCCGGTAGGTGATCCCCACCGGCACGGAGTGGATGCGGCCGTCCCGGCCGAGCGTCGACAGCGTCGCCAGGTGGTATTCGGACAGGAACTCGCGGGCCGCGTCGGTGATCACCCGTCCAGCCTGCCATGCGGCGGAACGCTCGCCTCCCCGCGGGGAAGGAAAGGATGGAGTCAGAAGGGCCAGATGAGGGGGACGTAGAGCACCGCGACGGCGAGGAACAGCGCAGCCAGCGGCAGACCGAGACGCCAGTAGTCCCCGAACCGGTACCCACCGGGCTGCATCACCATGACGTTCACCGGCGTCGCGATCGGCGTCAGGAACGCCGCCGCCCCGGCCACGGTGAGGCCCATCATGAACGGCTGGACGCTGACGTCCAGCGTCGCGGCGACCGAGACCGCGATGGGGGCCACCACGAGCACGGTCGCGACGTTCGAGATGAACTGTCCGAGCACGAGGGTGACGACGCAGATGACCAGCAGCGCCACCTGCGCCGACGCCGTACCGGACAGTCCCAGCACGCCGGTGGCGACGACGTCCGCCGCACCGGTCGCGATGAAGGCGTTGGAGAGCGGGATCATCCCCGCGATGAGCACGATCGTCGACCAGTGGATGGCGCGGAACACCTGCGTGCCGCTGAGCACACGGCTCACCACGAGAGCGGCCGCGGCGAGCAGCCCGACGACCGCGGGGGGGAGCAGTCCGGTCGCCAGCAGCACCACGGTCACCGCCAGGATCGAGAGGGCACGCTTCGCGCCGCGGCCGAGAGGGATGCCCCGGCGCAGGGCGTGCGGGGCGGTCACGGCGATCACGTCGGGCGAGCGCACGTACTCCTCCAGGGCCGCCCACGGCCCCTGCAGCAGCAGCGCGTCGCCGACCCGGAGGGTCGTGACGGCACCCGGCTCCGGCTTCTCCGTCTCCAGGTCCTCGTCGCGACGGACGCCGAGGATGACGAGGGACTCGCGGTGCGTGGTCATGCCGACGAACACGTCCTGTCCGATGAGGCTCGAACGCGGCGAGACGAGCACCTCCGCGACGCCGTCGCGGGCGGTCATGAGCGCCGCCGTCTCGACGGCGACGTCGTAGTCGCGGCGGAGGGTGTGCGCCGCGGCCCGCACATCCGGCGCCGACTCGGAGAGCTGGGCCGGGACCCGGTCCGGCAGCAGCCGCGGACCCAGCGTGATGACGATCAGCACCGTCAACGCCACCAGCGGCAGACCGACGAGGGCGAACTCGAAGAATCCGAACGCACGTCCGCCCGCATTGACCGCGGCGTCGGAGACCACCGGGTTCACCGGGGTGCCGGCGAGGGTGAGCAGCGATCCCGCACTCGCGGCGAAAGCGAGCGGGATGAGCAGCCGCGAGGGAACGAGCTGCGCTCGCACCGCCACGACCACCACGACCGGCAGCAGCGCGGCGACGGCGCCGTTGATGCTGATGAAGGCGGCCAGCAGCGCGACGCAGCCCATGACGATCGCGACCAGCCGCCGCGGGTTGGATCCCGCCAGAGGCACCACCTTCTGCGCCAGCCATGCCGTCACGCCGGTGGCGTCGAGGGATTCGGAGACGATGAAGAGGGTGGCGATGAAGATGACGGTGGGATCCGCGAAGCCGCCGAGTGCCTCGGACAGGGTGAGCACGCCGGTCGCCCACAGGGCGAGCACGACGCCGACGGCCACGACGCCCAGCGGAACCCGTCCGGACATGAAGGCGAGGACCGCCAGGCCCAGGATGACGAAGGTCGCCGTGATCGGATCCACACCCCCACCGTACGCCCCGGCCGTCGCGCCACCGGGACCTGAAGGACGGAAGGATCGGGAGGGGCTCAGACGAAGCGCACGGACTGGTCGAGCCGGGTCCGGATGTCGAAGACCTCGTTGCCGCCGATGTCCCGCGCTCCGGTCACCCCGCGACGCAGCACCGTCGACAGCGCCGACCGCGCGGCGACGACGACCGGCATCCCGCGGACCTTGCCGAGTTCGGTGATGGGCTGCGCGAGGTCGTCGTCGGGGAGCACGACGATCGCGCCGCTGAAGCGCACGCCCGCCGCGCGCGCCACCGTACGCATCCGCACGAGGAGGTCGCTCACCGGCGCACCGGGCACCGCAGGGCCGGTGATCTCACCCCGGCGGAAGCCGACCGGTCCGCCGAAGTCCTCTGACAGCACACCGTACAGACCACTGGGGCCGAGCACGATGTGATCGAGTTTGTCGTCGAGGGTGCCGCCGCGACCGGCCGCCGCGACGTCGTGCCACACGCTGAACCCCATCCCGAGGTCGGCGATCGTCCGGGCCGTCGCCTCCTCCGCCAGGGCGTCCGCCAGCAGCCGGCGGATCTCCCGGGGCGCCGAGCGGACGAGCTGCGGGTCGTACGGATCCTCCAGCGGCGTGCCCCGGCCCACCCACTCGCGCATCAGGTCGAGGTAGCGTTCCCGGCGCCATCCCCCGGGATGCCCGGACGAACGTGCCCGGGGCCGGGTGTCCTGGCGCGTGCGGGGCGTGCTCCAGTCCGCGGAGAACTGCGCCTCCGGGGCGGTGGGGCGGCCGCTCCGGCCGCGATCGTAGGCAGCCCGCGCCTCCGGCGTGCCGACGAGTTCCCACGCGCGCTGGACCTGGACGAAGACGGCGGCGTCGCCGCCGGTGTCCGGATGCGTCTGACGGAGGCGCGTGCGGAAGGCCTTGCGGAGTTCCTCCTCGGTCACGTCCACCGCGACCCCGAGGACCTCGTACGCCGACGCGGACAACGGACTGTCGAACACACCGCCTCCTTCCGCGTCCTGCGCCGACATCCAGGCTAACGCGCCCGGCGGGAGCGCGAGGTCAGCGTCGCTCGAAGCGCCGCGCGTAGGCGGCGGAATTGCGGCTGGACAGCGCGAGCAGGATCAGGATGTCGAACGCGACGGTCAGGAGGGTCGTCTCGAGGTGGACGTCCTCCTCCTGCACCCACCACGCCGTGAACGCGGAGCAGATGGACAGGGTCGAGAAGATCATCACGATCACCCGCGGGGTGTTGCGGCCGCGCAGGATCAGGGACCCGAGGACGGCGTCCGCGAGGAGGAAGATCCCCATGCCCACCGTGACCACGATGAGTACCAGGATGCGGTCCTCCGCGGTCAGGGTGATCCCCTCGATCTTCAGGTCCGCGTCGGCCAGCAGCGCGTGGTCGAGCCAGAGCGCCACCAGCCAGAGGGCGCCGGCGAGCACCCGCAGGTACACGAGCACCACCCCGGCGAGGGTGGACGCCGGGCGCTTCATCGTCGGGTCGAACCCGACCGGCGAGACCAGCCGCGCCGGCGATTCGAACGCGGGACGCTTGCGCGTCTCCCGCCCGCCGGCGCTCACGCGGTCACCCCGCGGACATCGATGATCGGCAGGTCGCCGTCGGTGCGGATGCTGTCGCCGCCGCCGTTTCTGGCGTGGTAGCCGGTGGAGAAGTCCGCGATGACGTCGACCACGATGCGCGGGTCCGCCCGGGTGACCGTCGCGACGATGTGGTCGCGCTCGATGTCGGTGTCGGCGTCGATGCGGTGGGTGACCTGCAGCGTGAACAGCGACAGTCCCACAGCCGTGTCGAAGGTTCCGGCGGCGAGCCAGTCGACCCGGCGTCCGCCGGGGAGGAGCCAGTCGTCGGGGCAGCGCCAGAACCGCACGTGGTGACGCTGGGCCGGGTTGCCGTCGACCTCCTGCTGGTAGGCGAAGTCCTGCATCCGGCCGAAGAGGAACAGCGGGCTCACCGGCGCTTCGTGGTAGCTGCGCCTGCCCAGGGTCGAGGTCACGATCCGCCAGGACGAGGCGAGGGTCACCGGATCGGCTTTGGTCCAGCCGGCCGCCCGCATGGCCTGCTCGATCTGCTCGGCCGAGCCCATCAGCGCCAGGTTGACCGGGTCTCCGAGCAGGCCGTCGCTCGTTCGGGTGCGGCCGATGAAGTAGTCCGGCACGTACACGCTGGTCAGGATGCGGTGTATGCGCGGCAGCACGAGATAGGCCAGCAGCAGCCAGAACAGGACGGCGAACGGCACCCCCCACCAGCCCACCCGGAACGTCTCCGTGAAGCTGAGGGAGGCCAGCCACACCGCAGCGAGGCCGGCGAAGACGAAGAAGAACCAGTCCAGTGCGATGCCGAGCGAGTAGGTGCGGCGACGGCGGCGCACCGGCGCGTCGGTATCAGGTCGCGTCGTGGTCATCGCTCAGCTCCAGAGCGGGGTCGACGGCCGGAAGGAGAGCGCCTGCTGGGCGAGGTCCGCCGGGAGACGGTCGAGGCTGTCCGGCGACCAGGCCGGCGTGCGGTCCTTGTCCACGACCTGCGCGCGGATGCCCTCGGGCAGGTCGGGCTGCGTCTGGATGAACCAGGAGACCAGCCCGTACTCCTGCTCCAGGACGGCGCGGAGATCCGGAAGCGTCCGCGCCCGCCGCACCGCGGCGAGGGTCACCGTGAGAGCGGTCGGCGACAGGGTGCCGAGCAGGTCCGCGGTGGCGGCGGCATCCGGCTCCGGGCGCGTCCGCAGCCGCTCGACGATCTCGCCGACGGTGTCAGCGGCGAAGGCCTCATCGATCCATCCCCGCGCGCGCTCGAGGGGTGACGTCTCCGGCGTCTCGTCGAACAGCAGCACGAGTTCGGCCGGCCCGGTGGGGTCGGCGCGCGTCTCGAGGGCGTCCCGGAACTGCGCCAGGCGCTCCACGGGGAGGAGGTGATCGGCGAAGCCCGCGACGATCGCGTCCGCACCGGTCATGGTCGCTCCGGTGAGGCCGAGGTACTCCCCCAGCCGTCCGGGCGCGCGGGAGAGCAGCCACGACCCGCCCACGTCCGGGGTGAACCCGATCCGCGTCTCGGGCATGGCCAGGGCCGACCGCTCCGTCACCACGCGGAAGCCGGCGTGACCGGCGAGGCCGATGCCGCCGCCCATCGTGATCCCGTCCGCGAAGACGACGATGGGCTTCGGGTACTCGGCGATCCGCGCGTTCAGCGCGTACTCCTCACGGAAGAACCGCTCCGCCGCCGCGCCGTCCCCGCCCACGATCTGTTCCCGCAGGGCTCGGACGTCGCCACCGGCGCACAGTCCCCGCTCGCCGGCGCCGTCCAGCAGCACGATGCCGACCTCGCTGTCGTGCTCCCAGGTGTCGAGCGTCGCGTGCAGCGTGCGGACCATCCCGACGTCGAGGGCGTTCAGCGCACGCGGACGATGGAGGGTGAGCCGGCCGACACCCCGCGCCACGCGCACCAGGACATCGCCGGTGTGTTCTGCCAGGTCGGTCACGATCGCAACGTTACCGTCCTGCCCGGTGCGCCCGGGAAGACGCCACACGGGGGTCGCCGGGGCGCAGAACATGAGGTTGCTGGCTGTTTCCGGCAGGATAGGGGGACACACCCACGACGGAGGTTCCCGCATGCCCGCAGGTCACGTGCTGGAGTTCGTCGACGTCACCAAGCGCTTTCGCGGTGTCGAGGCGGTCTCCGGGCTCACCGCCCGCATCGAGCCGGGAGTCGTCACCGGCTTCCTCGGACCGAACGGGGCAGGCAAGACCACGTCCATGCGGATCCTGCTCGGTCTCGTCGCCCCCACGTCGGGCAGCGCCCGGATCGGCGGCGTCGACTATGCGGATCTTCCGCACCCGCTGCAGACGGTGGGCGCAGCCCTCGAGGCCGCCAGCTTCCACCCGGGCCGCAGCGCCGCCAACCACCTCAAGGTCTACGCGGACGCGGCCGGCATCCCCCGCCGTCGCATCGACGAGGTCCTGGCCCTCGTCGGACTCAGCGAGGTGGCCGGCCGCAAGGTCGGCGGCTACTCGCTCGGGATGCGGCAGCGACTGGGGCTCGCGACCGCCCTGCTCGGCGATCCCGGCGTGCTCGTCCTGGACGAGCCGGCCAACGGACTCGACCCCGAGGGCATCAAGTGGATGCGGACGCTGCTGCGCGCGTTCGCCGCGGAGGGCCGCACCGTCCTGGTGTCCTCGCACCTGCTCACCGAGATCCAGCAGACGGCCGACCGCATCCTGATCCTCGCGAAGGGCCGCCTCGTCTTCGAAGGGGCGCTGGAGGAGCTCGCGGATCCGGGCGAGTACGCGACGATCGTCGACGCGCCCGACCGGGCGGCACTCGCCGGAGCCCTGGCCGCGGCCGGCCTGCCGACCGAGGCCCTGCGCTCCGGTCTCGCCGTGCGGGGCGCTGAGCCCGTCGAGGTGGGCGCGATCGCCGCCGCCGCCGGCGTCGCCCTCTCGTCCCTGCAGCGCCGGGGACCCGCCCTCGAGGAGATCTTCCTCGCCCTCGTCGACGGTACGCGCCTGCACAGCGTCGCTGCGGACACGGGAGCCGTCCCCGCGCTCTCCCAGGTGGAGGCGGACGGCGCCCGGCCCGGTGCGGAATCCCCCGCCGGCCCGGACACGGCTGCGGACTCGCCCGCCCCAGCCGACGCGGACGCCCCTGCGCAGCCGACCGCGGAAGAGGCGGCGACGCCCGATCCCGCCCCGGCCGGGCCCACGCCCGCGGACACGGAGACCGGATCGGGCACACCCGATCCCGAGGAGCCGGAGACCCGCCCCGAGGTGCAGGAGGACCTGCACCCCCACGCCCAGGACCGCGACGGAGGTGACGCACGATGAGCATCGCGCACGCCACCCGCTCCGAGCTCACGAAACAGTTCTCCACCTCTATCTGGTGGATCCTCGCCATCGTGCTGGCCGGCTACGTCGGCCTGACCGCGACCGGCCTGGCCTTCACCATCGGCGCCGTCGCGAGCGGCGCCATCGGGGACGCTCAGGGCGTCCCGGTCGGCGAGGGCGCGGCGAGCGTGCTGTACAGCCTCGCGTCGTCGATCGGCTACGTGTTCCCCGTCCTGATCGGCACGCTCCTGGTCACCGGGGAGTTCCGGCACCAGACCCTGACCCCCACGTTCCTGGCGACGCCCCGGCGCGGTCGCGTGCTGCTGGCGAAGCTCATCGCCGGCGCCGTGATGGGCGTGCTCTACGCCGCCGTCGCGATCGTCGTCACGGCCGGCCCCTCGGCCGGGGTACTCGCCGCCTTCGGGCTCGAGACCGGACTGGGCGCGTCGGAGACCTGGGCGCTGCTCGGCCGCATCGTGATCGCGTTCGTCCTCTGGGTCTTCGTGGGTGTCGGCATCGGACTGGTCGTGCGCAACCAGGTCGCCGCCATCGTGATCGTGCTGGCCTTCACCCAGTTCGTGGAACCTCTGCTGCGGTTCGGCGGCGCGTTCGTCACACAGCTCGGCGACATCGCCGCCTACCTGCCGGGAGCGGCGAGCGACGCGCTGGTCGGTGCCAGCATCTTCTCCGTCGCGGCGATGGACTCCGGAAGCGGGCTGGAATGGTGGGCCGGAGGCCTCGTCCTGCTGGCCTACGGCGTCGTTCTGGTCATCGCCGGGCACCTGTTCAGCTGGCGACGCGACATCACCTGAGCGACGGGCTCAGGCGGTCGCGAGGTCCGCGACGTCGGTGGCGTCGGCGCCCGCCTCCAGGCGGAGCGCCCGCACGAGCTCGAGGCCGTGCCGGGTGCTGAGGATGAGCCGCTGGAACTCCTCGTGCCCGTCGAGGTCGACGACGGCGGCGGGCCGCTTGCGACGGATGAGGGCGAAGTCCTCGCCGCCGGCGTAGCGCCACGTGCCCATCGCGATCGTCGCCGGCACGAACGTGCCCGGTGAGCGCACCCCGCGCAGCCACGTCCACGCGTCGTCGGTGAGTTGCACCCGGGTGATGTGCTCCCGCGGGACGATCACATTCCGTTTCCGGAATGCCAGTGCCTTCTCCGCGGGAGACAGCACGATCTCCAGCTGTGCGGAATCGAGCATGAGCGTCACCATGTCCCATAGTCTGCCAGCGCGGTCCCCGCCGTGGTCGAGGTTTTGCTCACAGACCGGCAACGATCACGTCCGAATCCGCGGCCTCCGCGGGGAGCTGCGGTGAGAGACTGAACGTGTGCCCTCGAGTGCGACCCGAGCCGTGTCCGCCCCGCTCGGCGACGTGAACGCGTCGTCTGTCGGTGATGTCCTCGAGCGTGCGCGGTCGGGAGGGCGGCTCGACTCCGGCGACGCGCTCGCCCTGCTCGAGGCGACCGGCGACGACCGCGAGCGTCTGCTCGACGTCGCGTCGCTGCTGCGTGACGAGGGGTTGCGCGCTGCGGGTCGCCCCGGCGTCCTCACCTACTCGCGGAAGGTGTTCATCCCGCTGACCACGCTCTGCCGCGACCGCTGCCACTACTGCGTGTTCGTGGACACCCCCGGGCAGCTGCTGAAGAAGAGCAGGCCCGTGTTCATGTCGCCGGAGCAGGTGCTCGCCGTGGCACGCCAGGGCGCGGCGCTGGGCTGCAAGGAGGCCCTGCTGACCCTCGGCGACCGGCCCGAGGACCGCTGGCCGGAGGCCCGTGCGTGGCTCGACGAGCACGGGTTCGCCTCCACCCTGCACTACGTGGCCCACGTCGCACGGCTCGTCACCGCCGAGACGGGGCTGCTCGCCCACGCGAACCCGGGCGTCATGAGCGCGGACGAGCTGCGGATGCTCCGGCCCACCTCGCCCTCGATGGGCATGATGCTGGAGACCACCTCCCGGGACCTGTTCGAGACCCCGGGCCGCGCCCACCACCTCTCCCCCGACAAGGACCCGGAGCTGCGGCTGCGCGTCATCGAGGATGCCGGGGCCGCCCGCATCCCCTTCACCACCGGCATCCTGGTGGGCATCGGCGAGACCGTGCGGGACCGTGCCGAGTCGCTGGTGGCGCTCCGGGATGCGCACGAGCGACACGGGCACATCCAGGAGGTGATCGTGCAGAACTTCCGCGCCAAGCCGCGCACCGCGATGCAAGACGCCCCGGATGCCGACCTCATGGAGTACGCCACGACGGTGGCCGCGGCGCGGGTCGTCATGGGCGCCCGGATGCGGATCCAGGTCCCTCCGAACCTCTCGGACACGACGGAGTTCGATCTGCTGGTGCGCGCCGGGGCGGACGACTGGGGCGGGGTCTCGCCCCTGACGGCCGATCACGTGAACCCGGAACGGCCCTGGCCCCATGTCGACGACCTGGCCGCGCGCACGGCCCAACTGGGGTTCACGCTGCGCGAGCGGCTGACCGCGCACCCGGAGTTCGTGCGGGATGCGGCGACCTGGATCGATCCCGCCCTGCACGACGCCGTGGCCGCCCTCCGGGACCCCGGAAGCGGCCTGGCCGCCGAGTCCGCGCCCTCCTCGGCGCCCGCGACGGCGGAGCGACGGGCGGCGGCCGCACCGGCCCCGCCGCGCCCGGGCACCGGTTCGGACGTGCCGCGGCTGGCCGCACGGGCGGCGGAGGACCCGCTCGGACTCGACGACGCGGAATGGGTGACCCTGCTCGAGGCCACCGGGACCGACCTGGACGCCCTCGCGGGCACGGCCGACGAGGTGCGTCGGTACACCGTCGGCGAGGCCGTGAGCATGGTCGTGAACCGCAACCTCACCTCCTCCGGCTTCCGCCGTGGCGGGGCCGCCGCTGCCGACGAGTTCGACCTCGCCGACGCGGCGGCGATCGCCCGCGACGCGTGGGACCTCGGCGCGTCCGAGCTCTGCGTGCAGGGGATGCTGCCGGACACGGAGTCGCCCGACTCCTATCCCGACATCGTCCGCGCCATCCGGTCCGCGGCCCCCGGCCTCCACATCCACGCCTTCCGCCCGCAGGACGTGGTCGACCTCGCCGAGCGGGCGGGCATCGGCATCGACGGCGCTCTGACCGTGCTGCGCGAGGCGGGGGTGGACACCGTGCCGGGCACCGGCGTGAAGGTGCTCTCCGAACGGGTGCGCGCGCTGGTGGCGCCCGGAGACCTCGCGATCGACCGGTGGACCGACACGATCACCGCCGCCCACCGGGCCGGGTTCCGTTCGACCAGCGTCCTCTTCTACGGACACGTCGAGACCGCCGCGGAGCGCGTCGCGCACCTGCGCGGACTCCGCCGCATCCAGGACTCCACCGGCGGGTTCGCGGAGTTCGTCCCGATCCCCCTGCCCGGGCCCGCGGGCGGTGTCCCGCTGGTCTCCGGTCGGTCCGGACTCGACGAGCACAGGGCCGTCGTGGCCGTCTCCCGGCTGCTGCTGTCCGGCAGCATCCCGCACATCCAGATCCCGTGGACGCGGCACGGCACCGAGACGAGCGCCGTGCTGCTGCGCGCGGGCGGGGACGATCTCGGCGGGACGCTGCTCGACGGCCGGGTCCGCCCCGAGACCGGCATCGAGTACGGACTCGAACTTCCGCTGCCGGATGCCGCGCGACTCGTACGCGGGCTCTTCCGGCCGTTCCGCCAGCGCAGCACGGACTACCGCGAACCGCCCGCGGACCGGAAGGCGGCCCTCGCGTGAGGACGGACGTCGCGATCATCGGGGCGGGGTTCGCCGGTCTCGCGATGGCGGGCGCCCTGCGCCGCGCCGGCCGGGAGTCGTTCATCCTGCTCGAACGCGGATCGTCGGTGGGCGGGACCTGGCGGGACAACACCTATCCCGGTGTCGCCTGCGACGTCCCCTCGCACCTCTACGGCCTCGCGCGCCATCCCTGGCCGGACTGGTCCGGACGCTTCGCCCGCGGGGACGAGATCCACCGCTACCTCCGGCACGTGGCCGACGCCGAGGGCCTGCGGGACCGGCTCCTGCTGGACAGCCCGATGCTGTCGGCACGGTGGAGCGGCGACCACTGGACGATCGGGACGGGGGGCGCCCGCCCCGGCACCGTGCACGCGAACCGCCTCGTGCTGGCCTGCGGACGGCTCACCGAACCCCGCATCCCCGATCTCGCCGGCCTCGAGGGTTTCGCCGGACCGATCTTCCACTCGGCGCGCTGGGACCACACCGTTCCTCTCGCCGGCACGCGGATCGCGGTCGTCGGCACGGGGGCATCGGCCGTGCAGCTCGTGCCCGAGCTCGTGCGCCGGGGCGCGGAGGTCGTGCTCTTCCAGCGCACGCCCGCCTGGATGGTGCCGCGCGAGGATCGCGCCTACACGGCAGAGGAACGCCGTCGCTTCGCCGGGCAGCCGGATGAACTTGCGGACCTTCGCCGCACGCTCTTCGACGAGGGCGAGGCGCGGTTCGCCTCCCGCTCGGGCGACCCGGAGGCGGCGGCCGCAGCCGAGGAGACCGCCCGCGCGCACCTGCGGCGCCAGATAGCCGATCCCGCGCTGCGGGAGGCGCTGACCCCCCGCTACGCCTTCGGCTGCAAGCGGGTGCTGCTCTCGGACGACTTCTACCCCGCCGTCGCCTCGGACGCCGTCACGCTCGAGGCATCCGCCCTCGTCGGCGTCGAGGACGGCGAGCTGGTGGCCGCATCCGGGGCGCGACACCGCGCGGACGCCCTGGTCCTCGCGACCGGCTTCGCCGCCTCCCGGCAGCCGTACGCCGACCTCGTCGTCGGCGAGGACGGGACGACGCTCGCCGAGCACTGGTCGGCGGGGATGACCTCCTACGGGTCGACCGCCGTCCCGGGCTTCCCCGATCTGTTCGTGCTGAACGGCCCGAACGCGTCCCTCGGACACAACTCCTCCGTGCTGATGGCCGAGGCGCAGTCGGACTACGTCGTGCGCGCCCTCGACCTCGCGGAGGCTCGGGATCCCGCGGCCGCCGACCGGCGTCCCGCGCCGCTCCGGGTCGCCCCCGAGGCCGAGGAGGCCTACACGGCGCGCATCGACGCGGCGGCGGCATCCACCCCCTGGCTCCGCGGCGGCTGCGACAACTGGTACGTGGACCGGCGGTCGGGCCGGCTCACGCTGCTCTGGCCGGGCACGGTGCGGGCCTTCCGGTCCATGCTGGACGAGAGCGACGGGTCGGAGTTCCTCCCCGTCGAAGCGATCCGCGACGCGTCGCGGGCGAGAGGAGAGTCATGACCGTTCCGCTGCGGCTGGGCTACAAGGCATCCGCCGAACAGTTCGCGCCCGACCAACTCGCCGACTATGCCGTCCTGGCGGAGGAGATGGGGTTCGATTCCGTCTTCATCTCCGACCACTTCCAGCCGTGGATGCACGAGGGCGGGCACGCCCCGGCCGCGCTGCCCTGGCTCGGTGCGGTCGGCGCGCGGACCTCGCGCGTGCTGCTCGGCACCTCCGTGCTCACCCCCACGTTCCGGTACCACCCGGCCGTCGTCGCGCAGGCGTTCGCGACCCTCGGGGTCATGTTCCCCGGGCGCATCATCCTGGGGGTCGGCACGGGCGAGGCGCTCAACGAGGTGACCCTGGGCCTGGACTGGCCCGATCCGCCCGAGCGGTTCCAGCGGTTGAAGGAGGCCATCACCCTCATCGAGAAGCTGTGGGCCGGCGAGCGCGTCAGCTACGAGGGGAACTTCTGGCAGGTGACCGACGCCACCGTCTACGACCGCCCGACGACGCCGGTGCCGATCTACATCGGGGCGGCGGGGCCCGCCGCGACGAAACTGGCCGGGCGCATCGCGGACGGGTTCATCACCACCAGCGGCAAGGACCCCAAGCTGTACACCGATACGCTGCTGCCCGCCCTGCACGAGGGACTCAGCAAGGCCGGACGCCCCGCCGACGCGATCGACACGCTCATCGAGGTGAAGGTGTCCTACCACCCGGACCAGGACACCGCACTGGAGAAGACCCGTTTCTGGGCGCCGCTCGCACTGACGCCCGAGGAGAAGACCGGCATCCACGATCCGATCGAGATGCAGCGGCGTGCAGCCGAACTGCCGATCGAGCGCGCCGCATCCCGGTTCATCGTCTCGACCGATCCGGACGAGCACGTCGAGAAGATCGCGCGGTACGTCGAGCTCGGGTTCCGTCACCTCGTGTTCCACGATCCCGGCGCCGACCAGGAGGAGTTCCTGCGCATGTACGGTGCCGAGATCCTGCCGCGCCTGCGCGCCCGGTTCGGGGAGTGACCGGCCCCCACGTGCCCGTCGGGGCCGCCGGGGCGGCCGGGGTGGCGGTGTCGGCCGGGGTGGCCGTGTCGGCCGAGGTGGCCGGGGCCATTGGCGGCGGCCCGTCCCGGGGCAGGTCGGCCGGCACAACTCCTGCAGAACCCCACAGTTCGGCCTCGCCGACACCCGAACCCACAGATTCGCCGGAGTTGTGCAGGTCCGCCGAGGCGGCCGGAGGCGCGAGCGCGGCGGAGGCCGAGGCTCCGTCCGGGCGCCCGTCCCTGGTCCCACCCGCCGGCACAACTCCTGCAGAACCCCACGGTCCGGCCTCGCCGGCACCCGAACCCGCCGATTCGCCGGAGTTGTGCGGGGGCTGGGTGGTGGTCGTCCCGCTGAAGGGGGCCGCGGTCGGCAAGTCCCGGCTGCAGGGCGACGAGGATCTGGTGCGGGCGATCGGGCTGGACACGGTGGAGGCGGCGAGCGCCGCAGCATCCGTGTCCCGGGTGGTCGTCGTGACGGGGGATCGGGCGACGGCGGCGGCCGCGGCCGCTCTCCCCGGCGTGGAGATCGTCACGGAAGCGGACCCGCGCGGACTGAACGCGGCGATCGCGCTGGGCGTCGCCGCGGCCGCCGATGCGCCGCGGGCGGCGCTGCTCGGGGACCTGCCCGCCCTGCGCCCGGCGGACCTGGACGCGGCGCTGCGGGCGGCCGCCTCCGTGGACCGCGCCGTTGCCGCGGATGGCGACGGCACCGGATCGACGCTCGTCACCGCCCGCGCGGGCGTGGCATGGGCTTCGGCGTTCGGCGCAGAGTCGTTCGACCGGCACGTCGCCCTGGGGTGCGTCCCGCTGGAGCTTCCGGCGGATTCCCGCCTTCGGCACGACGTCGACACCGCCGCGCAGCTCGCGGTCGCCCAGACCCTGGGGCTCGGCCCGCGCACCACCGCGCTGCTCCCGCCCGCCGGCTGACCTCCGACCGTCCGCTCCTCACCCGCGAGACTGCACAGTACGCACGAGACTGCGGCTGGTTACATCCGTCTCGTGGCCAGGATGCAGTCTCGCGGGTGAAGCGTCCGCCCGGAGCAGGGACCGGGGGACGCCCAGGCAGGGCCGGGCAGGACCGGGCCAGGCCGGGAGGGCGGCGCGGGCCGGGCCGGGCCAGGAGGGCGGCGCGGGCCGGGTCAGGCCCGGAGGGCGGCGGCGGCGAGGGCGGCCGATGCCTCGACGTCGGTCATCCACAGCGGGGCGACCACGGCCCGGATGCCGAGGGCGTCCACGGATGCCGCGGCCTCCGCATCCTCCTCGGCCAGCAGCCACGCATCCAGGACTCCCCCGTCCGAGCGCGCGCCGTAGTGCGCGGCGACGGCCTCCGCGGAGGTGGCGACGCCGATCGCCGCGAGGCAGACGTCCGCCATCCCCCGCACGACCTTCCCGCCGATCACCGGGGAGACTCCCACGACCCGCGCGGACGTGCCCCGCAACGCCTCCCGGATGCCGGGTACGGCGAGGATCGGCCCGATCGACACGACCGGGTTGGACGGCGCGAGCAGCACGACGTCCGCCTCCGCGATCGCCTCGAGCACACCGGATGCGGGAACAGCCGCCTCGATCCCGGGATTCACGAAGGCCGAGGGGGCGAGGGTGGCACGATGCCGCGTCCACCACTCCTGGAAGTGCATCCGGGAGCCGTCCGTCAGCACGATGTGGGTGTCCACCTCGGCATCGGTCATCGGCAGCATCCGCACCCCGAGCGGCCACCGGCGGGAGAGCCGGTCGACGACCTGGGAGACCGACAGCCCGTCGCGGAGCCAGCCCGTCCGGGCGAGGTGGGTGCCGAGGTCCAGGTCGCCGAGCGTGAACCACGGCCACCCCGCCCCCCAGGCCTGCAGCTCCTCGTTCACGCGCTCGGTGTCGCCGGCCCGTCCCCAGCCGCGCTCGGTGTCGTTCTGCCCGGCGAGGGCGTAGAGCACGGAGTCGATGTCGGGCTGCAGCCGGACGCCGCTCAGCCACAGGTCGTCGCCGGTGTTGACGACGACCGTCGCCTCCGGGGCCCCGGCGCGCGCGAGCGCAGCGCGCACCCCGAGAGTGAACCGCGACCCGCCCACGCCGCCGGCGAGGACGACGACGCCGGTCACGGGCGCTCTGCCGCGGCAGCGGCCCGGGCGGCGGCCGGCAGTGCGGCGAGCACCTGCGCGAGCGCCTCCTCGTCGTGCGCCGCGGTCAGGAACCACGCCTCGTAGACGCTCGGCGGCAGGGACACCCCGGCATCCAGCATCGCGTGGAAGAAGGCCGGATAGCGCCAGGCCTCCTGCGCCGTGGCCTCGGCGTACGAGCGCGGCGCCTCGGCGGCGAAGGCGACACCGAACAGCGAGCCCGCCCGCGGCACGCTGTGCACGACCCCGGCGTTCTCGAGGGCGTCGTGCAGCGCTGCGGCGACCGTGGATGCGGCCGCATCCACGCGAGCGTAGACGGCGGGTGTGGCGAGCCGGAGGGTGGTGATTCCGGCGGCGACGGACAGCGGATTCCCGGACAGGGTCCCGGCCTGGTAGACCGGACCGGTCGGCGCGAGGGCGTCCATGACATCGGCCCGCCCACCCAGCGCGGCCAGCGGCATCCCTCCCCCGACGACCTTGCCGAAGGTGAAGAGGTCGGGCGTGTAACGCTCGCCGGCCTCCTGCTGCAGTCCCCAATAGCCGGCCGGGTGCACGCGGAAACCGGTGAGCACCTCGTCCAGGATGAGGAGCGCCCCGTGCGCGTGGGCGATGTCCGCCAGCGCGGCGTTGAACCCGGGCAGCGGGGCGACGACACCCATGTTCGCGGCGGCGGCCTCCACGATCACCGCGGCGATCCGGTCCCCGTGCACGGAGAACACCTCACGCACCTGGTCGAGGTCGTTGTAGTCGATCACCAGGGTCTGCGCGGCGATGGGGGCCGGGACGCCCGCCGAGCCGGGCAGCGCGAGCGTCGCCACCCCGGATCCGGCCGCGGCCAGCAGTCCGTCGGAGTGGCCGTGGTAGTGCCCGGAGAACTTCACCAGCAGGTCGCGGCCGGTGTATCCGCGGGCGAGACGGATCGCGGTCATCGTGGCCTCGGTGCCGGTCGAGACCAGACGCACCCGCTCCACCGGGGCGGCGGCGCCGACGCGCACGCGCTCGGCGATCAGCGCGGCCAGTTCGATCTCCGCCTCGGTGGGGGCGCCGAAGGACAGACCCCGGGATGCGGCGTCCTGCACGGCGCCGACCACGCCCGGGTGCGCGTGACCGAGCAGAGCGGGACCCCACGAGGCCACGAGGTCCACGTAGGTGGTGCCCGCGGCATCCGTGACGTACGCCCCCTGTGCGGAGGCGAGGAAGCGCGGCGCGCCGCCGACCGACCCGTAGGCGCGCACCGGCGAGTTCACCCCACCCGGGATCACCGCGCGGGCGCGGTCGAACAGCTCGTCGTTACGGTCGCTCATCCAGGTACTCCTTCATGTCTGAACACTCGTCGTCCCGTGGTGCCGCCGGGTTCCGCGACCCGACGCGGGGACTCCGCCGGTCGTCCGCACCGCGGCTTCCGCGCAGGATCGCACGAACCTCGCAGCATCCCCCGCGATCCGTGCGGAGTCGGCGCGCATCTGCGGGCTTCGCGCCGCTGCGCGCCGCCCGGAGCCGCGGACGCACGACGCCACGACCCGCGGCCGCGCGCGACCCGCGGTCACAGCCCGTCGCGCAACCAACCCGCGGCCTCGGTGGCCCAGTAGCTGAGGATCGCGTCCGCGCCCGCCCGCCGGACGCCGAGCAGCGCCTCCCCGATCGCGCCCCGCCGGTCGATCCAGCCGTGGGCGGATGCGGCCTCGATCATCGCGTACTCGCCGGACACCTGGTACGCCCAGACGGGGACGTCGACGGCGGCCCGCACCTCCGCGAGGACGTCGAGATAGGGCATCGCCGGCTTGACCATGACGATGTCCGCACCCTCGGCGACATCCGTCACCGCCTCCCGGACGCCCTCACGACCGTTCCCCGGGTCGAGCTGGTAGGTGCGCCGGTCGCCGGTGAGCTGCGAGTCCACCGCCTCGCGGAACGGACCGTAGAACGCCCCGGCGTACTTCGCGGCGTAGGCGAGCAGGATCGTGTCGGTGAATCCCGCCGCGTCCAGCTCGGCGCGCACGTGCGCGACCTGACCGTCCATCATCCCGGACAGGCCCAGCAGGTGCGACCCCGCCTCGGCCTGAGCGACCGCCATCGCGCCGTACCGCACGAGGGTGGCGTCGTTGTCGACGGCTGGGCCCACGCGCCCAGAGGCTCCGCGCGGCGCGCCAGCGCCGTGTGGAGTGGGCGTGGGGACGTCCCCGCGCAGGACACCGCAGTGCCCGTGGTCGGTGAACTCGTCCAGGCACAGGTCGGTCTGCACCACCAGCGCGTCCCCCACCTCCGCCACGACAGCGCGCGTGGCGACGTTCAGGATGCCGTCCGGATCGTCCGCGGCCGAGCCCACCGCGTCCCGCACGGACGGGACGCCGAAGAGCATGATCCCGCCGACGCCCGCATCCGCCGCCTCGGCGGCGGCACGGCGCAGCGAGTCGAGCGAGTGCTGCACGACCCCGGGCATCGACCCGATCGGCAACGGCTCGGTCAGACCCTCCCGGACGAAGGCGGGCAGCACGAGCTGCGAGGGGACCAGGTGCGTCTCGCGGACGAGCCTGCGCACCGCCGGCGACTGCCGGAGGCGGCGGGGCCGGTGCGTGGGGAAGGTCACGGCAGGAACTCGTCCGTGGCGTGCGGGAGGGCGAACTGGGAGACGGCCTCGATCAGCGCATCGACGGTCTGCCGGTCGGCGGTCACGTCGACGTCGAGCCCGGTCTGCCGCGCATCCTTGGCGGTCCGAGGGCCGATCGCGGCGATGACGGTGTCGGCGGGGATGTTCGGGAACTGCAGGTACACCTGCTCGGCGACCGATCCGCTGGTCACCAGGATCACGTTGATGCGTCCGGATGCCACATCGTTCGCGATGCGCTCGGTCACCGGCACCCCGACGGTGCGGTAGGCCACGACGCTACGGACGCGGTGACCCGCCTCGATGAGGCTCCGGGTGAGCACCGGCTTGGCGATCTCGCTGCGCAGGGTCAGGATGTCGCGGGGCTCGGGCTCCAGCGCGATCATCTGCTGGGCCATGCCCGCGGCGGAGTTGTCGCGCTCCGGCACGAGGTCGACCCGGTAGCCGGCCGCCTGGAGCGCCGCGGCGGTCGTCTCCCCCACCGCCGCCACCTTCGTCTTGGCGGGGATGACGGCGCGGTACGCGGTGAGCACGTCGACCGTGGTCGCGCTCGTCATCGTGAGCCAGTCGAAGGCACCCGCGGCGAGATCGGCGAGCGCCTTCTCGAGGGTTTCCTCGTCGTTCGTGGGAGCGAAGTTGATGAGCGGTGCGACGACCGGGACGGCACCCTTGGCGCGCAGTCCTGCGGCCACACCGTCACCCCACGGTCCGCCACGGGGGACCAGCACGCGCCAGCCCGCGAGGGGCTTCTCGGCGTCGGGCCGGTTCGATTGTTCGCGCATGGCTTCGGCTTTCACGGTGCAACCTCGGCTGCTCCACGGTCGAGCAGCTCGTGAGCGATGTCGTCCCCGGTGCGCCACGCTCGCGCGATCGGGTCCGCGTCGCCGGCAGCGTCCGCACCATCGCCGCTGCCCGGTTCCCCAGCATACCCGCCGCGCAGCACGAGGGATCGGTCGGCACCGAGCCGCTGCGAACCATCCGGGGAGTACACCACGGCTCTCACCCGGAGGATGCCGTCCCGCCACTGGGCGTGCACCCCGACGGGGGCATGGCATCCGGCGTCGAGTCCGGCGAGCACCGCGCGTTCCGCGGTCACCGCCACGCGGGTGGGAAGGTCGTCGAGGCGGGCGATCGCCTCGCGGAGTCCGTCATCCGCGTCCTCCCGGGTCTCCACGGCGAGCGCGCCCTGGCCGGGGGCCGTCGGCCACTCGCTCAGGCCCAGGGGTTCGCCGACGAGATCGGTGGGGTGTCCGCCGAGGCGGGCCAGCCCCGCGGCGGCGAGGATGACCGCGTCCAGCTCACCGTCGCGCACCCGCTTCATCCGGGAGTCGATGTTCCCCCTCAGGTCCTGGGTGCGCACCCGCGGGTTGCGGGTCGCGAGCTGGGCGATGCGTCGCGGCGAGCCGGTGCCGACGACCGTGCCGGAGCGCAGCAGGTGCAGGGGTGTGCCGTCGCGGGTGAGGACCACGTCGCGCGCGTCCTCGCGGGCCGGGGTCGCCGCGATCACGAGGCCGGGGGCGGGCGCGGTCGGCAGGTCCTTCAGGGAGTGCACGAGCAGGTCGCACTCCCCGGCCAGGAGCGCCTCCCGCAGCCGGGTCGCGAAGACGCCGCGACCACCGAGCTCGGAGAGGGACGCACGGGAGACGTCCCCTTCCGACGTGATGGGGACGAGTTCCACGGGACGCCCGGCCACGGCGGCGAGGGCGTCCGCCACCTGCTGCGACTGCGCCGTCGCCAGGGCGCTCCGGCGGGTGCCGAGCCGGATGACGGCCTTCACGCCAGCACCTCCGGGATGTCGGATGTGTGGATCCTGCGTCCGGTGAAGAAGGGCACCTCCTCACGGACGTGACGACGCGCCTCCGTGTACCGGAGCTCGCGCATCATGTCCACGAGGTCGGTCAGCTCGTCCGCCTCCATCGGCAGCAGCCACTCGTAGTCCCCGAGTGCGAACGACGCGACCGTGTTGGCGACGACACCGGTGAAGGCCGCCCCCTTGCGTCCGTGGTCGGCCAGCATCCGCCGACGGTCCTCCTCCGGGAGCAGGTACCACTCGTAGCTCCGCACGAACGGGTACACGCACAGCCATTCCTTCGCGCCGACCCCGCGGAGGAAGCCGGGCACGTGTGCGCGGTTGAACTCCGCGTCGCGGTGCACGCCCATGGCGTTCCATACCGGCAGCAGCGGGCGGAGCAGTGCGGTCCGGCGCAGTCGCCGGAGGTCCCGCTGCAGGTCCTCGGGGTCGGTGCCGTGCAGCCACACCATCAGGTCGGCGTCGGCACGCAGCCCGCTCACGTCGTAGAAGCCGCGCACAGTCACGCCGCCCGCCTCGATGTGCTCCACAATGGCGGCGAGTTCGGCGTCGTCCGCCTCGGTCACCGGGTTCGACGGGTCACGACGGAGGACCGCCCACAGCGTGTAATGCGCGGATGCGGTCTCGGGAACGGAATCCATGACCCCAGTCTCCCCCGGCACCACGCTGCGACCAAACAGGGTGGTGCCGCGACGAGAACGTGCTACCGCACGTAGAGCCGGACGGCCCCCCAGACGGCCACGCCGATGCCCACCGCGGCACCGACCACGGCGACGGCGGTCAGGACCGGTTCGGTGCGTGAGAAGTCACGGAGCTGGGCGACGCGCTTGTCGACGGCCCGGCCGGCGCGACGGGGCAGATTGCCCTTCTCCTCGATGGCCGCGAGCGCCGCCTTCAGCTCGGCACGGGCCTTCTCGACGGGATCGGTGATCCCGAGCGGGACGGCCGTGCGGGGCACGGGGACCGGAGCACTCATTCGCCCACCTCTTTCACGGCACGCACGTCTTCGGAGATCGAGATGGCCGGGTTCCCCTTGCCGATGCGCTTGAAGCGCAGGAAGCCCAGCAGCGCCAGCACGATCGCGATCAGCAGCATCGCACCGAAGACCACCAGCGCGGACAGCCACACCGGCCACCACGACGACAGCCCGGCGATCACGAACGTCCCGAGCGCCGGTACCGACCAGAAGAGGATGAACAGCGCACCGACGACCCAGCCGGTGCCGATGCCGGCGTCCTTGGCGGCCTTCGCCGCCCAGGCCTTGGCCGCATCCACCTCGGCGACGACCAGGTTTCGGACGAGTTCGGGGATCTCTCCGACGAGCGTCAGGAGACTCTCGTCGGACTTGTCGCGGAAACCTCGGGGCGTCGTCATGTCACTTCCCGCCGGCGGATGAGCCGCCACCGGCACGCTTGGCGGCGCCGGGACTGCGCGACCCGGCGCTGCGCGCACCTTCGGTCAGGTTCTTGACGGCCTTCTCGGCCGCCTCCGCGGACTTCTCCGCCGCGTCGGCGACCTCGTCCTTCACGTCGTCGCCGGCGTCGAGCGCGGCGTCCAGACGCTGGCCCGGGGTGCCCTTGGTGCTGGCGGCCTTGGTGACCTTCACCGCACCGTTCCACAGCGCGGAAGGCAGCGCCAGGAGCGCCGACTTCCCGAGGTCCTGCACCTTCGCGACCTGCTTCTGCACGGGTTCGAGGTTCCAGACCTTCTCGGCCTGCTCCTTGATCTGCTCGTAGCGTTCGCGCCCGGCACGGGTTCCGAGCACGTAGCCCGCGGCCAGTCCGATGACGAGTCCTGCCTTGCCCCTCATGGGGTCTCCTCACGGTCGGTGGGTGGAGCTGATCTGTGTCACAGCGTAGACCCGTATGCCGCAATCGGCATCCGGTTGACAACCGGGGTCACACCTGTGGTTCGCCGTGACCCCACAGCGCGGCCCGACGCACGCGGTCGGCCTCCTCGACGGCGTCCGGGACGACCTGGGCCAGTCCCGTGCCGGACAGCCACGCTCCGGTCGCGCCCAGACCCGGGATGGCGCGCACCGCACCCCGCGCGGCGGCGACCTCCGCGGCGCGGCCGAGGGCGGAGCCCGGCAAGGACTGCACGTACCGCTCACGATGCGCCCCGCGCAGCCGGTTCGCCTCCAACGGAACGCCGAGCAGCGCGGCGGCCTCCGTGAGGGCGAGCGCGGTGGCATCCTCGTCGCCGAGGTCCGCCGTCGCGGGGTCCTCACCCTGCGCACCGAAGGACACACGGACGACGTGCACGCCGTCGCCGACGGCGCGACGCACCCACTCCCATTTCGCGGTGACGTGGGTGAGGGCCTTGGCCCGGGACGAGTGGGGAACGGTGAGGACGCCGTTGCCGCGCGGGTGATCGTCCAGCGCCGGGGCGTCCAGCACGAGGGTCACGATCTCGACCACCGGGGCCGGTCCCGGTTCGGGATCCAGCGCGGGGACCACGGGGGACAGCAGCCGCCGCGCCTCCGCCTCGGGCACCGCGACGATCACGATGTCGGCGGTGAGCGCCTCCTCCGCGTCCGCGTCGGCCGGCGGCGCGAGGCGGACGCTCCAGCGCCCGTCCTCCGCGGGCGCGATGCCGATCACGGGCGCCTCGGTGCGCACCTCCGCGCCCAGATCCCTCAGGCGCGCGACCAGCGCGTCGATCAGACGCGCGATGCCGCCCTCGATCCCGGCGACCGCGCCGCCCGGGGCGACCTGTCGTTCACCGCGGAGTTCCGCGACCGCGCCGGTGAGCGAGCCGGTACGCGTCAGCGCTGCGTTCAGCCCCGGCGCCGCGAGGTCCACGTCGATGTCGTCCGGACGCGCGGAGTAGACCCCGCTCGTGACGGGGGCCACCAGGCGATCGAGCACGGCCCCGCCGAGACGCTTGCGCACCAGGTGCCCGAGACTGCGGTCGTGGCCGATGGTCAGCGGCGGCAGCAGCCGGTCGCGGTAGGCGCGCCAGGCCCCGCCCCAGCCGATGATGCGCCGCACCTCGGGATCCCAGGGGTTGTCCGGGATGCCGAGCACCCCGCCCTTGGGCAGCGGCGCGGCGCCGCCACCGGGCAGTCCCGCCACCCAGGCGCCGTGCGCGGCGGGCGGGACGACGTCGCCGCCGAGACCGAGTTCGTCGACCAGCGCGCGCACCGTCCCGCCGCGCGTGGCGAAGCTCTCCGCGCCCACGTCGAGGCGGATGCCGGCGACGTCGGCGGAACGCACGAGTCCGCCGACGCGGTCCGACGCCTCGAGGAGGGTCACCGGCATACCCACCTTGGCGAGCTCCAGCGCCGCGACGAGACCGCCGATCCCACCGCCGACCACGACCGCGCGGGTCTCGCGCGCCTGCGACACGAGCCGGGCGAGCGGATCCGCCGCGCTCACGCGGTCACCTCGTGCGCGAGGGCGACGATCCGGGTGAGCACGTCCGGGTCGGTCTCGGGAGGCACACCGTGACCGAGGTTCAGGATGTGGCTGCGCGCCGCGCGTCCCCGCTCGATCACGTCCCGCACGTGCGCCTCGACCACGTCCCACGGCGCCTGCAGCAGCGCCGGGTCGATGTTGCCCTGCACCGTGACGTCGGGTCCGAGCACGGCCGCCGCCGCATCCAGCGGGGTCCGCCAGTCGACGCCCACCGCGTCCGCGGTACCTTCCAGACGCATGTCGGCGAGCAGATGCGCGGTCCCCACCCCGAAGTGGATGCGCGGCGCGTCCGCGCCCGCGAGGGCCGCGCGCGAATGGGGCGCGACGAAGGCGCGGTAGTCCGCGACCGACAGCGATCCCGCCCACGAGTCGAACAGCTGCACGGCGGAGGCGCCCGCATCCGTCTGCGCGCGCAGGAACACGTGGGAGACGCGGGCGAGCCAGCCCGCGAGGTCGTGCCACGCCCCCGGGTCGGCGTGCATCATGGCGCGGGCACGGAGATGCTCCTTGGAGGGGCCACCCTCGATCAGGTACGCGGCGAGGGTGAACGGCGCACCCGCGAAACCGATGAGGGGGGTGTCCCCCAGTTCGCCCACGACGATGCGCACGGCCTCGCGCACCGGCTCCGCGGCGGCGGCGACCTCGTCCGGATCGATCGCCACGATCTTCGCCACGTCGGATGCGGTGCGCACCGGATCGGCGAAGACGGGGCCCCGTCCCGGCTCGATGACGACGTCGATCCCGGCCAGGCGCAGGGGCACCACGATGTCGCTGAAGAAGATGCCGGCGTCGACCCCGTGCCGACGGACCGGCTGGAGGGTGATCTCGGCGGCGACGTCGGGGGTGAGGCAGGCGTCCAGCATCCGGGTGCCCACCCGCAGCTCCCGGTACTCCGGCAGGGAACGGCCGGCCTGGCGCATGAACCACACCGGGACCGGATCGATGCGTTCTCCGCGGATCGCGCGCACGAGCGCCGAGGCGTCGGGGCGGGGCGCGCCCGCGGACGCGGCGCCCGCGGAGGAGGGACCGGTGGACGCAGGAGACGGGGCGGCATTCACCCGCACATCCTCCCATCCCACCCTGATCGCCTGCTCGGGGCGGCGGGAGCCTCCCGGCCGGGGCTCAGGGGGCGGGCGTAGACTGCCCGGGTGCTGCTGTGTGTGAGTGCGAGTCACAAGACCGCGACGTTCGATCTGCTCGAACGGCTCAGCATCCACACCACTCGCATCGCCCCGGTGATCGCCGCGCACGACGAGTGCGTGCAGGGTGCCGTCGTCCTCTCGACCTGCAACCGCTTCGAGGCGTACGTGGAGATGGACGAGCCGGTCACCTCCGCGAGCACCGTCGGCCGGGAGGCCGCCCTCCTGGCCATCCAGAGCGCGACCGGCGTGCGGCCGGAGGAGCTCACCGGCTCCTACGAGATCATCACCGGCGACGCGGTCGCCGAGCACCTCTTCTCCGTCGCCTCCGGACTCGAGTCCGTCGTGGTGGGAGAGGGCGAGATCGCCGGGCAGGTGCGCCGCGCCCTCATCGAGGCGCGCGCCGACGGCACCACCTCGCCCGAACTCGAACGCCTCTTCCAGCGCGCCTCGGAGGCGCAGCGGGACGTGAAGAACGCGACCGCCCTCGGCCGGGCCGGGCGCTCCCTGGTGCGTCTGGGCCTCGACCTCGCCAGCAGCCGCTTCCCCGACTGGACGCGCCTGCGCGTGCTCCTGGTCGGTACCGGCGCCTACGCGGCCGCCACCCTGGCGGCGCTGCGCGACCGCGGCGTGACCGATCTCACGGTCCACTCGCCGTCCGGCCGCGGCGAGAAGTTCGCGCGCAAGCACGGCATCGGCTGGGCCGACGCCGACGCCTACCCCGCCGCCGCGCGGATGTCCGACCTCGTCATCACCTGCACGACCTCCGAGCACCACGTGCTGGACGCGGCCCTCCTCGGCGGCGGTGCGACCGACCCGGTCGACCGCTCCGACACGCAGGAGACCGGGCGTCGCCTCGTGATCGACCTGGGTCTTCCCCGCAACGTCTCCCCCGACGTGGCGACGGTCCCCTTCACGGAGCTGCTCGACCTCGAGACGATCCGCCTGCACGCGCCGCTGGAGGAGCTCCAGGCGACGGATGCGGCACGCGCGCTCGTGCAGGACGCGGCGCGCCGGTTCACGGTGCGCGGCGAACGACGCACGGTGGCACCCGCCGTCGTGGCGTTGCGCTCGCACGTGTTCGAGATCCTCGAGTCCGAGATCGAACGCGCCCGCCTCAAAGGGGACGACGGACGCACCGAGCGAGCGCTGCGGCACTTCGTCGGCAGACTCCTGCACCTGCCCACCGCGCGGGCGCACGAGCTCGCCGACGCCGGTCGTGCGGAGGCGTACCTGGACGCCCTCGAGACGCTGCTCGGCATCCGTGTGGATGCCGTCGACGCCGATCTCGAGGCTGACGAGCGGGACGACCTCGCCGGCTGACCCGACCGGATGCGGCCCGGCGCCGCCGATGGGACGATGGAGTCATGTCCCTGCGCATCACCGACGATCCCGCCGCCGACGAGCTGCTCACGAACGACCCCCTCGCCCTGCTGATCGGGATGCTGCTGGACCAGCAGGTCGCCATGGAGACCGCCTTCGCCGGGCCGTTGAAGATCCGGGACCGGATCGGGACGCTGGAGGCGGAGGAGATCGCCGGGTACGACCCGGAGCGGTTCGCGGCCGCCTTCGCCGAGACGCCGGCGGTCCATCGGTTCCCAGGGTCCATGGCTGCCCGCGTGCAGAAGCTGTGCGGTGAGGTCGCCGGCGCCTGGCACGGGGATGCCGCCGCGATCTGGACGGACGGCGACCCCGACGGTCCGACCGTCCTGAAGCGGCTGAAGGCACTGCCCGGGTTCGGCGAGCAGAAGGCGAAGATCTTCCTCGCCCTGCTCGGCAAGCAGTGCGGCTTCGCTGGGACGGGATGGCGCGAGGCATCGGCGCCCTACGGCGAGGAGGGCTCCTACCGGAGCGTCGCCGACATCGTCAGCCCGGAATCGCTCACCCGGGTGCGGGAGAACAAGCGCGCTGCGAAGGCGGCCGCGAAGGCCGCCACCGCCTGACCTGGCCGCCGCGCGCCCGGCTGCCCGGCGAAGACCCGGCGGGAAGGGGGCGCCTGGGTACTCTGAGCGCATGCCGCTCCCCGAGGACCTGCCCGCCGTCACCCTCGACGGCGTCGAACTGCGCGTGCTCCGCATCCCCCTCGTCAGCCCGTTCACGACCTCGTTCGGCACCGAGACCGAGCGGGAGGTCATCGTCGTGCGCGCGCTCACCCCGGACGGCGACGGATGGGGTGAGATCGTCACGCAGCAGGCCCCGCTGTACTCCAGCGAGTACACCGAGGGCGCCTGGGACGTGTCACGCCGCTGGCTGATCCCCGCTCTCCTCGATCGCGACCGGCTGACCCCCGGCGACGTCGGCGACGTGCTCACCCCCTTCGTCGGGCACCGGATGGCCAAGGCCGGTCTCGAACTGGCCGTGCTGGACGCCTCCCTGCGCGCCTCCGGCCTCCCGCTCGCGTCCGCCCTGGGGGCCGTGCACGACCGGGTACCGTCCGGGGTGTCCGTCGGCATCCAGCGCGATCCCGCGGCGCTCGTGGACGCCGTCGCCGGATACCTCGCGGAGGGATACCGGCGGATCAAGATCAAGATCCGCCCTGGCCGTGACCTCGCCGACACCGCCGCGGTGCGGGCGGCGTTCCCGGACATCCCCCTGCAGGTGGACGCGAACTCGGCGTACACCCTCGCGGATGCCGACCTGCTCGCGGGCCTCGACGAATTCGGGCTGCTGCTGATCGAGCAGCCGCTCCAGGAGGACGACCTCGTCGATCACGCCGCGCTCGCCCGGAGACTGCGCACACCCCTCTGCCTCGACGAGTCGATCACCTCCGCCAAGTCCGCCCGGGACGCGCTCGCGCTCGGAGCCGCCGCCGTGGTGAACATCAAGGCAGGACGTGTCGGCGGGTATCTGGAGGCCGTCCGGGTGCACGACCTGTGCCGGGATGCCGGGGTGCCCGTCTGGTGCGGGGGGATGCTCGAGACCGGCATCGGACGCGCCGCGAACGCCGCCCTGGCAGCCCTCCCCGGCTTCACCCTGCCCGGGGACGTCTCCGCATCCGACCGCTTCTACCGCCGCGACATCGTCACCGCGCCGATCGTGCTGGAGGACGGGTATGTGCGCGTACCCACGGGCCCGGGCCTCGGGATCGCGATCGACGCCGCGGAGCTCGACGACGTGACCGTCGCGCGCGAGGAGCTGCGCCGCTGAGCGCGCAGCGGCGCCGGAGCCGACGACCCAGGGGACCTGCCTCCGGCGCGGACTAGAATCGAAGGATGCGGCGCCCGGCTGCCGCATGTCTTCGCGCCTCCTCCCACCCGACCATTGGAGCCACCGTGGCCGAGCAGTCCCGTCTCGACAAAGTCATCGCCCTCGCCCGCCACCGCGGGTTCGTCTTCCAAGCGGGCGAGATCTACGGGGGCTCCCGCTCCGCGTGGGACTACGGCCCCCTCGGCACCGAGCTGAAGGAGAACATCCGGCGGCAGTGGTGGCAGACCTTCGTCCGCGGCCGCGGGGACATGGTGGGGCTCGACTCCTCCGTCATCCTCCCCAAGCGCGTCTGGGAGGCGTCCGGCCACGTCGCCACCTTCACCGACCCGCTCGTGGAGTGCACGCAGTGCCACAAGCGCTTCCGCGCCGACAACCTCATCGAGGACTTCGAGGCGCGCAAGGGACGGCCCGCCGAGAACGGCCTGGCCGACATCCCGTGCCCGAACTGCGGCACGAAGGGGCAGTACACCGAGCCGAAGGCCTTCTCCGGCCTGGTGAAGACCTACCTGGGCGTCGTGGACGACGAGTCCGGCCTGCACTACCTGCGCCCGGAGACCGCGCAGGGCATCTTCGTGAACTTCTCCAACGTGCTCACGGCCAGCCGGAAGAAGCCGCCGTTCGGCGTGGGGCAGGTCGGCAAGGCCTTCCGCAACGAGATCACCCCGGGCAACTTCATCTTCCGCACCCGCGAGTTCGAGCAGATGGAGATCGAGTTCTTCACGCCGCCCGCCGAGGCGCACGAGTGGTTCGAGCACTGGGTGGAGGCCTGCTGGAACTGGTTCATCGATCTCGGCATCGATCCGGCCAACATGCGCCGGTACGACGTCCCGGAGGACGACCGCGCCCACTACTCCGCCGGGACGATCGACGTCGAGTACCGGTTCGGCTTCACCGGCAAGGAGTGGGGCGAGCTGATGGGCGTCGCCAACCGCACCGACTACGACCTGAAGAGCCACTCCGAGGCATCGGGTCAGAGCCTGACCTACTTCGACCAGGCCAGCGGCGAGAAGTACACGCCGTTCGTCATCGAGCCCTCCTTCGGCCTCACCCGCGCGATGATGGCGTTCCTCGTCGACGCCTACCGCGAGGAGGAGGTGCCGAACGCGAAGGGCGGCGTGGACACGCGCACGGTGCTCAAGCTCGACCCGCGTCTCGCGCCGGTGAAGGTGGCCGTGCTGCCGCTGAGCCGCAACGAGCGCCTCTCCCCCCTCGCCCGCCAGGTCGCCGCGGAGCTCCGGGGCGACTGGAACGTCGACTTCGACGATGCCGGCGCCATCGGACGCCGTTACCGCCGTCAGGATGAGATCGGGACGCCGTTCTGCGTCACGGTCGACTTCGACTCGCTGGACGACCAGGCCGTCACCGTGCGCGACCGCGACACGATGAACCAGGAGCGCGTCCCGATCGAGGGCCTGCACGCCTACCTCGCGGAGCGTCTGCGCGGCGCCTGAGGGACGGCCCGCGCCCTGTGGACGGACGACCGGGCCACCCGGTCCGCTCGGTTAGCCTGGAGCGACGTCCGACCGGACGTGTCCGCGCGACCGGTGCGGACCGGACCAGATGAGGGTGGAACAGCCGTGAACGTCGATGCCAGCGTCGCGACCGTGCTGACCTGGCTGGCCGTCACCGTTGTGGTGATCGTCGCCGCAGGATGGCACATCTGGTACGCCCTGGGGCTCACCCGCGTGTTCGCGCGGCACGGGACGGATCGCTGGCGGGCGTGGGTGCCCGTGCTCAACGACGCCGAGGTGTTCCGTCTCGGGAGGATCGACCCGGTCAGGGCGGCGCTCCTGCTCGTGCCCGTCGTGAATCTCTACGCTCTCGTCCTCCGTGGCGTCGCCGCGCACCGGCTGGATGCGCGCTCGGGCCGCGGCGCCGGATGGGCCGTGCTCGCCGCGGTGCTCCCGCCGGTGTGGGCGATGCTCTCCGGGCATTCCCGTCCGGCGGCCGTCGGAGCGACCGAGTCCACCGCCCCGGAGTCCTCCGTGGACGCACCGCCGCCGGGTCTCGCCTTCCCCGCGCCGCCCGCTCCGAGCCCGATGCCGTCGGTTCCGGCGCCGGCGCTCGCGCCCGCCGCCGCCCCGGCGCGTCCCGCGCCGGCGGGGAGCCCTGCCCCGTCGGCGAGCCCTGCCCCGGTGGCGCCGCCCACGTCGGCACCGGTCGGCCCGGCCGACGAGCCCGCGCCGCTCTCCCGGCGCGCACGCCGTGATGCCGACGACGCCACCGCGCTCGTGCGCGGCCCGGTCGGGTGGGCGCTGCAGCTCCCCTCCGGAGATATCGTCCTCCTCACTTCCCGGACCGTCGTGCTCGGACGGAACCCTCAGCCCACCGAGCCCGGCGTCCAGTACGTCCCGGTCAGCGACGACGGACGCACGGTCTCGAAGCACCATGCCCGCCTCCAGTGGGGTGAGCGGTCCTGGACCGTGACCGACCTCTCCTCCACGAATGGCGTCGCCGTCACGGATGCAGCGGGACGGGAGCAGCACGTCCCCGCCGACGGCACGGCTCCCGTGCTGGACCGGTTCGTTCTGGGGGACGCCGTCATCGTCCTGCAGCCCCCCTCGTCCTGACCCTTCCGCGGAGTCCGGCGCCGACCTGCGATCAGGAGCGGGGCGGGTCGTCCCCGTAGAGACCGCGACCGGCTCGCTGGGGCCCGGTCGCATCGAGCCGGCGACGCCGCGCGATGAAGACCCCGATCGCGCCGCTCGCAGCAAGCAGCACGAGACCCCCGATACCGGCCACGAGACCCAGGGCCATCGCCTCGGCATCCGGACCGGGGTCCGACACCACCCGCACGGGCTCCGCCGCCACGACGGACGGGACCGGACGGGACTCTCCCACGAACGGACTCGACGGGCCGCGGATCCCGGCACCCGGGATCAGGGAGATCGCCTCGTAGGGCTGCACGACGCCCCACCCTGCGGCGTCGTCCCTGGCATCCGGGTCGGGGCGCACCGCCGTCGCGGCCAACCGGTACGCCCACTGCTCGGGGGACTCCGCGGGGTGGGCCGCCGCCACGAGCGCAGCCGCGGCGGAGACGTAGGCAGCGGCGAAACTCGTGGCCGGTACCTCGGCGGCGTAGGTGCAGTCCCCGCCCTGGTAGGACGTCGTGACGATCTGCTGTCCCAGTGCGCTCACCGTGACGTGCGGACCGTGGATGCTGGCATCGGTCACCACGCCGCCGAGGTCCGCCGCGGCCACCCCGATCGCGCCCGGTGATCCGGCGGGGAAGCGGGGCCCGTCCTCGTCGCTCTCCTCGACCGCGAGGGTCGAGTCGCGGTTCCCGGCGCTGCCCACCACCAGGCTGCCGCGCGCCACGGCGTATGACACGGCCTCGCGCAGGGACGGCTCGTCCCGCGTCGTGCTCATCGAGACGTTGATGACCTGCGCTCCGGCGTCCGCGGCGTATCGGATGCCGTCGGCCAGGCGCTGCGCGGTCGGCCCGAACCCCGCCTCGACCTGCTGGTTCTCCGTTCCGGCGAAAACCCGCACGGAGAGGATCGCAGCCTCGGGGGCGAGACCTTCGACGGACGAGCCGTCGATGCGCCGCGCCGCGATCTGACCGGCGATCGCGGTGCCGTGCCCGTAGACGTCGCTGAAGCCGGACGGATCCGTGCCGTCCGGCACGAGATTCACCCCGCCCACGACCGCGTCGACCAGGTGCGGGTTGGCGGCGTTCACGCCGGAATCGACCACGGCGACCGTGACGCCCGCCCCCCGCGTCACGGACCAGGCGAGCTCGCTCTGGGAGACCTCCAGCGCGGGCACCGTCTCGGTGATGCGGGTGGTGGCGGTGCACTGCGATTGCGCGGCGGCCCGCACCGGCTCGGCGGCCGTCGCACCGGCGAGCGGAAGGAGCGCCACGACGACGGCACCCGCCAGGGTCGCGGCGGCGAGTCGGGGCCGGACGCTCATTCCGCGTCCGTCTCGCCGGACGGGGAGCGACCCGCGGCCTCGGCCGTCAGGGCGGGTCCGGTCGCGAGCAGGTCGATCCAGACGTCCCCGGCCAGACCGATGTCGGACACGGCGTATCCCAGCCGGTTGACCGTCTCCTCGTCCGCGCCGGGAAGGGGGAACGCCGTTCCCGTCGCGTCCACCAGGGTCACGATGCCGGTGCTCTGCGCGCCCCGTCCTCCGGCCCGAACCAGCGCACCGGTGCCGGGCTCCACGTGCACACCGGCGCGGATCTCCGCCCCGGCCGGCCGGGTCGCCAGGACGGTGTGCGCCTGCGCCCCGTCACCGACGAGGAGGGCGCAGGCGCGCTCGTCGGGGGCGATGGACCGGAAGCCGTCGACCGGCCAGTCCGCGCCGCCCGCGGGACGCGCCGTCGTCTCCAGCCCCGCGACCTCGGCGCCGGACACCTCGATCGCCTCGTCACCGCCCGCCTCGCCGAGCTGATACAGGCGCCAGGCCAGCGGCGTCAGCTCCGCGAGGGTGCCGTCGGACTGCACCAGGAACCGGTCGTCGTCGGGGGTGCCGCGGATGTGGACCACGTCCCCGGCGCGCAGGTCCGTGCCGGTGACGGCGGCGCCCGCATCCGCCACCACGATGGGGGCGAGCGGGGATCCCGGCGTGAACAGGTTGAGCCAGTCCGCGGGCACCTGGACCGGATCGAGCGCCGTGATGCCGGCGGCGCGCAGGATCGCGTCGCTGCCCTCGTCGACCGCATAGCTGCGCTCGCCGTCGATCACGAACCGGTCCCCGTCCGATTCCACGACGACGGCCCGGCCGGCCGGTTCGGCGGAACCGCCCCCGATGCGCACGTCCACCACGGCGTCCTCGCCGACGCACGCGCTCCAGCCCGCGTTCCGGAGCCGCTCCGGTGCGGGGAGCTCATCGGGCGCGCCGACGATGCCGAGCGTCTCGCCGAGGCTCACCCCGTCCAGGTTCTGCTGGTCGGTCGAGATCACGGCGAAGTCGCTCGCCGGCAGCAGGAGGCGCGCACTCGCGGTGTTGATGACCGGGTGCAGCTTGCCGTCCACGGTCACGAACCGCGCGCCGGTGTCGCTGACGAGGATGAGTTTGCCGTTGTCCCACCCGTTGGGCAGCCCCGGTTTGATCAACCCCCAGAACACGCCCACCAGCACGACGGCGACGGTCAGGGCGATCGCAGCGATGACCGCCCGCAGGGGGGCGGTCGGCTCGAGCTCCTTGCCGCCCGGGGCACCGCTCACGAAGGCGGTGAGCAGACGTCGGCGCGAGAAGGTCTGCGCCTCGATGAGGTCGTTCTTGGTGGCCATCGGGTCAGGCCAGCCCGGCCGCGATCACGGCGAGCGGCAGCAGGACGGCGACGACCACGAGCTCGGCGGTGTCGGCCAGGCGCGTCAGCCGGGTGCGGGCCTTCGGCGACAGGAGCGTCACCGTCACCACGATCACCGCGGCGGCCCCGATCGCCAGCATGAGGACGAGCCGGAGGCCCGGCTGGGCGAGTGAGGCGGTCAGACCCGCGACCGCGAGACCGAGCGTGCCGACCGCCATCACGGCCAGCACGTTCGCCCGCGCATATGCCTGACGCGAGGGGAACATCATGGCCACGAACGCCAGCACGCACAGGGCAGCGCCCACCGGCGAACCGGCGGCCACGAGCGGCGTGCCGACGATGACGGCGAGCCCGAGCGCCACGCGCAGGGCCACGAGGATCCGCTGGCCGCGCGCCGCGCGCCGCGCCACGTCATCGGCGTCGATGGGGACCGGGTCGTCGAACATCTCCGCGTCGCTCTGCGGGGAGACCACCCGGATGCGGGTCGAGCTCAGCACCAACCATGGCAGCGCCCCGCCGAGGGTGGCCACGACGCCGATCATGAGCGCGAACGCGCCGGTGCCGTCCCCCGGCATGATCGCCGCGAACAGGGCCGTGACGGCGATCACGCCGCCCAGTACCAGCGGCACGAGCTGCACGTCCGAGCCGTCCGGGAGGAGGGCGAGGGAGATCCCGGCGACGACGAGCATCCCGAGCCCTGCCGCGGCCAGGGGCCATCCCCACAGCGGGAGGTCGGCGGGGACAGCGAGGTACGCCGCGAGGGCCGCGAAGACCGCGGCGGCGATGCCGAGCCCCTGGCCGGCCTCGAGCTGCCCGAGCCGGCCGACCACCGCGGCCACGGTGAGCAGCGCCACCGCTCCGCCACCGGCGATCAGCGCGCCGACCCCGAGGGCCGGGCCTGCTGCGAGCAGGAGGAAGGCGCAGACACCGAGCAGCGTAAGGCTGACCGCGAGGGCGGTGCGGGCGTTGTCCTGCGCCGACCAGGGCTTGTTCAGGCGGCCGGTCGCGTCGATCACCGCCTCGACGATGTCGTCGTAGACCCGCGGCTGGGCGAGGAGCCCGCCGCGCGCGAGGGTGAGCACGTCGCCGTCCTCCACGCCCTGCGGCGCGGCGCCCTGCGCGACGTCGAGGACGGTGCCGTCGGCCTTCTGCAGGGCGTAACCGGCGTACGTCATCGTCGGGTCGAGCACCCCCAGACTGCGGGCGAACCCGGGCATGAACTCGATCAGGGGAACCTGAGCCGGCACGCCGATGTCGAGACGCCTGCCCTCGCTCTGCACGGAGATTCGCAGCAGCGCACGGGGCGCGCTCATCGTCTGGGCCACGGTGCGGTTCCCCCTCGAGCTCGGCGTCGTCCGTAGGTGCGGTTCGAGTCGCACCGGGCAGTCTAGTTCGCCCGGATAGGGGGCAATTGCCCCTTGTGCGTGTGTGGACGCGGTGTTTCGTCAATGTGAGAGAAGTCTCATCGCACACGCCTGTCAAGAGCTTGCGGGCGTGATCGCCGAGTCCATACCGTTTAGTCCGGTTGGTTCATACGCCTCCTCTCGTCGAGCGCGGCCGACCGACAGCAACGCCCATCGAACAGGGAAGAGGGGGGACACCCGTGGCAGACACGATCTCCGCTGAAGAGGGTGCGCTCAAGCGCGGCGCTCAGGCAGTGAACACGGCCAAGGCCGGCATCGACCAGCAGGTCAAGAAGGTCCGCGGCGAGATCGAACAGGTCGCCGGCTTCTGGACCGGCGCCGCAGCCGGTGCCTACACGCAGCTCATGCAGCGCTGGAACCAGGAGACGACGAAGCTCAACGAGGTGCTCGTCACTCTCGAGGACGCTCTGGCAGGAACCGAGCGCGACCAGGCGGCCTCCGAAGAATCACACCAGCAGACCATCTCCGGTCTCTCGTCGATGATGGGCTCCTGACGCCTCGCGGCGCAGGGAAGAAAGGGTTTCGAACATGCAGTCGATGTCAGTCCGTCCGGAGCAGGTCATCGCCCTCGCCCAGCAGATCCGGGGCGGTGCCAACGGGATCAAGTCCCAGCTGGAGACGCTCGAGTCCGAGGTCGGCAAGCTCCGCGCCTC
This sequence comes from Microbacterium caowuchunii, assembly GCF_008727755.1. Classification (NCBI taxonomy): domain Bacteria; kingdom Bacillati; phylum Actinomycetota; class Actinomycetes; order Micrococcales; family Microbacteriaceae; genus Microbacterium; species Microbacterium caowuchunii. Next base: position 2,932,724 of record NZ_CP044231.1, read on the forward strand.
CTGGAACGGTGAGGCCCAGCACGCGTACGACGACGCGCAGCGCAAGTGGAACCAGTCGCTCATCGCGCTGAACACGCTGCTGGAGCAGATCTCGTCGAAGACCGAGGAGATCTCACAGGGATACGTCTCGACCGACAAGTCGGCCGCAGGGCGCTTCGCCCTCTGACGCACGTCCTCTGCGGGTCGGCGGCCGGGATGCGTGCGCATCCGGCCCCGGCCCGCAGCTTCTGTTCCGACACATCCGGGGGATGACAGCAATGCGAATCAGCATCGACGGGGAATCGGCCCACCACTATTCGTCGCGCCTGCGGCAGCAGACCGCCAGCATGCCGGACCCCGCCGCCGTGCGCGAGGTCGTGGGGAACCGGTCGGAGTCGGCCGCGGCGAACGTGACCGCGCGCCTGCAGAACGCGGCCCGCAGCATCGCGCGGCACACCGGGTACATCCGGGGGACCGTCGCGCAGAACGCCGAGGCGCTGACCGAGACGGTGGCCCAGCTCCAGGACACGGACCGGCTGAGCGCGAGCGAAGCGGCGAAGGGCACCGCGATCATCGACGGCATCGTCGTCAGCGAGACACCCACCGCTCCGCCTGCTGCGCCCGCCGCACCCGGCACGCCTTCGCAGACCGCCGGTTCCACCGGCTCCCCTATGCACGCCCGCGGCGTCTGAGCCGTGTCCCGCACCTCCCCGGCATCCCTGCCATCCCGTCCGTCACCGCGTCGCGCCCGGCGCCTGCTGGTGGGTCTCGCGATCGCCGCGACGATGACCGCCGGCGCCGTGCTGCCCGCCCAAGCGAGTGAGAACGGCCAGTGGTGGTACGAGCTGTACGGCGTGCCCGCGGCGCACGCGGACGGATGGACCGGTGAGGGCGTGAAGGTCGCCGTCATCGACGCGGCGATCAATCCGGACCTGCCGGTCTTCGAGGGGGCGGACCTCACGGTCGACGAGACCCCGGTCTGCCTCGACAAGCCGGTGGTCAGCGCCGACTTCTCGCACGACGCCAACCACGGGTCGACGATCACCGCTCTGCTGATCGGCAACGGCGAGGGCGGGGGCGCCATCCGCGGGATCGCCCCCGACGCCTCGGTCACGTTCTACGGCTGGGGCGTGGGCGCTTTCGACGGCGAGGACGCCTGCCCGCTCCCCGCGGAGGTGGAGGAGCGCGGGCTGACCGGCGGCGGCTGGGCGCTGGAGCGCGCGATGGCCGACGGCGCGGAGATCGTCACGACCTCCATCGCCTCGTCCTCGTTCTCCGCGGCCGATGAGGAGGTCATCGCCCAGGCCATCGCCCGGGGGGTCGTCTTCGTCTCGGCCATCTCCAACGACGCCGCGGGGGATCCCCTCGCGAACTTCCCGAGTGCGTTCAACGGCGTGGTCACCGTGAACGCCTTCGACGTGGACGGGAACCTGCAGACCGACGCGCAGGGCACACCGGTCATCGACAACGAGGTGACGGTGGTCGCGGCCGGTGTCGACATCGACACCGTCGGAACGGCGACGGGCGGCTGGGCGGACACCATCCCGGTCACGGGCTCCTCGCTGTCCGCGCCGATCGTCGCGGGGATGCTCGCCGTCACGTCGCAGAAGTACCCGGAGGCGGGCGGCAACCAGCTCATCCAGTCCCTCATCCACAACACCTGGGCGGACGACCACGAACTCGAGTACGACCCGACCGGCGGCTTCGGATACGGCGCCGCGTCGCTCGGCCACCTCCTTCGTGTCGATCCCGCGCAGTACCCCGACGAGAACCCGATCATGGACCGCCGGTTCGGCGGGCCGTCCCTGGATCAGATCGCGCAGTATTCGTCCGAGGCACCGGCGGCGACGCCCTCCGCGGACCCCTCCGCCCCCACGGCCGACGAGGACGCGCCCGGCTGGGTCGTCCCGGTCGTCATCGGGGCCGTCGTACTGCTCATCGTGATCGTCGGCGCAGTCATCCTCACCATCGTCCTGGTGAGACGGAGCAAGAAGAACCCGAACGGAGGCACACCGTGAGCGAGTGGGAGAACCGCCTGCGCAACCTGGCGCACGGGGGAGAGTCCTGGGACCTCCCCGCACAGGAAGAGTTGGATGCGGCGCTGGAGAGCCTGCGCCCGGTCCTGAGACGCGCCGCCACCGACCATGGCTTGACCGGCGAGTCCGGCCTCGCCGCCTCCGAGAGCCTCAGCGAGGCCGCGAAGGAGGCGGCCCGCCTGAAGAACTACCTCGTCCAGGTGAAAACCTACGTCGCGCGGGCGAACGAGCTCCGCCGCGACGCCGCGACCCGGCTCCAGGAACTCGGCTCCGGCGGTCTCACCCCGGAGCAGGAGGCCCTCGTCCGGGGTGCGGCGACCGGTGCCACGATCCCGCTCGGACCGATCTCGATCATCGCCGGCGAGGGCGCCGTGCAGGCGGCGAACTGGTTCTTCGGCAATCGCCGGGAATCCCAGGCGCAGAAGGCCGTCGAGGAGATCAGCGATCGGCTGGACGGCTTGACGGCGCCCGAACCGCTGGAGCCGCCGCCGCCCGTCGGTCCCGGGGGCACCGCGTACGACGGCCCGGAATACCAGCCCGTGCCCGTACCGCCGCCCGGCAACCGCAGCTTCGAGAACTACCCCAACTTCAACGTGAACCCGATGGACCAGGGCTCTCCCGGATCCGGGGGCGGCGGGGCCGTGATCGTCCCCGTCCCCGGGCAGCCGCCCGTCCTGGTGCCGCAGCCGCCGGTGACCACCACGCCCACGCCGCCGGTGTTCCCGACGCCCACGACGCCCACGCCGCCGGTGTTCCCGACGCCCACGACGCCCACCGTGCCCGCACCCCCGGACCTGACGCCGGACGGCCCGATCTCCGGCGGTGTACCGGGCCCGGGCACCCAGGTGCCCTCCCCCGGTGGACTCGGCGGCGGAACCGGCGGCCTCACCAGCGGACTCATCGCCGGCGCCGGCGGAGCCGCGGCACTCGGCGGGCTGGGCCGCGCGGCGGCCGCAGGTGGGTTGGGACGACTCGGCGGCCTCGGCGGCCTGGGCGGCGCGGGTGGCGCGGGCGGACTCGGCGGATCGGGCGGAGCCGGCGGGCTGGGTCGCGCCGGGGGCATGGCGGGCGGGCTCACCGCCAACGCCGGCGGTGCCGGAGCCGGAGCCGGGTCCGGAACCGGCGGCGGGATGCTGGGCGCCCGCGGCGGCGGCGCGACCGGCGCGGCCGGTGCCGGCGCCGATGGCGGAGCGGGACGCGGCGGCACCGCGATGATGGGCGGCGGCGGCGCTCCGGCAGGGGCCGGCGGCCGGTCCGAGAAGCAAGGCCGAGGATTGGGCGGACCGATCGCCCCGAAGATCGAGGACGACGAGGACTTCGGCCCGCGCTCCGAGAACGCCGGCGCCGGGGGAAGGGACTGACCGATGCACGAACGTCGAGCACAGATCTGTGAGGGGCAGTCATGAGCAAAGAGATCTCCGCCGCCGAAGGGGCGCTGCGGCGCGGCGCCGAGGCCGTCGCGGGAGCGCACATCGACATCGCCGACAGCACCCGGCGCGTGCAGGCCGAGCTGGATCAGATCCTCTCGATCTGGACGGGCGACGCGGCACGCTCGTACTCCGAGATGATGCAGACCTGGACGAGCGGCGCGAACCGGATCAACGCGACGCTGGTCCACCTCGAGACCGCGCTGCGCCAGACCGAGCGCGATCAGAGCGCGCTCGAGGATCAGCACCGGTCCACCATCGGCGGACTCGGCGCGATGATGG